>DATMSA010000144.1:0-2979 GCA_035565675.1 Capillimicrobium sp. | reverse complement strand
GACGAGCCGGCCGCCGGCCGCGACCGCGTCGGGCCGCGCGGCCAGGGCGGCGACGAGCGCGTCGATCGCGCCCGGCCGCGCGAGCACGTCGCTGTTGAGGAACAGCACGAGCGGGGCGTCGCCGGCCGCGGCGCCGCGATTGCACGCCTCCGCGAACCCGACGCCCTCCTCCAGCCGCACGACGGTCGCCTGCGGGAAGCGCTGCGCGATCGCCTCGGCGGTGCCGTCGGTCGAGCCGTTGTCGACGACGATCGCGCGCAGGTCGATCTCGGCGGTCAGGCGCTCGAGGCACGAGAGCGTCACCTCGCGCGTGTCGAAGGTGACGACGACGACGTCGAGCGCGCTCATGCCGCCGCGGGCGCGCGCAGCAGGACCGCCTGGCCGGTCGGCAGCGCGACGAGCTCCTCGGGCCGCCCGGCCACGAACGCGTCGATGCGGGCGCGCTGGTCCTCGTAGCCGGCCCAGCCGTAGTCGTCGAACACGACGACGCCGCCGGGCGACAGCCGCTCGTAGACGTGCGCGAGCACGTGCTCGGTCGGCGCGGCCGCGTTGAGGTCGATGTGCGCGAACGCGATCGGCCCGGTGTCGGTGGCGGGCATCGTCTCGAACACGTCGCCGGCGACGATCTGCGGGATCGGGTCCCAGGGCGCCAGCAGGTCGCGCACGTAGCCGGCCGACGTGTCGGCCAGGCGCCCGGCGAAGCGCGCCTCGCGCTCGGCCGCGGTCAGGCGCGAGTCGGGGATGCCCGCGTAGGTGTCGAACAGGAAGAACCGCCGGTCGGGCGCCAGGTCCGCGGTCGACAGGATCATCCACGCGCAGCCGCCGCGGTAGGTGCCGAACTCGGCGTAGCCGCCGGGCACGCCGCGCGCGTAGCGGGCCCAGCGGGTGAGCAGCCACATGCGCCAGCGCGCGTCGACGACCTCGTCGCGGAACCAGTCGGCGGCCATCTGCTCGTACAGGCGCGCGAACTCGGCGTCGGCCTGGAACGGGCTGAAGTGCATGGTCGCCAGCCCGTCGGCGTCGTAGGTCCACGGCCGCTTGCGCGGCAGCGCCTCGCGCAGCAGGATCGCCGGCACCTGCAGCGGGCGCGGCAGGCGCGCGATGCGCGTTCCGGGGGCGACCGACCAGTCCAAGCGGCGAGAGCCTAGCGGCGCAGCACGTCGCGGATCTCGGGCGGCAGCCGCCGGGTGACGGCCAGCCCGGCCACGAACACGACGTTGGCGACGAGCAGCGCGACGAGCGACGGGATGCCGAGCAGCAGGCCGATCGCGATCGCCGCACCCGCGCTTCCGGTGACCGGCGCGATCGACGTCAGCATCCCGAGCAGCTCGGGCCGCAGCCGCAGCAGCACGGCGACGACGCCGACGGCGAGCGCGGACTCGGTCGCGAGCGTGGCGATCGCGGCGCCCTCGGCCCCGAGCGGCCCGACGAGGATCAGCGTGAGCACCACGCTGACGACGAGCGCGCCCGCGTTCAGCCACAGCAGCGCGGCGTAGCGGCGCAGCGTGAGCAGGCCGTAGCCGGCGGCGACCGCGACGCCGGTGGCGACGAGCGTCAGGCCCTGGATGCGCAGCACCGACACCGCCGGCTGCGCCTCGTCGCCGGCGAGCACGTCGATCGCGACCTGCGCCCCGACCACGCAGCACATCGCCATCCACACGCCGAGCAGCATCGACAGCTCGAGGATGCGCCGCATCGCGTAGGCGAAGCGCTTGTCGTCGTCGCGCTCGGCCCGGGCGAGGATCGGGTACGCGGCGCCGATCACGAGCGCGGGGATGCCGATGAGCACCTCGACGACGCGGAACGAGGTGGCGAAGTAGCCGGTCTCGAGCTCGCTCGTCTCGATCGACATGACGAGGATCGTCACGCGGAAGTAGACGACGTTGAGCGCGACCGCGGCGGTGTAGGGGAGCGTGTCGCGCAGCAGCGGCCAGACCTGGGCCCAGCGCAGCGACGGGCGCAGCGGCATCTTCCTGCGCACGAGCCAGGCGGTGACGGCCAGCAGCACCAGGCCGATCGGGACCATGATCCACAGGAACGGCACGAGCCCGGCGTCGGCGAGGACGAGCGCGACGATCAGCGCGACGCTGAGCGCCTGCCCGGCGAGCTGGAGCAGGGCCAGCCAGCCGAAGCGCAGCTCGCCCTGCAGCGGCGTGGAGACGAGCATCTGGACCGCCTGGACGAGCACGCCGGTGCCGGCGCCGATCGCGCCGACGACCAGCGGCGAGTCGTAGCCGGCCACGAGCGCGAACGCGATGCCGACGAGCACGCCGGCGACCGAGAGCACGAGGCGGATGCCCATGAGCGAGCGCATCGCCGCCCGCCGCGTGCCGCCCTCGAGCGTCGCGTACTCGCGCAGGGCGACCGCGTTGAGGCCGCCCTCGGTGACGCCCGCGACGAGGTTCATCAGCGCCATGACCGTCGCGTACTGGCCGAAGCGCTCGACGCCCAGATGGCGGATCAGCAGCGGCGCCGAGGCGATCGACAGCGCGACGCCGGCGAAGTAGGCGCCGCTGCGCAGCGCGCTTCCCCGCAGCGCGGCCGGGCCCGCCTTGGGGCTGTCGAGGACGTCGCTCACGCTCGTGCGGACACTAGGGTGGCTTTCCGATGCCAGTGCCTCTGTTCGACACCGCCACGCCCCTCGCCCCCCTGCGCGAGCGCATCCTGCAGGCCATGACCGAGGTCGTCGACGACGGCCGCTACATCCTCGGCCCCAACGTCCAGGCCTTCGAGCGGGAGTTCGCCGCCTACTGCGGGGCCGCCCACGCGATCGGGGTCGGCAACGGCACCGACGCGCTCACGATCGCCCTGCGCGCCCTGGGCGTCGGGCCCGGCGACGAGGTGATCGTCCCCTCGTTCACGTTCTACGCGTCGGCCGAGGCGATCCCGCCGACCGGCGCCACCCCGGTGTTCTGCGACGTCGACCCGGACACGTTCTGCGTCACCGCCGAGACCGTGAAGGCGGCGATGACGCCGCGC
>DATMSA010000143.1:0-30201 GCA_035565675.1 Capillimicrobium sp. | reverse complement strand
CCAGCGGGTGCTGGGCCAGTACGAGCTCGTGTTGCTCGACGCCGAGAGCCCGACGCGGCTGCTGTTCCTGGCCCCGAACCTGCTGGAGGCGGCGGGCAAGCTCGACGTCGACGCCGAGCAGCTCGTGACGTGGGTCGGCGTCCACGAGGTCACCCACGCCGTGCAGTTCTCGGGCGTGCCGTGGCTGCGCTCCCACCTCGCCGGGCTGCTGCGCGAGCTGCTGGACGGCATGGACGTCGACGTCGACCTGTCCGCGCTGGCGAAGCTGCGCTCCCGCGACGACATCGAGGCGCTGGTGCGCACGATCCGCGAGGACGGCCTCGTGGTCGCGCTCGCCGGGCCGGAGCGGCGCGACCTGCTCGACCGCCTGCAGGCGACGATGGCCGTCATCGAGGGCCACGCCGAGCACGTGATGGACGCCGTCGGCCGCGACGTCCTGCCCGACCTCGACAAGCTCCGCGCCGCGCTGGACCGCCGGCGCGCGAACCGCAGCGGCCCGTGGAAGGTGCTGGAGAAGCTGCTGGGGCTGGAGCTGAAGCTCCGCCAGTACCAGGTGGGCAAGCAGTTCTGCGACGCCGTCGTCGAGCGCGAGGGCGTCGCCGTGCTGCACCGCGTGTTCTCGTCGCCCGAGATGCTGCCGACCTGGGCCGAGCTCGAGGATCCGGACGCCTGGCTCGCGCGCACCGGGCGCGAGCTGCCGCCGGCGTCGCCGGCCTAGTCACGATCGCACGACACGCCGCCGGGACGAACCCGTGTTCGGCCCTGTAACCCTGCCCGCTCCGCGGTTTACAAACATGTGTTCGCAGGGTAGGATCTGAACAAGCTTAGAACTAACAAGCCGACGCCGCAGGGAGACGAAGTCCATGGCCAGCGACAGCACGCCGAAGACCACCGAGACCACGAAGGCCGTCGAGGCCGACACGCGCGCCACCACGCGCCAGGCCGCCGCCACCAAGCGCTCGACGACCGCCAAGAAGGGCGCGACCACTCGCGCCCGCAAGCGCACGACCGCCGCCACGAAGCGCACGACGGCGGCGACGAAGCGCACCACCTCGCGCAGCGCCGCGCAGGCCAAGGCCACCGCCGCCAAGGCCGAGACGACGGCCGCCGCCGAGGCCCAGAGCACGCTCGACCGCGTCGGCGACGTCGCCGAGCGCGCCGTCCTCACGTCCGTCGGCGCCGCGCTCACCGCGCGCGAGACCGTCGAGAAGACGATCGAGGAGCTGCGCGCCGCCTACGGCACGCGCTCCGACGCCGAGCAGCGCCTGCGTCGCGCCCAGCGCTCGCTGGAGGCCGACCTGCGCCGCTACGAGCGCCGCGGCACGCGCGCCCGCAAGTCGCTCGAGCGCGACGTCCGCCAGGCCCGCCAGCGCCTCGAGCGCGAGGTCCGCAAGGCCCGCACGCGGGTCGAGCGCGAGCTGAAGGCCCGCCGCGAGCGCGTCACGAAGGCCGTGTCCGCGCCGCCCGCGCCCGACGCCCTGGCCCGCAACGCGCGCGCCCAGGCCGACCTCGCCGCCGCCCGCGTCGGCAACGCCGTCGAGACGGCGCAGCTCGCCGGCGCGACGGTCGTCGCCAAGGTCAGCGAGCGGGTCGCGCAGCTCGCGTAGACCGCCGCATCGCAGCTTCCGGGCAGGATTCGCGGGGCGCCCACACGGGCGCCCCGCGTCGTGTCCGGAGGTCCGCGGCCGTCCGCGCGGCTCAGCGCATGTGGTCGACGTCGCGGTCGCTGCCGTCCATCGCCGCGCCCTGCTGCTCGTCCTCGCGCGCGATCGCGCTCGACGAGTAGTAGCGCCGCAGCCACGCCGCGAGCCCGTCGAGCCCGGGCATCAGCACGCGCTCGCTGATCTGCGCCTGGTCCAGCCGCCCCCGGACCTCCGCCTTCAGCCCCGCCGGGATCCGCCAGGCGCGCCAGATGCCGGGGTGGTCGGCCAGCCAGTCCTCGAGCGAGCACGTCGGGTCCGAGCACGCCGACAGCACCGCCGCCTGGTTGACGATCCGGTCGTCGAGCGACGGCGGCTCCATGAACGCCAAAAACGGCGCGTCCTCCTCCAGCCGCTCGAGGTCGGCGACCTCCGGCGCGTGCGCGGCCATCTGCTCGGTCGTGAACACGAGCGCGCCCTCCGCGTCCAGCGCCGAGCGCAGCGCGGCGGGAAGCTGCTCGTGGACGGCGGCGCAGTCGACCGCCCACAGGACCGCGTCGTCGTCGGGCCAGGCGACGGTCGCGAAGTGCAGCGCCACGTACGGCGAGAACGTCCAGTCCAGCAGGCGGGTCGGCAGCCCGTGGTGCTGGCCGAGCGCGAGCCAGTCCCAGATCGTCGGGCCGGGCGCGGCCTGGTGGGCGTACTTGCGGAAGTTGCGGATCAGGTGGCGCTCGACGGTGGCGAAGTCCCCGCCCAGGCGGGCGAGCCCCGACTCGTTGGTGTAGACGGCGCGCGACAGGCCGCGGAACACGAGCGTGGAGCGCGCGTGCGCGGGGTGCTGGGCCCAGTCCGGGGCCCCGATCGCCTCGTCCAGCTCGCGCCAGGTGCTCAGGGTCTCCTCCATCGGCGGCGTGCCTCTACCCCGCCGTCCGGGGGCGGACTCGGCGACTTTGGGACAATGGGTCAATGACGCACGATGAGATCCGCAAGGCACTCGAGGCGGTCATCGATCCCGAGCTGCGCCAGAACATCGTCGAGCTGGACATGGTGCGGTCGATCGAGATCCATGAGGGCGGCGTGGTCGACGTCGTCGTCTCGCTGACCACGCCGGGCTGCCCGATCCGCAACCACTTCCAGACCGGCGTGACGAACGCGGTCAAGGCGATCGAGGGCGTGACGCAGGTCAACGTCAGCTTCGACGTCCTCACCGATCAGCAGAAGGCCGCGATCCAGCAGAAGCTCGGCCGTGCCGGGGGCCTCCCCAACGGCGCGCTCGCGCAGGTCGCCAACGTGATCTGCGTCGGCTCCGGCAAGGGGGGCGTCGGCAAGTCCACGCTCACCGCCAACCTCGCCGCCGCGCTGGCCGCCGAGGGCAAGCGGGTCGGCGTCCTCGACGCCGACGTGTGGGGCTACTCGATCCCGCGCATGTTCGGCCTGGGCGCGCAGCGCCCACCGGTCTCGGCGGAGCGCAAGATCGTGCCGCTCGAGGGCGAGGGCGGGATCAAGGTCATGTCGATCGGCTTCTTCCTCGGCCAGGAGGACAGCGCGGTCGTGTGGCGCGGCCCGATGCTGCACAAGGCGCTCACGCAGTTCCTCCAGGACGTCGCGTGGGGCGAGCTGGACTACCTGCTCATCGACCTGCCGCCCGGCACCGGCGACGTCTCGATGACGCTCGCCCAGCTGCTGCCGCAGGCGCGGTTCCTCATCGTGACGACCCCGCAGCCGACCGCCCAGCGCGTCGCCCGGCGCGCCGCCGAGATGGCCGAGAAGGTCAACCTCGAGGTGTGCGGCATCGTCGAGAACATGTCGGGCTTCACCACGCCCGGCGGCGAGCGCTTCCCGATCTTCGGCGAGGGCGGCGGCCAGGCGCTGGCCGACGAGCTCGACGTGCCGCTGCTCGGCAAGGTCCCGCTCACGATGCCGCTGCGCGAGGGCTCCGACTCCGGCCAGCCGCTCGTGTTCGGCGACCCCGACGACCCGGCCTCGCAGGGCATCCGCCAGGCCGCTCGCGGGCTGATCGCGATCACGCCGCTGCCGCTGCCGTCGCTGCCCGTGCTCGACGTGATCCCGCCGACCGGTCCCAAGCCGGCGGGCATGTCGCTGCCGATGGCGGGCTGAGCGGCGCGCCGCGGGACGGCGCACTCGACGAATTACCTGAGCTTCAGCAGATCTTCTGCGACGCCTGAGGCAGGCTGCCGATCATGGGTGCATGGAGCTCACCGTCGACCAGGCACGCGAGATCGCCCGGCTGCGCCGGCGCCATCGCGGCGCGCAGCTGGTCGCGCACGAGCGCGACGCCGACGTGATCGTCGAGGTCCGCCGTGGCGGCCACACGGTCGAGGTCCGGCGCTTCGCCGGCGACGGGAGCGTCCAGGGCGAGCAGCCGCTGGCGCTCGCCGCCTGACTACCGGTTGGCGTAGTAGTCCGCGTTGATCTGGATGAACTTCGACCACTCCGCCGGGAGCTGGTCCTCGGCGAAGCAGGCGTCCACCGGGCAGGCCTCGACGCAGGCGTCGCAGTCGATGCACTCCTCCGCGTCGATGTAGAGCTGCTCGACCGTGTCGTAGTCGGGCTCGTCCGGGGTCGGGTGGATGCAGTCGACCGGACAGACCTCGACGCAGGAGTTGTCCTTCGTGCCGATGCAGGGCTCCGCGATGACGTAGGCCATGTGTGGTGAGGTCGTCCTTCTCGTCTCGAATTCGGTCCGGCTGGAACGCCGTACTCTACCCGCATGGCCGTCACCTCGAAGTTGCTGGCGGCGCGCGGGCGCCGGCAGGCCGCCGAGCGCGGGCTGGACCCGTCGCGCATCCCGCCGGGGCAGTACCTGACCGAGCGCTTCCCGGTGCTCACCTACGGCGATAACCCGCCGTTCGACCTCAGCACGTGGACCCTGACCGTCGACGGGTCGGTCGAGCGGCCGCTGACGCTGTCATGGGACGAGCTCATGGCGCTGGAGCAGGTGACGATCACCGCCGACATCCACTGCGTCACCCGCTGGTCCAAGCTCGACACGACGTGGACCGGCGTGCGCGTGCGCGACCTGCTGGAGCGCGCCGGCGTGAAGCCGGAGGCCAAGTTCGCGCTCGCCCACAGTGACGGCGGCTACACGACGAACATGCCGCTCGAGCTGCTCTACGACGACGACGTCCTCGTCGCCCACGCCTACGAGGGCCGGCCGCTGGAGCCCGACCACGGCGCGCCGCTGCGCCTGCTCGTCCCCAAGCGCTACTTCTGGAAGTCGGCCAAGTTCCTGCGCCGCCTCGAGCTGCTGCCCGAGGATCGCCAGGGGTTCTGGGAGCTCAACGGCTACCACAACGACGGCGACCCCTGGCAGGAGCAGCGGCACTGGTTCTGAGCGGCGCGTGGCGGACCTCGTCCTGATCACGGGGGCGACGGGCCAGGTCGGCTCGGCGCTCGTCCGCCGGCTGACCGGGCGCGGCGTCCCGGTGCGCTGCCTCGTGCGCGACCCGCGGCGGCTGGGGCGCGAGCGCGTCCGCGTGCAGATCGCGCTCGGCGACCTCACCGACCCGCCGTCGTTCCGCAACGCGATGCGCGGCGTCGGCACCGTCGTGCACCTCGCGGCGTCGGCGCGCGACCAGCCGGGCGGCTCGATCGAGGAGCTCAACGCGATCGCGACGTGGCGGATGGTCGACGCCGCCGAGCGCGCGGGGGTCGAGCGTTTCGTGTTCTTCTCCGCGCTCGGCGCCACCACCCATCACCGCACGCGCCTGCGCCGCTCCAAGGCGCTGGCCGAGCGGGTGGTGGCCGAGTCGGGCCTGGCCGCGACCGTGTTCGCGCCGTCCATGCTGTACGCCGACGGCGGGCGCTGGACGACGGTCCACCGGCGCCTCGCGCTGCTGCCGGCCGTGCCGATGACGGGCCTGGGCCGCGCTCGCTTCCAGCCGCTGTGGGCCGAGGACGCCGCCGACTGCGTGGTCGCCGCGCTCGACGCGAGCGACCCGCCCGCCCGGGTCGAGCTCGCCGGCCCGCAGACGCTCACGCACGCGGAGATGGTGCGCCTGGCGACCGCCGGCCGCGCGATCGTGCCGATCCCGCCGCCGGTGGCGCGCACGGCGCTGCGCGCGGGGGAGGCCGCGCTCGCCGGGGCGGCGCCGGTCACCTGGGACGAGGCCGAGCTTTTCGAGGTCACGACCGTGTCCGAGCGCGGCAGCGCCGACGTCGAGGCCCTCGGCGTGCGCCCGCGGGCGATGGCCGACGTGTTCGGCGGCGCCGTCGAGCGCCAGGCGGCCTGACTACGCCCGCGCGAGCGGCGCGCGCCGGTGGGCCCACGGCCGCGCGCGCTCGATCTGCGCCCCCAGCCCGAGCAGCACGTCCTCGCGGGCCGGGCGGCCGATGAGCTGGATCGCGACCGGCAGCCCGTCCTCCTCGGCGACGTCGAACGGGAGCGAGAGCGCCGGCTGGCCCGACGCGTTCAGGCCCGCGGTGAAGGGGGTGAAGCGCCCGCCGCCCGCGAACGCGGCCATCGGGTCGTCGGGGTCGTCGCTGTTCAGCGTGCCGATCGGAAGCGGCCGCTGCGCCAGCGCCGGCGTGAGGACCGCGTCCCACGGGTCGAGCTCGACGATGACGGCGCGCATCATGCCCTGCAGCTGGGCGTGCGCGGTCGCGTGCTCGAGCGCCGACCAGCCGCGCGCCCGTTCGTAGATCGCCCAGCTCATCGCCTGCATGTCCTCGGCCCGCGGCTCGCGGCCGGCGATGAGGCCCGACCAGGCGATCGAGGTGGCGATCGCGGTGAGGAACGACACCGAGAACAGCGGCAGCAGCGCCGGGTTCGTCCAGCTCGGCTCGATCTCGACGACCTCGTGACCGAGCTCGTCCAGCAGCGCCGCGGCGTCGCGCACGGCGGCGAGGTGGATCGGGTCGACCTCGGCGTCGGGCAGCGGCGGGTTGACCGCGACGCCGATGCGCAGCCGCTGCGGGTCGCGCTCGACCGCGGTCGCGAACGGGGCGTCGGGCGGCGGCGCCCAGCTCGCGTCGCCGGGCTCCACCCCGGACAGCAGGTCGAGCAGGCGCGCGGTCTCGCCGACCGTGCGCGTCAGCACGCCGTCCTGCACGAGCGGGTGGTCGCCGAGCTCGGGGCCCAGCGAGATGCGCCCGCGCGCCGGCTTGAGCCCGACGAGCCCGCAGCAGGAGGCGGGGATGCGGGTGGAGCCGCCGCCGTCGTTGGCGTGCGCGACCGGCACGAGGCCGGCCGCCATCGCGGCGGCCGATCCGCCCGACGAGCCGCCCGGCGTGCGGTCGAGGTCCCAGGGGTTGCGGGCCGGCGGGAAGCGCCGCGGCTCGGTGACCGGCTGGATGCCGTACTCGGGCAGGTTCGTCGTGCCGACGACGACGAATCCCGCGTCGGTCAGCCGGCGCACGACGTGGCTGTCGAAGTCCGGCGTGAAGTCGTCCATCAGGTCGCAGGCGAGCGTCAGCCGCCAGCCGCGGACGGCGCGGTTGTTCTTGATGGCGACCGGCACGCCCGCGTAGGGCCGTGGGTCGCCGGGCCCGATCGCGTCGGCGGCCGCCAGCGCCTTCTCGCCGTCGACGTCCACGAACGCGCCGAGCTGCGGGTCGAGCGCCTCGATCCGTCGCAGCGACGCCTCGACGAGCTCCCGCGCGGTCAGCTCCCCGTCGCGCACGAGCGCGGCCAGCTCGTCGACGGGGCGGAACATGAGGTCGGCGTCGGACATGCGCGCACCCTACGAGCCGCGCCGTGGCCGTGCGCCGCCCGTCCGCGTAACCGCCTTCCTGGCATCATTGCGGTTATGGACCTGCCGGACGACCTGCGCCTGCCGCTCGAGCGCGGCGAGCCGTACTGGTACTGGCTCGGCGGGCGCCCAGCGCTGGACCTCGTCAACACGCTGCGCGAGCGCTGGTGGCGTCGCGTCGAGACGCTCGTCACGCCCGCCGACCTGGCGAGCTGGCTGGTCGCCGCCCGGGTCGCCGACGCGCCGCCGCCGGCCGGACCCGGCGACCTGGAGCGCGCCCGCGCGCTGCGCGAGGCGATCGACGACGCCGTCGTCGCCGCCGTCGCCGGGCGCCCCGTCCCCGACGCGTCCGTCGCCGCGCTCGACGCGGCCCTGCGCCGCGCGCCGCTGCGCGAGCGCGTCGCGCTCGACCCCGCCGGCGCGATCGCCCTCGACGCCGGGCGCGACGGCGCGCCGGTCGACCGCGCGCTGGCCGCCGTCGCGCGCGACGCCGTCGCGATGCTCGGCGCCGCCGAGCGCGACCGCGTGCGCATCTGCGCGTCGGACACGTGCAGCGCCCGCTTCTTCGACCGTTCGCCGGCCGGCGGACGCCGCTGGTGCTCGATGCGGCTGTGTGGCAACGTGGCGAAGGCCCGCCGTCATCGACATCGCCGGCGCCGGACGGCGCCCGGCGCCTCTCCCGCCGAACCCAGGAGCAGCACATGACCACCGACACCGACGTCCAGTCCGGCCTCGAGGGCGTCGTCGCGTTCGCGACGACGATCGCCGAGCCCGACCGCGCCGGCGGCGCCCTGCGCTACCGCGGCGTCGACATCGAGGATCTCGTCGGCCGCGTCCCCTACGAGCAGGTCTGGGGCCTGCTGGTCGACGGCAAGCTGAAGCCGGGCCTGCCGCCCGCCGAGCCCTGGCCCCTGACCGTCCGCTCGGGCGACGCCCGCGTCGACGTGCAGGCCGCGCTGGCGATGCTCGCGCCCGAGTGGGGCTTCGAGCCGCTGATCGACATCAGCGACGAGCAGGCGCGCACCGAGCTGGCCCGGGCGTCGGTGATGGCGCTGTCGTTCGTCGCCCAGTCGGCTCGCGGCGTCGGCCGCCCGCCGGTGCCCCAGAGCGAGGTCGACAAGGCCTCCTCGATCCCGGAGCGCTTCCTCATCCGCTGGCGCGGCGAGGCGAACCCCGACCACGTCAAGGCGATCGACGCCTACTGGATCTCGGCCGCCGAGCACGGGATGAACGCCTCGACGTTCACCGCGCGCGTCGTCGCGTCGACCGGGGCCGACGTGGCCGCCGCCCTCAGCGCCGCGGTCGGCGCGCTCAGCGGGCCGCTGCACGGCGGCGCCCCGTCGCGCGTCCTGAAGATGCTCGACGAGGTCGAGGAGCTGGGCGACGCCGACACCTGGGTCAAGCAGGCCCTCGACCGCGGCGAGCGCCTGATGGGCTTCGGCCACCGCGTCTACCGCGCCGAGGACCCGCGCGCCCGCGTGCTGCGGCGCACGGCGCGCGAGCTGGGCTCAACGCGCTTCGAGGTCGCCGAGGCGCTCGAGAAGGCGGCGCTGGCGGAGCTGAAGGCGCGCAAGCCCGATCGCGTGCTGGCCACGAACGTCGAGTTCTGGTCGGCGGTGATCCTCGACATGGCCGAGGTGCCCGCGGAGCTGTTCACGCCGATGTTCACGTGCGCGCGGGTGGCCGGCTGGTCGGCGCACATCCTTGAGCAGAAGCGCGAGGGCCGGCTGATCCGCCCGACCGCGAAGTACGTCGGGGAGGGCCCCCGGCCGGTGCCGGAGGCCTAGGCGGCCTCAGTCGCGCCCGAGCGCCTTGCGCATGAGATCCCGCAGCTGGCGCTGCTCCTCGGGATCGAGGCGCTGGAGCTGCTCGGGCGCCTCCTCCATGCGCTCCTTGATCTGCGCGCGCAGCTCCTGGCCCTTCGGGGTCACGACCAGCATCTTCACGCGCCGGTCGTGGGGCGCGGGCCGCCGCTCCACGAGGCCGCGGTCCTCCAGGCGGTCGATGATGCCGGTGACGTTGGAGTTGTCGCACGCCAGCGCGGCGGCGAGCTCCCGCATCGGCTTGGGGGACTCCGGATCCAGCCATTTCAGGGCGTGGAGCTGGCCCGGCGCGAGGTCGAGCTCCGAGCAGACGCACATGGTGCGCTGGCGCTGGCTCACCACGAGCTCGGCCATCAGCACCCAGGCCTCACTCGCCGCGCTGCGGCGAGCCGGAGCGATGGTGGTCATGGGCCCGATGATACTTGCTTCAGCCGAAGGTTGACGTCGGCAAGTTGTCGTGCACGGCGACCGGGTCGCCGCGGCGCACGGTCGCGGGTCCGAGCGGGCGCGCGTTGATGCCGAAGATGCCGCCGTGCTCGCGCACGAGGTGGCGCAGCAGCCCGGCCCACTTCACCTGCGTGTCGGGGTCGCGCGTGGGGATCACGCAGCGCACGCACGGGTGCAGCAGCTCGAGCTCGAGGTCGCCGACGCGCATGCGCCGCCCCTCCCAGCCGTTCTCGGCGAACGGCGGTGCGTCGAGCTCGACGTGGACGTTCGTGCGGAAGCGGCGCAGGTCGAGCGGGCGGCCCAGCTCCGCCTCGACCGCGGCGAGCGTGGCCGCGGTCGTCACCAGCAGGCTGTCGGGCAGGTCCTGCTGGCCGGCGACGTCGCGGCGCAGCGCCACGTCGCGGCCCAGGTCCGCCCGCAGCGCGGCGGCCAGGGCCGGGTCGCTCCACGCGTAGCGCTCGCCGTCGGGGGCGGTGAGGACGGGCTCCGGCGGGCCGTCGGGGACCACGTCGGCGCCCCCGTAGGTGGCCGACCACGCCAGCATCCGCGGCGCCTCGCGGGCGGTGAGCAGCCGCGTCGCGCCCTTGTGGGTGTGGGTCAGCGCGTGGGCGCGGTCGCCCGCGGCGCCGCGCGGGTCGACGCGCAGGACGTCGACGGGCTCGCCGGCGAGCGACTTCACCGGCCAGCGGTGCAGCTCGGTCACTCGTCCGGTGCTTCGGGCGCGCGCGTCCACCGAACCTGGCAGGGTACGCCTCGTGGAGACGCCAACGCCGTCGCATCCCATCCAGATCGTCGTGCGCGACCGGGCGCTCGAGCGCAGCCGGCTGACGGTCTTCTTCCGCCTGATCCTCGCGATCCCGCACTTCATCTGGTGGTGGCTGTGGGGCATCGCGATCGTCGTCGTGGCGCCCGTCCTGTGGGTCTGGGCGCTCATCACCGGCGGCCCCACCGGCCTGCACCGGTTCTACGGCGCGTACCTGCGCTACAGCGTCCACCTGCACGCGTACATGAGCCTGGCCGCCGACCCGTACCCCGGCTTCCTCGGCGACCCCGGCTACCAGGTCGACGTCGAGCTGCCCGAGCCCTCGCGCCAGAACCGCTGGACGATCGCCTTCCGCGTCGTCCTGTGGATCCCGGCCGGCCTGCTGACCGCGGCGCTCGTCGGCGGCGGGACCGGCGGCAGCAGCAGCTGGACCACGTCCAGCGACGGCGACTGGTCGTGGTCGGGCGGGGCGTCGTTCGTCGGCGTCCTGATCGTCGTCGCGATCGGCGCCTGGTTCGTGATCATGGCCCGCGGGCGCACGAACACCGGGCTGCGCGACCTCGCCGTCTACTGCCTCTGCTACGCGGCGCAGGCGTACGGCTACCTCGCGCTGCTGACCGACCGCTACCCGCACAGCGCGCCGGCGCTGTCGCGTCCGCTGCCGCAGCCCGAGCATCCGGTCCGCGCGACCGTCGACGACGACCTGCGCCGCAGCCGCCTGACCGTGTTCTTCCGCCTCCTCCTGGCGCTGCCGCACATCGTGTGGATCATCCTGTGGGGCATCGCCGCGTTCGTGGTGGCGATCGTCAACTGGTTCGCGACGCTGTTCACGGGGCGCTCCCCCGACGCGCTGCACCGCTTCCTCGGCGCCTACGTGCGCTACCGGCTGCACCTGGGCGCGTACGTGTCGCTCGCCGCCAACCCGTTCCCGGGCTTCGTCGGCGCGCCGGGCACCTATCCGGTCGACCTGCAGATCGACCCCAGCGCGCGCCAGAACCGCTGGATCACCGGCTTCCGGATCATCCTGGGGATCCCGGCCGCGATCCTCAGCTCCGCGCTGGGCACCGCGCTGTTCGTGGCGGCGGTCCTGGGCTGGTTCGCCGCCCTGTTCACGGGCCGGATGCCGGCCGGGCTGCGCGACCTCCTGGCGTTCTGCCTGCGCTACGACGCGCAGCTCTACGCCTACGGCCACGTGCTCACCGACCGCTACCCCTACAGCGGGCCGACGCTCGCCACCGGGCCGGTGCCCGCGGACCTCGACGGCCCGCCGGCCGGCGCGGCGCCCGCCGCCCCGCCGTCGTCGCCCGTCTCGGGCCCGCCCGGTCCGCCGCCGCCCCCGCCGCCTCCGGACGCGGCACCGGGCGCGCCGCCGCCCGGCTGGGCGCCGCCGGCGCCGCCGCGCGACCTCGGGGACCGGCCGGAGGCGCCGTAGGTGACGACCGGCGCCCGCCGCGCGCTGTGGTCGGCGGCGGCGCTGGCGGTGGCCGTCGCCGCGGTGCTGGCGGGCCGCGCGCTGTGGGCGACGATCGTCCCGAGCGGCCTGCCCGAGCCCGCCGTCGACGTCGACGCCACGTTCGGCGCCGAGGCGGTCGCCGAGGCTGAGTCGTTCGAGGCGTTCCTGCGCGTCCTCACGATCCTGGGGATCGTCGTCACGCTCGTTACGCTCGGCCTCTACGCGTGGCGGGGCGCCCGCTTCGCGCGCGAGTCGGCCGCCGGGCCGATCGGCACCGGCTTCCTGCTGGGGATGCTCGGGCTGGCGATCCTGTGGCTCGTCGAGCTGCCGTTCTCGATCGTCGAGCTGTGGTGGCTCAAGCGCCACGACGTCACCGACATCGGCTACCCCGAGGCGCTGGCGACGCAGTTCGCGAGCCTCGGCGTGACGTTCCTGGCGATCTGCCTGGCGCTGCTGGTGGCGATGGGGCTGGCGCGGCTGCTGCGCGCGGCGTGGTGGCTGCCCGCCGCCGGCGTCTTCGTCGGGATCATGGCCGGCCTCACGTTCGTCTCCCCGTACCTGATGCCCGGCCAGGAGCGCCCGGAGCCCTGGGCCCAGCGCGAGGTCGACCGCCTCGCGCGCGCCGAGGGCCTCGACCGCGAGGTGCCGCTGCGCGTCGAGAAGGTCAGCGAGTTCACGAGCGCGCCGAACGCGTACGCGGCCGGGCTCGGCTCCTCGCAGCGGGTGGTGCTGTGGGACACGCTCGCCGACGAGTTCCCGCGCGACGAGATCCGGGTGGTGCTCGGCCACGAGGTCGCCCACCTCGCCCGCCGCCACCTGCCCAAGTCGATCGGCTGGTTCGCGATCACGATCGTCCCGACCGCGCTCGCGATCGCGTTCCTGACGCGCCGGCGCGGCGGGATGGGCGAGGCGGCCGCGGTGCCGGTGGCGCTGCTGGTGTTCGTCGTGTGCGGGCTGCTGGCCATGCCGCTCGACAACGCCCTGAGCCGCCGCTACGAGGCCGAGGCGGACTGGACGGCGCTGCAGGCCACGCGCGACCCGGACGCGATGGAGGGCCTGTTCGTCGGCTTCACCGAGCGCGGCCTGTCGGACCCCGACCCGCCCGGCTGGTGGCACGCGGTGTTCGACGGCCATCCCAGCGGCCGCGAGCGCGTGCAGATGGCGCGCGCCTGGGCCGAGCTGCACGGCGACGGGTAGCGGCCGGCGCGGGTCCGGGCGATCCCCGGAGCGCCATCGCGGCCATCGACGGATGCCGCGGCGTCGCGCCCGCAGGAGGCTCGTCCCATGGAGCGGATCGTGTTCACGGCGGCGATGGCGCTGATCGGCCTGTGGGTCGCCGACGACGCGTTCGTCAACCGCGAGCCGGGGACCGCGGTCGGCGACCACCTCGCCGGCGGCCTGGTGCCGATCGCGCTGCTGGCGGCGAGCGCCGTCGCCTATCCGCGGCTGCGCGCCGGGTGGCGCGCGGCGCTGGCGCTGGCCTGGGCGCCGTGCGCGATCGCGGCCGGCGTCGCCGACGGCGTGCGCCACGTGGCGATCGACCGGTTCGCCGGCGACGACGGGACCGCGATCCTGGCCGGCGTGGCGGGGGTGGCGCTGCTGGTCCTCGGCGCGTGGACGCTGTGGCGCCACCGCCGGGACGACGAGCGTCCGCTGCGGCGGTGGCTGCGGCGCGCCGGGGTCGTCGCCGCGGCCGCGTTCGTCGGCGTGTTCGTGGTCATGCCGGTCTGCTTCGCGATCGTCACGACCCACCCGGCCCGGGCCCCGGTCTCGTCCGCCGACCTGGGGCGCCCGTACGAGGAGGTGACGCTGACGACGAGCGACGGGCTGGAGCTCGACGGCTGGTACGTGCCGTCGCGCAACCGGGCGGCGGTGATCGTGTTCCCCGGCCGCCGCGGCACGCTCGACCACGCGCGCCTGCTCGTCCGCCGCGGCTACGGCGTGCTGCTGCTCGACCGGCGCGGCGAGGGCACGAGCGAGGGCGACGGCAACGCGCGCGGCTGGAGCGGCGAGCCCGATCTGGTCGCCGCGCTCGACCTCCTCTCCGCGCGCGACGACGTCGATCCGCAGCGGATCGGCGGGCTGGGCCTGTCGGTCGGCGGCGAGCTGCTGCTGCAGACCGCCGCGCACGACCGCCGCCTCGCCGCCGTCGTGTCCGAGGGCGCCGGGATCCGCTCGCTCGCCGAGCAGATGCACAACCCCGACGCGCCCGTGGCCCTGCGCTGGCTGTCGCCGACGACGGTCGAGACGGCGGCGACCGCGGTGCTCGCGAACGCGTCGCCGCCCCCGAGCCTGACCTCGCTGGTGGGGCGGATCGCGCCGCGGGCGGTGCTGCTGATCCGCGCCGAGGACGGCAACGTCGACGAGGGGCTCAACGAGGTCTACTTCGAGCGCGCGGGCGAGCCGAAGGCGCTGTGGGCCCTGCCCTCGGGCGGCCACACCGGCGCGCTGCGCGCCGACCCCGGCGAGTACGAGCGCCGGGTCGTCGGCTTCCTCGACACCGCGCTGCTGGGCGACCGGTAGCGTGTGCCGTGTGAGCGGCGAAGGTGCCAGGACCGTTCTCGTGGCCGGGGCCACCGGGGTTCTCGGCCGTCCGCTGACCGAGCGCCTGGCCGCGGCCGGCCACCGGGTCGTCGGGTTCTCGCGGCGCGGGGGCGACGGCGCCCGCGCGGTCGACGCGCTCGACGGCGCGGCGGTGCGGGCGCTGGCCGACGAGGTGCGCCCCGACGCGGTCGTGAACCTGCTCACGGCGATCCCCGGCGACCTGAACCCGCGCAAGATCGGCGAGGCGTTCGTCGCCACGAACCGCCTGCGCGTCGAGGGGACCGCGAACCTGATCGCCGCCGCGCCCGACGCGCATCACGTGGCGGAGTCGATCGCGTTCGTCTACGACCCGGGCCCCGGCCTGGCGACCGAGGACGACCCGCTGTGGCGCGAGCCGCCGGCGGTCTTCGCGCCGATCCTCGACGCGGTGCGCACGCTCGAGCGGTCGACGCTCGACGCCGGCGGGGCCGTCCTGCGGTTGGGCTACCTGCACGGGCCGGGCACCGTCTTCGACCCGGACACCGGCATGTTCACCGAGCAGGTCCGCAAGCGCCGCCTGCCGCTGGCGGGCCCGTCCACCGGCGTGCTGTCGTTCCTCCACGTCGACGACGCGGCCGCCGCGTTCGTCGCCGCGATCGAGCGCCGCGCGCAGGGCGTCGTGAACGTCGTCGAGGACGACCCGCAGCCGGTGCGCGCGTGGGTGCCCGCCTACGCGGCCAAGCTCGGCGCCAAGCCGCCGCTGCGCATCCCGCGCTGGCTGGCCCGGCTGGTGGCCGGCGCGTACGGCGACGCGTTCTTCAACGACCTGCGCGGGGCGAGCAACGCCGCCGCCCGCGAGCGCCTGGGCTGGACGCCGACGCACCGCTTCCCCTGACCTCGTCGCGATACTCCGGCGCCGTGATCACCGTCTACGAGAAGCGCACCTGCACGACGTGCCGCCGCCTCGCGGCCCTGCTCGAGGAGCGCGGCATCCCGTTCGACCGCGTCGAGTACCACGTCGAGGGCCTGCGCGAGGACGAGCTGCGCGACCTGCTCGACAAGGCCGGCCTGCGTCCCAGCCAGGCCCTGCGCATGCGCGAGCCCGGCGCCGGCGAGCTGGCCGCCGCCGGCGACGAGGAGGCGATCCTCGCCGCGATGGTGCAGCGCCCCGCCCTTCTCCAGCGCCCGATCGTCGTCAACGGCGACCGCGCGGTCCTCGCCCGCCCGGTCGAGCGCGTCCTGGAGATCCTGTAGCGCGTCCGCACGGACGTGTGGCACATGGCAGCCGCTATGCGGACGCCATGTGCCACACGTCGGGTGCGGGGTGGCGGGGCGGCCCGGAACGCAGAAGGGCCCGGCCGAAGCCGGGCCCTTCCAGGCAATGCGGTCTCCGTAGAGCCGAAGCGGCCTACATCATCCCCGACATGTCGGGCATGCCGCCGCCGCCGCCCGCGTCCTTCTCCGGGATCTCGGCGACGACCGCCTCGGTCGTGAGGATGTTCTTCGCGATCGAGGCCGCGTTCTGCAGCGCCGAGCGCGTGACCATCGCCGGGTCGATGACGCCGGCCTTCACGAGGTCCTCCATCTCGCCGGTGGCGGCGTTGAGGCCCTCGTTGCCCTTGGCCTTGCGCACGTCGTTGACGACGACCGAGCCCTCGAGCCCGGCGTTCGCCGCGATCTGGCGCAGCGGCTCCTCGAGCGAGCGCAGCACGATCTTCGCGCCCGTGCGCTCGTCGTCCTCGAAGGCGTCGGCCGTGACCGCGTCGGCCGCACGCAGGAGCGCGACGCCGCCGCCGGGCACGATGCCCTCCTCGAGGGCCGCGCGGGTCGCCTGCAGGGCGTCCTCGACGCGGTGCTTCTTCTCCTTGACCTCGGTCTCGGTGGCCGCGCCGACCTTCACGACGGCCACGCCGCCCGACAGCTTCGCGAGGCGCTCCTGGAGCTTCTCGCGATCGAAGTCGGAGTCGGTGGTCTCGATCTCGGACTTGATCTGGTTGATGCGGCCCTTGATCGCCTCGACGTCGCCGGCACCGTCCACGATCGTGGTGGTGTCCTTCGCGACGACGACGCGGCGGGCGCGACCGAGCTGCGAGATCTGCGTGTTCTCGAGCTTCAGGCCCAGGTCCTCGGTGATGACCTCGCCGCCCGACAGGATGGCGATGTCCTCGAGCATGCGCTTGCGGCGATCGCCGAAGCCCGGCGCCTTGACGGCGACGCCGGTGAACGTGCCGCGCAGCTTGTTGACCACCAGGGTCGCGAGGGCCTCGCCCTCGACGTCCTCGGCGATGATCAGCAGCGGCTTGCCCGACTGGATGACCTGCTCCAGGACCGGCAGCAGGTCGCGGACCGAGCCGATCTTCTGGTTGGCGATGAGGATGTAGGGCTCCTCGAGGACGGCCTCCATGCGGTCCTGGTCGGTGACCATGTAGGGCGAGATGTAGCCCTTGTCGAACTGCATGCCCTCGGTGAACTCGAGGTCGAGGCCGAAGGTCTGGCCCTCCTCGACGTTCACGACGCCGTCCTTGCCGACCTTCTCGATCGCGTCGGCGATGACGTCGCCGATCTCCTCGTCGCCGGCCGAGATGGTGGCGACGCGGGCGATCTGGTCCTTGCCGTTGACCTCGGTCGCCTGGGCCTTGATGTTCTCGACGATCTGGTCGACCGCCTTCTCGATACCCTTCTTCAGCGCGAGCGGGTTGGCACCGGCCGCGACGTTCTTCAGGCCCTCGCGGACGATGGCCTGCGCCAGGACGGTCGCCGTCGTCGTGCCGTCGCCGGCCACGTCGTTGGTCGCCGTGGCGACCTCGCGGACGAGCTGGGCGCCCTGGTTCTGGAAGACGTCCTCCACCTCGATCTCACGGGCGATGGTCACGCCGTCGTTCGTGATGGTGGGAGCGCCGAACTTCTTGTCGAGGACGACGTAGCGCCCCTTCGGGCCGAGCGTGACCTTGACCGCGTTGGCCACGGCGTCCACGCCCGCCTGGAGCGCGTTGCGCGCCTCGGCGTCGTACTTCAGTTCCTTGTGAGCCATGTCGGTTCGTGTTCTCCTAGGACTCGACCTTGGCGAGGACGTCGGACTCGCGGAGGACCAGAAGATCCTCGCCGTCGACCTTGATCTCGGTGCCGCCGTACTTCGAGTAGAGGATCTCGTCGCCCACGGCGACGTCGAGCGGGATGCGCTTCTCGCCGTCCTCGTCGTACTTGCCGTCGCCGACGGCCAGCACCTTCCCCTTCTGCGGCTTCTCCTTGGCGGTGTCGGGGAGCACGAGACCGCTGGCGGTCGTCTGGTCCTCCTCGATCGCCTGCACGATCAGCCGATCGCCCAGGGGCTTGAGCTTCATGGGATGTGACCTCCGGAAGTGGGACTTCTGCGTCCGGTTGGCACTCTCAGGTCGAGAGTGCCAATCTCCGCGATGATGCTAGCAACGTTGGCACTCTCGCATCAAGAGTGCCAAGCCATCGTTCACCGCTCGATCACGAGCCGCCGACGCGCACCGGGGTCACGGTGACCGCGAGGTCGTAGCGCAGCGTCCCGCGCATCCCGGCCGAGCGGATCCGGCGCGAACCGGTCGCGGTGAGCGTGACCGGGCCGGCCTGCAGCGCGTCGAGCGTCGTGGTCGCGACCGGCAGCGCCTGGGAGGCCTGCAGGTCGGCCACGCGCGGGCCGGCGCAGCGCGTCGAGAGCGGGTCCTCGGAGCCCTCGGCGTCGGCGCCCGCGGCGGCCGCCGGCGCCAGGAAGACGACCTCGACGGCGTCGCCGTTGCGGCGGAACCCGAACGTCGTGACCTGGTGGGCGATGCGGTCGCGGCAGAGCTGCCCGCGGTCGCGCACGAGCGCGGTCGTCTGCGCGGTGGCGTCGTAGAAGCCGCCGCCGCCGGCCACCAGGCCGTTCATGGTCGTGCCGACGAACCCGCCGCCCAGCGCGGTCCCGGTCGAGCGGAAGCGGACCTCGCCGCGCAGGCCGCAGCGGCCGACGCGGCGGCAGGTGGCGCGGTCGCTGCGGAAGTCGAGGTCGAGCGTCATCGAGGCGGGGCCCACGGCGAGGCCGGTGCCCGCGGCGGCGTCCTGGGCGGGGGCGGTCGCGGGCGCGAGGCCGAGCGCGAGCAGCAGCCCGGCGAGCCCGCCGACGATCCGTGTCGGTGCGTGCGTCATCGCGGCGGGAGGCTAGCTAGGTTCCCGGGCCGTGCGGCTGCGCCTGATGCGACATCCGACGCGCGACGTCGACGCGATCTCCCTGCTGGAGACGTTCCTCGTCTCGGGCGCCGCCACCGTCCTCGTCATCCGCACCCAGCTCTGGGCGACGAACTACCCGCAGCTCGGCGGCGGCGGGCTGCACATCGCCCACCTGCTGTACGGCGGCATCTTCATGGCCCTGACGATCGGGCTGCTGCTGATGTACCTCAACCGCTCGCTGCGCCGGCCGGCGGCCGTCCTCGGCGGGATCGGCTTCGGCTTCTTCATCGACGAGCTCGGCAAGTTCATCACGTCGGACAACAACTACTTCTTCAAGCCGGCGGCGGCCCTGATCTACCTGACGTTCGTCGCGATGTACCTGATCATCCGCGGGCTCGACCGCCGCCGCGGGCTCACCGAGCTCGAGCTCGTGGCCAACGCGCTCGACCTCGCCGCCGAGGCCGCCCGCCACGACCTCGACGAGCGCGAGAAGCGCCGCGCGCTGGAGCTGCTCGACCGCGCCGACCCGAACGACCCGATCGTCGCGCCCGTGCGTCAGATGCTCACCCAGCTCGACGCGATCCCGGCCCGCCCGCCGGGCTGGCCGGCGCGCACCGCCCTGCGCGTCCGCGACGCCTACCTGGCCTTCTCGAAGACCCCGCTGTTCACGCCGCTCGTCACGTGGGTCATCGTCGGCTGGGGCGCCCTCAGCCTGGCGCTCACGTTCGAGCTCGTGCTGTCGATCGGGCTCGACCTCGGCGGCGCCCACCCGGGCGCCGAGGGCGACTCCTGGAGCGACCTGTCGGTCATCAACTGGCTCAGCCTCGCGTCGTCGACGACCTCCGGCGTGCTCGTCGTGGTCGGCGTCGTCCTGCTGCGCCGCGGCGACATCGACGCCGCCTACCGCTGGTTCGAGCGCGCGCTGCTGATCTCGATCTTCATCACGCGCTCGTTCTCGTTCGTCGAGTCCCAGTTCGGCGCCGTGTTCGGGCTCGGGATCGACCTGCTGCTGCTGGTCAGCCTCGGGCTGATGATGCGCGGCGAGCGCCAGCGCGCCGCGGTGGAGGGCGCGGCGGGCGCCTAGTTCTGGGCGCCGCCGATGCCGAGCCGCCGGTCGGTGAACTCCGACGGCGAGTCGACGATCTGGCTGAAGCGCACGACGGTCACGACGTCGTCCATCGAGACCGGCCGCCCGTAGATCTGCTCGAGGAAGTGGATCATCTCCTCGTGGCGGCGGAACTCGGGGTTGTCGTGCTCGATGTCGCGGGGCGACAGCTCCTTGACCCGCTTGACCTCGACCTGGTCGATGACCGCCTCGAAGATGCGCTCGCGCGGCGAGTACTGGTAGCCGATCGTCACCAGGACGAGCTGGTTCTTGCGGTACTTGTGCGACTTGTCGCCGAGGCGGATCGTCGCGGTCTTTCGCCCCCGCTTGAGCTGGTCGGCGAAGATGCGTGAGTAGAAGTTGAGTACCTGCACAGGCGGGGCGCCACTCTAGCGCGTCAGGGGCGCCTCGTTCAGCCCCGCACGCGCTCCAGCGCGCGCTGGACCATCTCCCGCTCGCCCCGGTAGGAGAGCTCGCGCGCGGCCCGCTCCAGCGGCACCCAGCGGGCCTCCTCGACCTCGGCGTCGTGGTCGGCGACGTCGCCCGAGCGGTAGTCGAACAGGTAGAAGGCGACGACCTTGGCGATGCGCTTGCCGTCGCGCTGGTACCAGTAGCGGACGTCGCCGAGCTTCTCGACGAGCTCGGCCTCCACGCCGGCCTCCTCGCGGACCTCGCGCACCGCCGCCTGGGGCGGCGTCTCGCCCGGGTCGACGTGGCCCTTGGGCAGCGCCACGACCGCGCGGCCGTTGGCGGCCCGGCGGCGCGGCACGATCACGATCGTCTCGTCGCCGCGGACGACGACGCCCCCGGCGCTGAACTCAGTAGACGTAGCCACGAAGCGCGGCGGGATCGTTGACGACGATGCGGCCGCGGCCCTGCGTGATGACGCCGGCCCGCTCGAGCACCGCGAGGAAGCGGCTGGCCGACTCGCGGGAGGAGCCGGCGAGCTGGGCGATGTCGGCCTGCGTGATGGTGACGAGCACGTCGCGCTCGCCCGCGCCCTCCTTGCGGGCGTTCTCGACGAGGTCGCCCAGGACCGTGGCGACGCGGCTCTGCACCGTCTGGAACGACTGCCGCGTGAGGCGCTCGTTGGCCTCGCGCAGCCGCCGGCCCAGCGAGACCGCCAGCTTCACCGCCATCGACGCGTGCTCCTCGAGCAGGCGCCGGAAGTCCGGGCCCGAGATCGCGATCGTCTGCAGCTCGTCGAGCGCCTCCAGCGTCGCCGAGCGCTTCTCGTCGTCGAAGATCGCCAGCTCGCCGAAGATGTCGCCCGGGCCGAAGTGCGCGAGCGTGATCGTGCGCCCGTCGGCGTGCTCGCGGGTGGCCCGGGCGTGGCCGCTGCGGATGACGTAGCACGTGTCGCTCGAGTCGCCCTCGCGGAAGATCACCTCGCCGGGCTCGAAGGCCCGCGGGACGGCGACCTGCGCGATCTGGCGGAGGTCGGGCTCGGCCAGGGTCTCGAACACCCCGACCCCGTGCAGCAGCGCAACGGCCTCCTCGGTGGTGGCACCCATCACGCCAGTCAGGATATGCGACCGGGGAGCGCCGCTATGGTCGGGGCATGGCTCGCTCAGCGCTCGCCGTCGCGCTGGCGGCGCTGGCGCTCGCTCCCACCGGGGCGGACGCCGCCGCGCCGAAGCCGTGGGCGACGGTCAACGTCTGCGACACCGCCAAGCACCCGAACACGATCGGCGTGCGCGCCTCGATGCCCGGCGCCGAGCGCAAGCGCGTGCGCCTGTACATGCGCTTTCGGGTGCAGTGGCGCGACCGCACCGACGGCCGCTGGCACAACCTGCTGGAGGGTCGCGGCGGCGACTCGGGGTGGGTGTCGCTGGGCCGCTCGCGCAAGGGCCGCGGCCGTCAGGCCGGCCAGCTCTTCCGCTTCGCGGCGCCGGAGCCGGGCAGCCCGCAGGTGCTCCGCGGGCGGGTGGACTTCCAGTGGCGGATCGGCCGCGACGTCGTGCGCCACGCGACCGCGATCACCGATAAGGGGCACCGCTCGGCCGCTGGGAGCGACCCGAGGGGCCACTCCGCGGCGACCTGCGTCCTGCGCGCGCCGTAGCGGCTCTCAGCGGTCCTCGAGCCGGCGCGCCAGGCGCCAGGCCGACGTCAGCGCGATCGCGGCGATCGCCGCCTTGATCAGCCCGCCGACGATGAACAGCGTGAAGCCGTTGTGGACGGCGGTCGACCAGTCCGAGCCGGCCCAGATCTTCAGCCACGGCACGCCGATCCCGAACACGATGAGCTGCGCGAGGCAGAACGAGGCGAACGCGATCAGCGGCCGGCGGTCGGCGCCGATCTCGGCCAGGCGGCCGACGACGTACGCGGCGACGACGAACCCGACGAGGTAGCCGCCGGTCGCGCCGAGCAGGTGGTCGATGCCCATGCCGCCGTCGGAGTAGACGGGCATAAACAGGCCCATCAGGACGTACAGGGCCACCGCGCTGACGCCGCGGTTGGCGCCCAGCGCCGAGCCGATCAGGACGACGCCGAGCGTCTGGCCGGTGATCGGCACGGGGGACGGCGGGACCTCGATGGCGATCTGCGCCATCAGCGCCATGAACAGGGCGCCGCCGAGGACGAGCAGCGCGTCGCGGACGCGCGCTCCGGGCAGGGCGTCGGCCAGCACCAGGCGGCGCGGCGCGGCGAATGTGGTCAAGTCTGCTCCTTTCTCACAACGCGAGGGGCGTATTGGTATCGCCTCCGCGCCCCGGGCGTCGCGTGCTTCGACGCCGGGCGGGCGCGCGTCAGGCGTCGAAGAGCCGCGGGTCGTTGGAGATCACGCCGTCCACGCCCATCGCCTCGAGTCGCGCGATCGCGGCCCGGTCGTCGACCGTCCACGCGTACAGCTCGCCGCCGGCGGCCTGGACGTGGCGGACCAGGCCCGGCGTGACCAGGCGCCAGTTGGCCATCAGCGCGTCGACGCGGCCGTCGCGGATCGCCTTGGCCGCGTAGCGCGGCAGCGCGGCGCGGTAGGTCAGCCCCCAGGCCAGCGCGGCCGGGCGCTTCCACCAGGTCGCCATCGGGTCGCGGCGCAGGCGCGGGACCGACCAGCCCAGCCGCAGCGCCGGCTCGGTCGCCCGCAGCAGCTCCAGCGACGGCACCTCCATCGTCGAGACGAGCACCCGCTCGACGAGCCCGTGGCGGCGCAGCGCGTCGAGGACGCGCAGCTCGTAGCCCTGCAGCTTGAGGTCGACGTCGAGCTCCACGTCGGCGAACGTCTCGCCGGCCAGGTGGGCGAGGCCCTCCTCCAGCGTCGTCGCGGTGCCGGCGCGCAGGGCGCCGTAGTCGTGGGCGAGGTACAGCTCGCCGGTGCCGTCGAGGTGCTCCGACAGCACGTCGAACTCGATCATGTCGACGCCGTGGGCCAGCGCGGCGTCGAACGACGCGGGCGTGTTGCCCGGCGCGATGTGGTCGGCCCCCTTGTGGCCGACCCGGCGGGGGCGGCGGTGGGTCAGGTCTGGCATCCCGGACACCAGAAGGTCGTGCGGTTGTCGTCGCCCATCCCGCGCGCGGCGATGCGCGTGCCGCAGCGCGGGCACGGCCGCCCGGCGCGATCGTAGACCTGCACGTCGCGGCCGGGGAAGCCGTCGATCGCCGAGCGCTGCATGCGCGGACGCGTGGCGCGGACGATCGCCAGCACCTCGTCGTCGCTCACCTTCCCGGTCGGCCGCCACGGGTCGATCCCCGCCTCGAAGCACCCCTCGGCCTTCCACAGGTTCCCGATCCCGGCGATCGTGCGCTGGTCCAGCAGCGCGTCGCCGATCGGCCGCGTCGGGTCGTCCGCGCGCAGGCGGGCCAGGAACCGCGTCTCGTCGAGCTCGGGCGCGAGGATGTCGGGCCCCAGGCGCGCGATCCGCGGGTCGCTGCGGGTGCGGGCCTCGGTCATCAGCTCCAGCACCGGCCCGTCGAACTGGACCACCTCGCCGCCGCGGGCCCGCGCGACGAGCCACGCCCGCCGCGGCGAGCGGCGCCAGCGCTGGCCGGCCTCGTACGTCCCCCAGCTCCCGGTCATCCGCAGGTGCGAGTGGATGACGAGCCCGCCCTCGAAGCGCACGAACAGGTGCTTGCCGTACGCGTCGACCGACGTGACCGCCTGCCCGGCCAGGCGCTCCGGCCACCGGTCGGCGGCGAAGCGCGGGTTGGGCGTGCGCAGCTCGTCGGGGACCGTCCCCTCCAGGAGCGGGCGGATGCGGTTGGCCGCGTGGTGGATCGTGTCGCCCTCGGGCATGCCTGAGACCCGAGGGTACGGGCCGATCCCACGCCTTCACGGGATCTTCATCTGGGCCTGAGGTGCGCCCGGCAGGGTGTGCCCACGACCGACCGCCTCCCCAGGCGACGGGCCCACCGAATCGTGGGCCGCGGGCAGGATCGCCGCGGCGCCATGCGCGGCCCGGCGCGTCTGGGGAGGGACGGGGCGGCTACGCGCTGAGCGTGAGCTTGCGCGGACCCGGGCGGAAGCCGAGCTCGATGAGCATCGGCTCGAGCTCGCTGCCCACGACCGGCTCGCCGTCGACCTTCTCCAGCGACAGCCGCCCGGCGCGGCCGCCGCGCACGAAGTCGGCCAGCGCCTCCAGCGCGGGGCGCACGCGCGGGTCGTCGCGGTCGGTGAGGATCTGCAGCCCGCGCCCGCCCTTCTCGACGAACACGACCGGCTCGGCGCCGGCGATCACCACGTACGCGCCCCGGACCCGGCGGGCACGGGGCGCGGTCTCGCCGTCGCGGCGCGGCCAGGGCAGCGCCGCGCCGTACGGCTGGGCGGGGTCGGTGGCGGCGAGCACGAGCGGCGGCGCCTCGTCGGTCTGGCGCTGGCTGCGCAGGCGCTCGACCGCGCCGGGCAGCGCGAACTGGGCGCCGCCCAGCCCCTCGACGAAGTAGCCGCGCCGGCACACGCCGAGCGTCTCGAGGTTCGAGAGCGCGTCGTACAGCGTCGAGAAGCCGCCGGGGATGCCCTCGGCGAGCACCTGCTCGCGGGTGACGATCCCGTAGCGCTCCAGCAGCAGCTCGGCCACGGTCCGCCGCCAGGCGCCGGGCTCCGGCCGGCTGCGGAAGATGGTCGAGGTGAGCGACCAGCGGCCCTGGACGGTCGGCGTCGCGCCGCGGCGGCGGGCGCCGAAGCGCCGCGCGGTCGCCCGCGTCGGCTGGGCCGCGCGCTGGGCGCGCGCCAGCGTGAGGCGCGGCGCACGCAGCGGCGCCCACGCGTCGTTGGTCAGCTCGCCGGCCCACACGAGGTCCCACAGCGCCTCCTGCACCTGCTCGGGCGCGAACGGCAGGTCGGCCAGCAGGTCGGTGAAGAAGCAGGGCGCGGCGGCGATCCGCTCGCGCACGGCCACGTGCTCGGGCTCGGACGGCCCGACCGCCTCGGCGATGCGGTCCCAGCCGCCCGGCGGCCCGATCGCCTCGGCGTCCTCGCGGAAGTACAGCGCGACCTTGCCGGTCGTGCGCCCCAGCGACCCGGCGCCGACCCACACGACCTCGCCGGCGGCGCAGAGCTGGTCCATCCACGCCGGTGAGTACGCGCCCACGCGCCGCGGAAGCACGTCGCGCTCCCACACCTCGGCGGGCAGCGCGATCCCCTGCAGCGGGACGAGCGCCTCGCGCAGGCGGTCGACGCCCGCGCCCGCGGCCGGATGGCGGTCGACCCCCTGCCACGACGGCAGGAACGCGGCCAGCTCGCGCTGGTCGGCCGGCTCGATCTCCTGGCGCAGCACGGCCAGCGACGCGCGCCGCAGCCGGCGCAGCACCTCGGGGTCGCACCACTCGCGCTCGGTCCCGCCCGGCCGCAGCTCGCCGCGCACGAGCTCGCCCGCGGCCTCGAGCTCGCGCAGCGCGGACTCGACGTCGATGCGGTAGCGGGCGCGCAGCTCGGCGGTCGTGAACGGGCCGTGGGTGCGCGCGTAGCGGGCGACGAGCTTGCGCAGCGCGTCGTCGACGTCGGCGGTGAACGCGGCCGGCAGCCCGCCGGGCGGGACCACCCCGAGCGCGTCGCGGTAGAGGCCGGCGTCGTCGGCCGCGATCCAGCGGTCCTCGCCGCCGACGCGCACCCGGACCGCGCGCCGCTCGCCGGCGAGCGCCTCGAGCATCGCGTCCGCGTCGAGGTCGGGCAGCACGCGCGCCCGCGCCTCCTCGCCGGTGAGGTCGCCGACCCGGCGCAGCACGTCGGCGAGCGCGTCGCGCGACGTCGCCTGCGTGCGCGTGGACCGGTGCTGGAGGTCGTCCTCGACCTGCTGGAGCGCGTCGGCGTCGATCAGGTCGCGCAGCTCCTCCTGGCCGAGCAGCTCGCGCAGCAGGTCGCGGTCGAGCGACAGCGCGGCGGCGCGCCGCTCGGCGTTGGGCGTGTCGCCCTCGTACATGTACGTGGCGACGTAGTCGAACAGCAGCGACGACGCGTACGGCGACGCGGTCGGCGTCTCGACCTCGACCAGCGACAGCTCGCGCCGGTGCAGCGCGGTCAGCAGCTCGACGAGACCGGGCAGGTCGAGCACGTCGCGCAGGCACTCGCGGTACGTCTCGAGCACGATCGGGAAGTCGCCGTAGCGCTTGGCGACCTCCAGCAGCGACTGCGACTTCAGGCGCTGCTGCCACAGCGGCGTGCGCCGGCCCGGGTAGGCGCGCGGGATCAGCAGCGCGCGGCCCGCGTTCTCGCGGAAGCGGGCGCCGAACAGCGCCGAGGCGCCCAGCTCGGCGACGACCAGGTCCTCGATCTCGTCGGGCTCCACGAGCACCAGCTCCGGGCCGGGCGGCTCGTCCGCGTCGGGGAGGTGGACGATGATCCCGTCGTCGGACCAGATCGCGTCGGACTCCAGGCCGTAGACGTCGCGGATGCGGGCGCTCAGCGCCAGCGACCAGGCGGCGTGGACGCGCCCGCCGTAGGGCGAGAGCACGCACAGGCGCCAGTCGCCGATCTCGTCGCGGAAGCGCTCGACGACGATCGTGCGGTCGCTGGGGACGACGCGGGTGGCGGCCTGCTGCTCGCGCAGGAAGTCGAGGAGGTTCTTGGCCGCCAGCTCGTCGAGGTCGTAGTCGCGCTCGAGCACCTCGGCGGGCTGGTCGACGGCCCAGCGCGCGAACGCGCCGATCGCGATCCCCAGCTCCTTCGGGCGGCCGATGCCGTCGCCCTTCCAGAACGGGACCGCGCCGGGAACGCCGGGCGCCGGCGTGACGATCACGCGGTCGCGCCCGATCTCCTCGATGCGCCACGACGACGCGCCGAGCAGGAACGTCTGGCCCGGGCGCGCCTCGTAGACCATCTCCTCGTCGAGCTCGCCGACGCGCCGCCCGTCGGGCAGCGTGACCGCGAACAGGCCGCGGTCGGGGATCGTGCCCGCGTTCGTGATCGCGAGCTGGCGCGCGCCCTTGCGCGGGCGGATCGTCCCGGCCAGGCGGTCCCACACGATCCGCGGGCGCAGCTCGCCGAACTCGGCCGACGGGTAGCGGCCGTCGAGCATGTCGAGCACGTTCTCCAGCAGCGGGCGCGGCAGCTCGGCGTAGGAGTGCGTGCGGGTGACGAGCGCGTACACGTCGTCGACGGCGACCGGCTGCTCCTCGGGGGCGGAGGCGGCGATCGCGACGATCTGCTGGGCGAGCACGTCGAGCGCGTTGCGCGGCACCACGGTGGGCTCGATGCGGCCCTCGCGCATGAGCCGGGTGACGACCGCGCACTCGAGCAGGTCGCTGCGGAACTTCGGGAAGATGCGGCCCTTGCTGACGTCGCCGACGTTGTGGCCGGCGCGGCCGATGCGCTGCAGGCCGCGGGCGACCGACTTCGGGGATTCGACCTGGAGCACCAGGTCGACGGCGCCCATGTCGATGCCCAGCTCCAGCGACGAGGTGGCCACCAGGCACGGCAGCTCGCCGGCCTTCAGCATCTCCTCGACGACCGTGCGCTCCTCGCGCGCGAGCGAGCCGTGGTGGGCGCGGGCGAGGTCCTCGCCGGCCAGCTCGTTCAGGCGCAGCGCGAGGCGCTCGGCGCCGCGGCGGTTGTTGACGAAGATGATCGTCGAGCGGTGCGCGCGCACCAGCTCCAGGAGCTGCGGGTACATCGCCGGCCAGATCGAGCGGCGCGTGGCCTCCTGGCCGGTGCCGTCGAGCGGGTCCAGCGTCGCGCCGGCGTCGGGCTCGACCATCGACTCGACCGGCACCTGGATCTTCAGGTCCAGCGGCTTGCGCACGCCCGCGTCGATGACCCGGCAGGTGCGCCGCGGCCCGACGAGGAAGCGCCCGACCTCCTCGAGCGGGTTCTGCGTGGCGCTGAGCCCGATGCGCTGCACGTCGTGCTCGGACGCCTCCTCGAGGCGCTCGAGCGTCAGCGCCAGGTGGGCGCCGCGCTTGGTCGACGCGACCGCATGGATCTCGTCGACGATGACCGTCTCGACGCCGCGCAGCATCTCGCGCGCCTGCGAGGTGAGGATCAGGTAGAGCGACTCCGGCGTCGTGATGAGGATGTCGGGCGGGTTGCGCCGCATCGCCGCGCGGTCGCGCTGCGGCGTGTCGCCGGTGCGCAGGCCGACGCGCAGGTCGGCGCCGATGCCGCGCAGCGGCGCGCGCAGGTTGCGCTCGATGTCGTAGGAGAGCGCCTTCAGCGGCGACACGTAGACGAGCCGCGTCGCGCCGGGAGATCCCACGGGGGCCCGCCTCCCGGCGGGAGAGGCCGGATGCCGGAGATCAGCGTCAGGGCCCGCCGTCGGCACCCCTAGCGGCTCCCGCGAGAGCCGGTCGAGCGCCCACAGGAAGGCGGCGAGCGTCTTGCCCGAGCCCGTCGGCGCCGACAGCAGCACGTGCTCGCCCGACGCGATCGCCGGCCACGCCTGGGCCTGCGCGGGGGTGGGCGCCTCGAAGGCCGCCGCGAACCACTCGCGGACGCGGGGGGAGAAGTCGGCGAGCGCGTCCACCCGATGGATGGTACGGCTCCGAACGGATGTTCGCTCAGGGTTCGTCGGCGAGGCGCTCGAGCCACTCGGCCATGAGCCGTCGCTCCGCCTCGCTGAGCGCGCCGGTCCCGTCCAGCGCGGCGCACAGCGCGGTCGCCGCCGCCGCGGTCCCGCCGTCGGCGACCGCCGGCGCGTCGGTCGTGATCGCCGCGATGACCGCCTCCCGCGCGTCGACAAGGAGCTGCGGGTCGCGCTCCTCGGGCGGCGTGGCGAGCATGGTCAGCACCGCGCCGCGTCCGCACGCCCGCAGCAGGTCGATGGCCCGCCGCTCGCTGACGCGCAGGCGGCCGGCGGCGGCGACGCGGCCGACGTGCTCGGCCAGCATGCGCTCGGCCTGGGCGCTCGCCGCCGGCGCCGCGCCGGGGCGCGGATCGGCGTACATGAGCGCGTACAGGTCGGGGTTGGCGAGGCCGAAGGCGGCGTGCAGGTCCCAGCCGGTGCGCAGGTCCTCGACGGGGTCCGGCCCGGGCTCGCGCACCTGCTTCTCCGCCAGGAACGCCGCGTAGCCGCGCTCGGCGACCGCGTCGAGCAGGCCGCGCTTGTCGCCGAACAGCCGGTAGATCGTCGGGGCCTGCACCTTCGCGGCGGCGGCGACCGCGCGGGTGGTGACCGCGTCGCGTCCCTCGCGGGTGAGCAGCTCGGCGGCGGCGTCGACGATGCGGGTGCGGGGATCGGCCACGGAGCGATGATACCGCCGGAGTGTTAGCACCGATGTGATATCAGTGTTAGCAGTGCTAACCGAGGAGGCATCATGATCGTCGTCACCGGAGCCAACGGCCGGCTCGGCCGCCGCGTGGTCGAGCGGCTGCTGACCCGCGTGCCCGCCGCCGACGTCGCGGTGAGCGTGCGCGACCGCGCCGCCGCCGCCGACCTCGCCGCGCGCGGCGTCGCCGTCCGCGAGGGCGACTTCGACGATCCGGCGTCGCTGCGCGCCGCGTTCGCCGGCGCCGAGCAGGTGCTGGTCGTGTCGGCCAACGCGGTCGGCGACGTGGCGCTGCGCCGCCATCGCGCCGCGTTCGAGGCGGCCGCCGACGCCGGCGCCCAGCGCATCCTGTACACGAGCCACATGGGCGCCGACCCGGGCTCGGCGTTCCCGCCGATGGTCAGCCACGCGGCCAGCGAGGCGCTGCTGGCCGAGCTGGGCGTCCCCCACACCGCGCTGCGCAACGGGTTCTACGCGTCGACCGTGCCGATGCTCGCCGAGCGCGCCCGGGAGACCGGGACGCTGGCCGCGCCCGCGGACGGGCCGGTGTCGTGGACGACCCACGACGACCTGGCCGAGGCGGCGGCGATCGTCCTGACCGAGCCCGGGCGCTTCGAGGGCCCGACGCCCCCGCTGACCGCCCCGGCGGCGTTCGACCTCGACGACGTCGCCGGGTGGCTGTCGATGGAGCGCGTCGTCACGAGCGACGCGGAGCACCACGCGACGCTGGTCGCCGCCGGCGTCCCGCCCGAGCGGGCCGACATCCTCGTCGGCATGTTCCAGGCCAGCCGCCGCGGCGAGTTCGCGCGAACCGACCCGGCGCTCGCGGAGCTGCTCGGACGCGAGCCGCAGACGCTGCGCGACGTGCTGGTCCCGGCTACCCGACGCCGAGCGCGGACTTGACGATCGAGCCGCGGGCCTTCTTGGCCG
>DATMSA010000142.1:0-2053 GCA_035565675.1 Capillimicrobium sp. | reverse complement strand
CCTGCCCGGCCTCGTGCTGTTCCTCGCCACGGGCATGCTGCTCGGCACCGACGGGCTGGGCTGGATCGACTTCAACGACTACGAGCTCGCCCGCACGATCGGCATCATCGCGCTGTCGCTGATCCTGTTCGAGGGCGGCCTGGCCGCCGGTTTCGACGAGATCCGCCCGGTGCTGCGCCCCGCGCTGTCGCTGGCCACGGTCGGCACGCTCATCACGGCGATGGTCACGGGCGTCGTCGCCTCGTGGATCTTCGACCTGCCGCTCATCGAGGGCATGCTGATCGGCGCGGTCCTGTCGTCGACCGACGGTGCCGCGGTGTTCGCGCTGCTGCGCGGCTCCACGCTGCGGCGGCGGATCGCCCGCACGCTCGAGGGCGAGGCCGGGTTCAACGACCCCGTCGCGGTGCTGCTCGTCATCGGGTTCATCCACTGGATCCAGGAGCCCGGCTACGGCGCCGTCGACATGCTCGGCGAGTTCGTGCTGGAGATGTCGATCGGCGGCGTCGCCGGCCTGGCGATCGGCGGGTTCGGCGTGTGGGCGTTCCGGCGCGCGCCGTTCGACACGTCGGGCCTGTACCCGGTCGCCTCGATCGCGACCGCGGCGCTCGCCTACGGCGTCGCCGACACGCTGCACGGCTCCGGCTTCCTGGCCGTCTACGTCGCCGGCCTCGTGCTCGGCACCGGCCAGATCCCGGCGAAGGCGACCGTGACGACGTTCCACGCGGGCCTGGCCTGGGTCGCCCAGATCGTGCTCTTCCTGTCGCTGGGCCTGATCGTGTTCCCGTCGACGCTGCTGGACTTCTGGTGGCAGGGCATGCTGCTGGCGCTCGTGATCGTGTTCATCTCGCGACCGGTCGCCACGTTCGTCTCGACGGCGTTCCAGGGCTTCTCGATCCGCGAGCAGCTCGTGCTCGGCGCCGCCGGCCTGCGCGGCGCGGTGCCGGTGGTGCTGGCCACGTTCCCCGTGATCGCCGACGTCCCCCACGACGAGCAGCTCTTCAACGTCGTCTTCTTCGCGGTCGTGATCTCGACGATCCTGCAGGGCATCAGCTTCGTGCCGCTGGCGACGTGGCTGGGGGTGACCACCGACGAGCCCGCGGTGCCGCAGCCGCTGATGGAGACCGGCGCCGTGCGCAGCCTCGGCGCCGAGGTGCTCGAGTACCCGGTCCAGCCGACCGACGCGGTCGTCGGCCGCCGGGTGCGCGAGCTCGGGCTGCCGCGTGACTCGCTGCTGAACGTGATCGTCCGCGACGGCCAGGCGGTGCCGCCGCGCGGCTCGACCCGCATCGAGGCCGGCGACCGGCTGCACGTGCTCCTCGTCCAGGAGGCCGCGCACGAGTTCACGGCGCTGCTGGAGCGCTGGCGCAACGGCCCGTTCGAGGAGGCCCCGCGCCGGCGCCCGACGGTGTACGGCCGCCAGCCGATCTTCTCGACCCGGCCGTGGACCGACGAGCTCGGCGACCCCGGCCGGCCCGACGAGGTGCTCGGCGTGAAGGTGCTCGAGCGCATGCGCATCCGCCGCGACACGCGCGGCTCGCTGTGCGCGCTGGAGGACGGCCGCTTCGCGATCACCGGCCCGACGCTGGCGATCGGCTCGGCCGCCGACCTGCAGCGCTACGCGCGCGGGCGGCTCGCGCGCTCCGAGAGCGACGCCGAGCGAAGCTGGTGGCAGGGCGTGATCGGCGCGCTGGCGATCTGAGAGGTCTCGGGGTCGCGCTCTGCGCGGCCGCCCGCCCGACCGGCGCGGCGGGGTATGCTGCCGGCGACATATCGGTCGGTGGTCGGGGAAGCCGGTGCAAGTCCGGCGCGGTCCCGCCACTGTGACCGGGGAGGTCCCCCGCACGCGCGACGTGCGCAGCCACTGGCGGCAGGCAGCCGCTGGGAAGGCGCGGAGGGATGGGCCCGGGAGCCAGGAGACCTGCCTCCGGCCGGACGGATCCACAGACGCCCTCGCGGAAAGGGGTGCACCGCACATGACGCACGCTTGCGGCCGGCTGCTCGCCGGCCTCCTCCTGGCCCTCCTGGTCGCCGCCACGCCGGCGGCCGCCGACCC
>DATMSA010000141.1:0-21469 GCA_035565675.1 Capillimicrobium sp. | reverse complement strand
GAGTGCAGCAGCTCGGGGTGGTCGCGCAGCTCGCTGGCGGCGCCCGAGAAGTGGATGCGGCCGCGATCCATCACGTAGGCCTGGTTGGCCACGCCGAGGGCCACATGGGCGAACTGCTCGATCAGGAGCACGCCCACGCCGCTCTCGGCGACCGTGCGCAGCGTCGGCACCAGGCGCTTGACGACGACCGGCGCCAGGCCGAGCGACAGCTCGTCGACGAGCAGCCACTTCGGCCGCGACACGAGCGCCTGGGCGAGCACGAGCATCTGCTGCTCGCCGCCCGACAGCGACCCGGCGAGCGCGTCCAGGCGCTTCTCGAGCTCGGGGAAGAGCTCGAGCGCGTGGGCGCGGCCCGCGCGGGCGTCCTCGCGCGACAGCGCGAAGCAGGCCACCTCGAGGTTGTCGGCGACGGTCAGGCCGCGCAGCATCCGCCGCCCCTCGGGGACGATCGCCACGCCGGCGGCGCGGATCCGCTCCGGCCGCTTGCCGTGGAGGTCGACCCCGTCGGCCAGCACCTTGCCCTTGGCCGGGAGGACGCCGCCGACCGCCAGCACGAGGCTGGACTTGCCGGCGCCGTTGGGACCCAGCAGCGCGGTGACCTTGCCCGGCGGGATGTCGATCGTCACGTCGCGGACCACCGGGCCCGCGCCGCGCGACACCGTCATCCCCTCGAGCCGCAGCGTGCCGCTCATGCCGGTTCCTCCGTCCCCAGGTAGGCCTTGATCACGTGCTCGTCGCGGAGCACCTCGTCGGTCGGCCCGGACGCGATCAGCTTGCCGAAGTCGAGCACGGCGGTCGTCTCGCAGCAGGCGCCCACGAGCGTCATGTCGTGCTCCACCAGGATCACCTTCGCGCCGGTCTCCTGCGGGATGCGCGTGATCACGCGCCCCAGGTGCTCGGTCTCCTCGTCGGGCAGGCCGGCGGCCGGCTCGTCGAGGAGCACCAGGCGCGGCTTGCCGACCACCGCGCGCGCCACCTCGACGAGGCGGCGGTCGCGGGCGCCGAGCGTGCCGACCTGCACGTCGGGATCGACGTCGATCCCGACGAACTCGATCGCCTCGAGCGCGGCCTCGCGACGGGCGGCCGGGCCGCCCCCGCCGGGCACGTGCTCGAGCATCATCGCGACGTTGTTGACGACCGACAGCTCCTCGATCGCCTGCTCGGTCTGGAACGTGCGGCGCAGGCCCCAGCGGGCGCGGCGGAAGTGCGCGAGCGCGAGGAGGTCCTCGCCGAACGCCTTCACCGAGCCCGCCGCCGGGGCCACGAAGCCGGACATGACGTTGAAGAACGTCGTCTTGCCGGCGCCGTTGGGGCCGATCAGCCCGCACGTCCCCGCCTCGAACCGCACGGTCACGCCGTCGAGCGGGACCACGCCGCCGAAGCGGACGGTCAGACCCTGGATGTCGATCATGCCGGCGCCCTCCCGTCATCCGGCGGGGCGCTGCTTCGTCGGAACAATCGCATGATCAGCTTCCCGAGGTTCTTCATGTCGCGCGGGAACTGCTGGGCGAGCCCGCCCGGCGCGGTCAGCAGCACCTGGATGATGCCGATGCCGAACAGGATCGTCAGCAGGTCCGCCGGCAGGCCCCAGTCGTTCAGCAGGGCCGGCAGCAGCGAGTAGAACGCGCCCGCGATGAGCGCCCCCCACAGGCTGTAGATGCCGCCCATCAGCACGACGGCCAGCAGCACGATCGACTTGTCCGTGGGGAACGAGATCGCGTACAGCCGGCCCACGTCGGAGGCCATCAGGCCGCCGGCGACGCCGGTCATGAACGACGCGAGCGCGAACGCCCACAGCTTGTAGAGCGTGATGTTCACGCCGGCCGCCAGCGCGGCCGGCTCGCTCTGGCGGATCGCCGCCCACCCGTGCCCGGCCTTGCCGCGGACGTGCCACAGCGCGAGCAGGAACATGATCAGGCAGACGACCACCGTGTAGCGGAAGAACGCCGGGTCGGTCATCGCGATCGCCGGACGGCGCACCGCGGCGCTCGAGTTCGGGTCGTTGCCCAGGAACCCGGGACCGCCGTTGGGGAACTGCATGGTGCGCAGCGCGATCGTGATCGCGCCGGCCAGCATCAGCGTGATCAGCGCCAGGTACAGGCCGCTGAGGCGCAGCGCCGGCAGGCCGACGAGCGTGCCGAGCACCATCGTGATGAGCCCGGTGAGGATCAGCACGATCGGATACGGCAGGCCGGTCGAGAACGACAGCTTCGAGAAGATCCACGCGCCCATCGCGAGCACGGCGATCTGGCCCAGCGACACGAGCCCGACCCGCCCCATGAGCAGGTTGAGGCCGAGCGCGGTCACCGAGATGTACGCCACGGCGGTGAGCACGGTGACCCAGTAGACGCTGAGGATCGCCGGCAGGACCGCGAGGGCGATCACGAGCACGATCGCCATCGCGACCAGGCCGCGGATCTCGTTGGGCTGCAGGCGCCGTCCGCCCGCGCGCAGCTTCGACTGCGGCGCGGCCGGCGGCGGCGTGGAGGTGTCGACGGCTCCCATGGCTACCTCGCTCCCCTCGCCGTCGCCAGCGACCCGTGACGCGACAGGAACAGCAGCGCGATCGTCGCGATGACGAACGGCGCCATGTCGCGGTACTGCGAGATCGACAGGATCGGCGTCGCCATCGCGGTGACGAGGCCGATGAACATGCCGGCCGCCAGCGTCACCCACAGCGACTGGAGCCGCGCGATCAGCGCGGCCGCCACCGACGAGATGACGAGGAACGTCAGCGTCGCGGCGTCCAGGCCGACGAGGTTGCTGAACAGCAGGCCCGCGGCCCCGGACAGGATGCCGGAGCCGAACCAGGCGACGGCTTCGACGCGACGCACCGGCACGCCGAGCGTGGCGGTGATCTCGCGGTCGTCCGCGAGCGCGCGCATGCCGGTCCCGAGCTTGGTGTAGCGCAGGAACGCGGCGGTGACCGCGGTCACGCCGATGCCGAGCGCCAGGCCGATGACCTGGGTGTAGTTCACGAGCACGTCGCCGACGTAGAAGCCCTCCTTCGTCGTCGGCAGGACCATCGAGCGCGCCTTGTCGCTCCAGATCCAGGACATGGCGCCGAGCAGGATCAGCGCCAGGCCGAGGGTTGCGACCGCCTTCACCAGCGGGTCACGTCCGGCCAACGGAGGTCCGAACGCCATCCCGTAGGCGAGCGTCACCACGCCGCCGAACAGGATGCACACGAGGTAGGCGACCCCTTCGGGCCACCCGTGGTCGTTGATCAGCGCCCACGCGATGAACGCCCCCATCGCCCCGACCGCGCCATAGGCGAGGTTCAGGACGCCGGTGGCCCGGTACAGGACCACCATCCCGACGCCCGACAGGGAGAACACCCCGCCGAGCGCCAGGCCGGTGACGATGAATGGCTGAAAGTCCTGCCAACTCGGCATCTATCCGATCCCCTGTTCCTGCTCGATCTCGCGCACCCTCGCGATGTCGGGGTCGTCGGCCGAGATCTCGAAGCACTCCTCCTGGATGACCATCCTGCCTTCCTGCGGCGTCGTGGTCCAGTCCGTGTTGTTGGGGATGTGCATCGGTGCCTCGCCGTAGTACCACGGCTTGCAGAGGATGTCGGTCTCGTACCCCTTCGTGTCGAGGATCGCCTGGTTGACGCTCTCCTTGGTCACCTCACCGTCGATCTTCAGCATCTGGTCGACGGCGATCTTCGCCAGCAGGAACCCCATCTGGCTGAACGAGCCCAGCGGGATGTCGGGCCCGTACTCCTCGCGGACCTGGTTGTAGAGCGCCGTGTCCGGGCCGTCCGCATCGACCACGTTGAGCTCGGCGTTGACGAACAGCTGGCCGTCCCACGACGATCCCAGCGCCTCGGCCAGGAAGTCCGTGTTGCACGGCGTGGAGCAACCCCACTTCACGCGCTCGGCCAGACCCTGCTGCTCGGCGGCCTGGAGGATCTTCAGCGCCTCGGGAGGCGTGAAGTTCAGCACCACGCCACCGCCGTCGCCGGCCGCCTGGACCAGCTTCAGCGCGACCGAGTTGGCGTCCTGGATCGGCACGTTCTCGGCCAGGCTGGTGATCGGGATGCCGGCCGCCTTGGCGATCGACGTCGGCCCCGCCTCGATGTACTCGGTGCCGGGCACGTTGGACTGGACGAAGACCAGCTTCTTGACGCCCTGCTTGATCAGCGCCTGCGTGGCGCCGTCGGAGCTGTAGCGCGGCCCCATGTTGATGGGCGCGCTGTTGGGCGTGCTCCAGCACTCCGGCGCGATGCCGGCGTTGGTGACGTAGTAGCCGTTCTGCTCGTAGTACTCGTGGTTGACGGCGCAGTCGATCAGCGAGAACCCGCCGAACAGACCCATCACCTTGTCGCCCTCGACGAGCTTCTTGGCCAGCGAGGCGACCTGACCGGGATCGGTCTGCTCCTCCTCGATGATGTACTCGATCGGTCGGCCGTTGATGCCGCCGTTGTCGTTGACGCACTCGAAGAACGCCTGCGACATCTTGGGCCCGTCCGTGAAGTCGGTGCCCGGCTGCTTGGTGACGATCGCGCCGATCTTGATCGGCTCGCCCGTCGCCTTCTCGCCGTTGCCCAGGCCGCACTTGGAGGCCTCGGCGCTCGCGGTCTCTTCCGACGAGCCGGTGCTCGCCGCCTGCGTTCCGGCGGCCGTCGCCGCCCCGGTGCTCGAATCGTCGTCGTCGCCGCAGGCCGCGAGCGTGAAGCTCGCGGCCAGCAGCATGACGATGGCGACGAGCATCGAGCGGATACGCACGATGTTCGTCTGTGAGGTCATGGGGTTACTCGATTCCCATGTCCGCTTCGATCTCGCGGACCTGCTTGATGTGCGGGTCGGCCTCGGAGATCTCGAAGCAGTCCTCGAACTGCACCATCTTGCCGTCCTTCGGCGTCACGGTGCGGTCGACGTTGTTCGGGATGTGCAGCGGCGCATCGCCGTAGTACCACGGCTTGCACAGGATGTCGGTCTCGAAGTTCTCGATCCCGACGAACGCCGCGTTCGCGGTCTCCGGCGTGATGTCGCCCTCGATCCCCATCAGCGCCTCGGTGGCAAGACGCGCCTCGAGGAAGCCCATCTGGCTGAACGAGCCCAGCGGGATGTCGGGGGCGTACTCCTCACGGACCTGGCGGTACAGCTCGCTGTCGGGGCCCTCGGCGTCGATGAGGTTCAGCTCCGCGTTGACGAAGAGCTGCTCGTTCCACGACGACCCGAGCGCGTCGGCCAGGAAGTCCGTGTTGCACGGCGTCGAGCACGCCCACTTCACGCGCTCGGCCAGACCCTGCTGCTCGGCGGCCTGGAGGATCTTCAGCGCCTCGGGAGGCGTGAAGTTCAGCACCACGCCACCGCCGTCGCCGGCCGCCTGGACCAGCTTCAGCGCGATCGAGTTCGCGTCCTGGATCGGCACGTTGTCCTTGAGGGACTCGTACGGCAGGCCGGCCGCCTCGGTGACGGCGCGGACGCCCTCGTCGATGTACTCGGTGCCGGGGACGTTGCTCTGGTCGAACACGATCTTCTTGACGCCCTGGTTGATCAGCGCCTGAGCGGCGCCGTCAGAGCTGTACCGCGGGCCCATGTTCACGGCCGCGTGGTTGGGCGTCGTGTAGCACTCGGGCGCGATGCCCGAGCCGATGACGTAGTAGCCCTGCTGCTCGTAGTACTGGTGGTTGACCGCGCAGTCGATCAGCGACGTGTTGCCGACGATGCCGACGACCTTCTCGGTCTCGACCAGCTTCTTGGCCAGCGACGCGACCTGACCGGGATCGGTCTGCTCGGTCTCGATGATGTACTCGATCGGACGGCCGTTGATGCCGCCGTTGTCGTTGACGCACTTGAAGTACGCCTCGGCCATCAGCGCGATCTCGCTGAAGTCCGTGCCGGGCTGCTTCGTGTTGATCGAGCCGAGCTTGATCGGCTCACCGGTGGCCTTCTCACCGTTGCCGAGGCCGCACTTCGACGCCTCGGCGGCCGGCTCGGCGGCGGCGGTCGACGCGCCCGTGTCCGCCGGGGCGGCCGCGGTCGAGGCACCCGTGTCCGAGTCCTCGTCGCTGTCGCCACATGCGGCGAACGTGAACGCCAGCACGGCGGCCAGCATGACCGCCAGCACCGACCGGAACCTACGCCAGCCTGGGTCCATCCTCATTGCTCCTCCTCCTCCGTCGTGCGTCGCCGATCGACGCGGTTCGGCCCTGCCGAGCGTGGCCAGAGCGGCCTCGTGGATCTCGTCGCTGCCCGGGACGTAGAGGTCCTCGAGATGAGGGCTCAACGGCACGGGAGCGAACGGCGCGCCGACTCGCTCGATCGGCGCATCCAGGTGGTCGAACGCCGCGGCCTGCACCTCCGCGGCGATCTCCCCGCCCACGCCTCCGTGGGCGACGGCCTCGTGGGCGATCACGAGCCGGTTCGTGCGCTGGACCGATCCGACGATCGCCTCCAGGTCCAGCGGAACGAGCGTCCGGGGGTCGATGACCTCAGCCTCGATCCCCTCGGCGGCGAGCCGGTCGGCCGCCTTCAGCGCTTCGCCGACCATCCGCGAGAGCGCGACGATCGTCACGTCGCGCCCCTCGCGCACGATCCGCGCCTCGCCGATCGGCACCGGCTCGATCGCGTCGGGGATCTCCCCTCGCTGGAAGTACAGCCCCTTGTGCTCCACGAAGACGACCGGCCCGGGATCCGCGATCGCGCTGGCCATGAGGCCTGCGGCGTCGGCGGGATCGGCCGGCATGACGACCTTCAGCCCCGGGACGTGGGTGAGCCACGCCTCCAGGGACTGCGAGTGCTGGGCGGCGCCCCGCTGGCCCGCGCCGCCCTGGGTGCGCAGGACCATCGGCACCGTGAGCTGGCCGCCCGACATCAGGTGCGCCTTGGCGGCCTGGTTGGCGAGCTGGTCCAGCGCCAGCGTGATGAAGTCGATGAACATGATCTCCAGCACCGGCTTCAGGCCGGACTGGGCGGCGCCGATCGCGACGCCGGTGATCGCCGACTCGCTGATCGGCGTGTTGATGACGCGGTCGCGCCCGTGACGGTCGGCGAGGCCGGCCGTCGTCGTGTACGGGCCGCCCTCGGCGACGTCCTCGCCGAGCACGATCACGCGCTCGTCGGCGGTCATCGCCTCGTCCAGGGCCTGCAGGACGGCCTTCACGTACGTCGTCTCAGGCATCGGACCCCGCATAGACCAGCTCGGCGACGAGCTCCGGCTCCGGGAACGCGCTCTCGCGCCCGAACGCCACCGCCGTCTCGACCTCCTCGACGGCCTCGGCCTCGATCGCGGCGAGCTCGCCGTCGTCGATCCAGCCCTGCTTCACCGCGTGGCGCTGCAGGCGCAGGATCGGGTCCATCTTCTGCCACTCCTCGTCGGCGATCGCCTCGCGGTAGGCGGCCGGGTCGCCCTCGTAGTGGCCGCGCAGGCGCACCGTCAGGCACTCGAGCAGGAACGGCCCCTCGCCCTTGCGGGCCCGCGCCAGGAACTCGCCGAAGCGCTCCCACACGGCGAGCACGTCGTTGCCGTCGACGGTCTCGCGCACGATTTCGTACGGCGAGACGACGTCGGAGACGCGCTCGACGACCGTGTGCGCCGACCGCGGCGTGAACTCGGCGAAGCCGTTGTTCTCGCACACCATGATCAGCGGCAGGCCCCACAGCGCGGCCAGGTTCACGGTCTCGTTGAAGTGGCCGGCCTGCACGGCGCCGTCGCCGAAGAACACGACCGCGACGCCGTCGCCCCCGAGCTGGCGGGCGGCGAGCGCGCTGCCCAGCGCCATCGGGATGTTGCCGCCGACGACGCCGGTCGCGCCCATGAAGCCGTGCTCGACGTCGACGAGGTGCATCGAGCCGCCCATGCCGCGGCACAGGCCGCTGTCGCGCCCCATGAGCTCCGCCATCACGCGGTCCAGCGGCGCGCCCTTGGCCAGCGCGTGGCCGTGGGCGCGATGGCCGCTGTAGACCGCGTCGTCGTCGCGAAGCTGCAGGCAGGTGCCCGCGGCGACGCCCTCCTGACCCACGCTCAGGTGGATCAGCCCGAAGACCTCGTCCGTGCGCTTCAGGCGACCGACGCGCTCCTCGAAGTGGCGGATCCGCCACATGGAGCGCAGCAGCCGGCGGGCGTCGTCTGCGGTCACGTCTCCCTCAGACTCCGACCGGGGCGGTGCCGAGCACGCCGCGCACCGCGGCGGCGACGCGATCGGCGTCGGGGATCACGTAGGCCTCGAGCGGCTCGCTGTAGGGGACGGTCGCGTCGAGCGCCGTCACCTGCACGATCGGGGCCTTCAGCAGGTCGAACCCGCGCTCGACGACCTCGCCGGCGATGATGTTCGACGCGGCGCTGTGGCGCGGCGCGGAGTCGACCAGCACGAGCCGGCCGGTCTTGCCGACCGACGTGAGGATCGTGTCGACGTCCAGCGGCGCGTACGTGCGCGGGTCGATCACCTCCGCCTGGATGCCCTCGCCGGCCAGCGTCTCGGCGGCCGCCAGCGACTGGTTGAGCATGTGGGCGTTGGCGACGATCGTGACGTCGGAGCCCTCGCGGCGCACGTCGGCGACCCCGAAGGGCACCAGGTGCTCGCCGTCGGGCACGTCGCCGTGGTCCAGCGTCAGCAGGTAGTTGTGGAGGTAGACGACCGGGTTGTCGTCGCGGATCGCCGTGGCCATCAGGCCCTTCGCGTCGGCCGCCGTCGACGGCGACACGACCTTCAGGCCCGGGACGCCCATGAACATGTTCGTGAGCGTGCCGGTGTGCTGGCCCGCCCAGCCGGCGGTGAAGCCCCAGCCGGCCTTCAGGACCAGCGGCACCTTCACCTGGCCGCCGCTCATCGCGCGGAAGCGCGGGGCCTCGTTGGTGACCTGGTCCATCGCGACCAGCATGAACTCGGCCATGTACAGCTCGACGACCGGGCGGAAGCCGGCCAGCGCCGCGCCGACCGCCATCCCGATCTCGGCCGTCTCCGAGATCGGCGTGACGCGGACGCGGTCGTCGCCGAACGCCTGGCGATAGGGCGCGTTCTCGGTCGTGGCCATGTTCTGGCCGAAGTAGATGACGCTCTCGTCGCGCTCCATCTCCTGGCGGATGGCCTCGTCGATGGCGGCGATGTAGGGAAGCTCGTGGCTCATGTGCTCGTGCTCCTAGGCGTAGACGTAGGCCAGGGCCTCGTCGTTCTCGGGGAACGGGCTCTCGACGCCGAAGGTCACGGCCTCCTGCATCTCGTCGCGCGCGGCCTGGAGGATCTCCTCGGCCTGCTCGTTGGTCATCACGCCGTCGTTGACGAGGCGGCCGCGGAACTGCGGCACGGGGTCGCCCTTGAGCGCGGCCTCGTACTGCTCGCGGTCGCCGAACACGGCGATCGCCTCGTGCTCGGGGTAGTGCAGCGGCACGCCCGGGGGCGCGATCAGGTTGCCGTGGGCGGACAGGCGGTACACCTTCGACTCCACCAGCGTGGGGCCGTCGCCGGCGCGGGCGCGGTCCATCGCGGCGCCGACGGTCTCGTAGACGGCGACCGGGTCGCCGCCGTCGATCGTCACGCCGGGCATGGAGTAGGCCTTCGCCTTGACCGACAGGTCCTCGCCGGCGGCCGCGTTGGCGTCCTCCTGGTGGGTCTGGGTCTCGACGTTGTAGCCGTTGTTCTCCATCACGTAGACGATGGGCAGCTTCCACAGCGACGCGATGTTCAGCGACTCGTGGAACGCGCCCTGCTTGGATGCGCCGTCGCCGAAGAAGCACAGGACGACCTGGCCCTCCTTGCGGATCTGCGCGGCGTACGCGGCGCCCGTCGCGTGCGGGATGCCCTGGCCGACGATGCCCGACGTGCCGAGGAACCCGCGGCTGGGGTCGGCGAGGTGCATCGAGCCGCCCAGGCCCTTGCAGATGCCGGTCGCGCGGCCGTAGATCTCGGCCATCAGCGCCTTCGTGTCGGTGCCCAGCGCGATCGGATAGCCGTGGCAGCGGTACGTCGTCAGGACGTAGTCGCCCGGCTTCATGTTCGCCACCGAGCCGACGATCGACCCCTCGACGCCGTCGGCCAGATGCGTGTGGCCGCGGATGACGCCGGGATGCTCCTCGAAGGTGCGCTTCACGCGCTCCTCGAACTCGCGGATGCGCACCATCTGGGTGTACATCCAGATGAGGCGGTCGTTGTCCAGGGGGCTCGGTGTCATCGCGGGCTCCTCTCCAGGAATTGGGCCGCCGTCGTGTCGTAGGCACGGCGGAAGATCACGTCGATCGGGTTGTTGCGCAGCTCCTCGGAGAGCACCTCCACGCCCCACGGACCGGGGTAGCCGATCTCCTGCGCGGCGCGCACGTAGCCGGGGATGTCGAACTCGCCCTCGCCCGGCAGGTTGCGGTGGTTGATGACCTCGTCGACGTGGTCGTCGTCGGCCATCCACTCCTTCTTGCCGTCGCTCAGCTCGACCCAGGCGAGCCGCTCGCGCGGGACGACCTTCAGGCCCTCCGGCGGGATGCGCAGCTTCTCCAGGTGCCAGGTGTCGATCGCCAGGCCGCCGTTCGGGGCGCCGGCGTCCTCGACGAGCTTCACGGCCGTCTCGAGGTCGCGGACGTTCACGTCGAACGGCATGAACTCGTAGGCGATGGTCGCGTCCGTGTGGTTGGCCGCGTCCGCGCACAGCTCGGCGAACGTCTCGGTCAGACGGCCGAACTCGACCGGGTCGCCGGGGATGTTGCCGACCTTGATGTGGTGGGCCGGCAGGACCGCGGCCGCCTCGAACAGCAGGCGGCGGATGCGATCGGACTCCTTGCGGCGGTCGTCGGACGGGTCCAGCCACCAGTGCATGAGGAACTCGAGCTCCAGGTAGCGCAGGCCGTGGTCGTCCATCGACCTGCGCATGTCCTGCAGCGTCTGCGACTCCAGCACGTGCTCGAGGTCGGCATGCCAGATGCCGAGGCCGGCGAAGCCGACCTTCTCGGCCTCCGCGCAGCGGTCCTCCCAGCTGAAGTAGCTCCACTCACGACCGAAGTGCACCTCGACCGGTCCGGACACGGTCCAGTACAGGCCGACGAGCTCTACGTCCTCTCCCATCACAACCTCTCCTCTCTGCCTGGCGACGGTACGCGGGCCGTCTGCGGGGGGCAGGTCCACGAGTGCGGGAGTTCTTGTGTTTCTGCGCGGAGCGCGCCTACCAACCGGCGACGGACCCCGCGTCCACCGGCATGGGCACGCCCGTCACGAACGAGGCCTGGTCGGAGCACAGCCACACCACCGCGGCCGCGACCTCCATCGGGTCGCCCGGGCGCTTCAGGGCCTGCGGGGCCATGATCTCGTCCTGGCGGTCCGGCGGCAGGTCGGACATGAGGCGCGTCATGATCGCCGCCGGGCACACCGCGTTCACGCGAATGCCCTGCTCGGCGTACTCGATCGCCGCGTTCTTCGTGAGGCCGTTGATGCCGTGCTTGCTGGCCGCGTAGGCGCCGATCATGTGCACCCCGCGCAGGCCCGCGTTCGACGACGTGTTCACGATCGCGCCGCGGTCGGGGCCCTCGTTGCGCAGCATCGCCCGGATCTGGTGCTTCATGCCCAGGAACGTCCCGCGCAGGTTGATCGCGATGACGCGGTCGAAGTCCTCGTCGGACGTGTCGGCCAGCGGCGCGTGCACCCCGATGCCGGCGTTGTTGTGGGCGAAGTCGATGCGCCCGTAGCGCTCGACGACGTGCGCGACGAGCGCCTCCTGGTCGGCGGCCTGCGAGACGTCGCACGGGAAGAACGTCGCCTCGCCGCCGGCGTCGCGGATCGCCTGCACGGTCCCCTCGGCGGCCTCGCGCGCCGACTCCAGGTCGGAGACGACGACCTTCGCCCCCTCCTGCCCGAAGCGGATCGCGCAGGCCCGCCCGATGCCGTGTCCGGCGCCGGTGACGAGCCCGGCGCGCCCGGCCATCAGGCCAGGCACTCGGCCTCCTCGGCCTGCGCCTGCGCGCGCACCTCGCTCGGCGTCAGGTCGAACTCCCGCTTGAACACCCGCGCGAAGTGCGCGGCGTCGCGGAAGCCCCACCGGAACGCGATCTCGGTGACCGATCCGCCGGTCGGGCGGCGCAGGTCCTCCAGGCAGCGCGCGAGCCGCTCGCGGCGCACGAGGCCGGCGACCGACTCGTCGCTGTCCTCGAACAGGCCGTGCAGCGTGCGCACCGAGATGTTGTGCGCCTTGGCGATCGTCTCCGGCCCGAGCTTGGCGTCCTGCAGGTGCGCGCGGATGTACCGGCGCACCTCGGCGCGGATCGCCGAGCGGCGCGCGGTGCGCGTCGTCGGCACGCTCGGCTCGACCGCCGCGCGCAGCAGCTCCAGCGCCGCGTCGGCCGCCGCCGTCGCCGCCGTCTCGTCCATCCACGGCAGCTCGAGGGCCAGCGCGTCGAGGTAGCGCACGAGCAGCCGCGCCGCCGGCCCCTGGTCGACCGGCGGCATGACCTTCGCCTCCTCCAGGCGCGGGCACACCGACATCACCCGGTCGCTGGGGAAGATCAGCGTCCGCTTGGAGAACGACTCGACGACCTCGACGTCGACGGGCTGCCACCCGTTCCAGACGATGACGTCGCCGGCGGTGAGGTTGACCTCGTTGCCGCGGTCGCGCACCTGCTCCATGCCGCGGCGCAGGAACTGGAAGCCGATCACCGGCGCCGGCGCCTGCTCGATCACCTCGGCGCTGCGGCGTCCCAGCCACGGCGAGGACGTGCAGTCGACGAGCATCAGGTCGCCGAGGCGCCGGCGGGTCACCGATCCGCGGAACGTCTCCGGCGTGCGCGGCGTCGCCTCCACGTCGAACCCGAGGTGGGTGATCGACAGGATGTCGGCCCACTGCTCGAGCCCGGCGTCCGTGGGAACGCCGCGAACGTGCCAGTGCTCAGGCGCCTGCGGGCGCCCCTCGGTCGTCGTCTCAGACGTCAGAGCCCACCTCTCTCCTCCGCTTCCAGGCCCGGACTTCGTGACGGATCCTACTTGCATCGCGCCTAGAAGGGGAACGGTTCGCCCTTGGTGCGCGAGGTCCGCCACTGCCACTCGGTCCACTGCTCGAGCTGGGTGACGCCGCCGAAGTGCCCGCCGTTGCCCGACGCGCCGAAACCGCCGAACGGGGCCGGGGGCTCCTCGTTCACCGTCGTGTCGTTCACGTGGACCATGCCCGCGTGGATGCGGTCGGCGATCGCCTGGGCGCGGGCGACCGAGCCCTGCACCGCGGCGGTCAGGCCGTACTCGGTGTCGTTGGCGAGCGCGATCGCCTCCTCGTCGGTGCGGAACGGCACGACCGGCGCGACCGGGCCGAAGATCTCCTCGGCGAACGCGGGCATCGTCGGCGACACGTCGGCGAGCACCGTGGCCGGGAAGAACGGGCCGTCGGGCTTGCCGCCGGTCAGCGCCGCGGCGCCCTGGGCGATCGACTCGTCGACGATCCGCTGGACGCGCTGCACCTGGCGGCTGTTGATCAGCGGCCCGAGCGCCACCTCGTCGGTGGCCGGGTTGCCGGCCGGCAGGCGCTTCGCGCGCTCGACGAGCGCCTCGAGGTAGGCCTCGATGACGTTCTCGTGCACGATGTGGCGGCTCGTGGCCAGGCAGATCTGGCCCTGGTGGCCGAACGAGCCCCAGGCGCCGGCCGACGAGGCCACGTCGATGTCGGCGTCGTCGAGCACGATCAGCGGGCTGTTGCCGCCCAGCTCGAGCACGACGCGCTTCAGCGTGCGCCCGCACGTCTCGCCGACCTTGCGCCCGGCGGCCGTCGAGCCGGTGAACGAGATCATCCGGATGCGCGGGTCCTCGCACATCGCCTGGCCGGTGTCCGCGTCGCCGCAGACCACCTGCAGGACGCCCTTGGGCAGCCCCGCCTCCTCGAACAGGCGCGCGATCAGCACGCCGCCGCAGACCGGCGTGTTCGGGTCCGACTTGAGGATCACCGCGTTGCCGAGCACCAGCGCCGGCGCCAGCGAGCGCATCGCCAGCACGAGCGGGAAGTTCCACGGGGTGATGACGCCGACGACGCCGATCGGGACGCGCATCGCCGTCGACGTGCGCCCCGGCGTGATCGACGGCAGCACGTGGCCGAGCGTCGCCGAGATGAGGCTGTTGGCGAGCTGGATCTGGCCGGCGGACGCGCCGATCTCGTGGCTGCCCTTCGGCGGGATGCAGCCCGACTCGCGGATCATCCACTGCAGGTACTCGTCGTGATGGCGCTGCAGCCCCTCGGCGACCCGCTCGAGGATCGCGATGCGCTCGCTCATCAGCGTCGCCGCCCACTCGGGCTGCACCTTCGCGGCCAGCTCGGAGGCGCGCGCGATCGTCTCGGCGTCGGCCATCCCGGCCGAGCCCAGGAGCTCGCCGGTGGCGGGCTCGTAGGTGTCGATCGTCGCGGGCGCGTCGACCCACCCGTCCGTGTAGATCTTCCCGGTCCAGTCGAACCCGTCCAGGAGGCCGGCGGTCTCCGCGGGCGGCTGCTCGGTGGTGCTCATCGGTTCGGTTCCCTCCTGGGTCTCAGGCCAAGGCCGTGGCGGTCCCGGCGGGCTGCCGGCCCGCGATCATGTCGGCCGCCTTCTCGGCGATCATGATGGTGGGTGCGTGCGTGTTGGCGCGCGTGATCGACGGCATCACGGACGCATCGACGACCCGCAGCCCCTCCGTGCCGTACACCCGCAGCTCGGGGTCGACCACCTGGCCGATCGCGCAGCTCGACGTCGGGTGGTACACGGTGTGGGCGTGCTCGCGGGCGTAGGCGAGGATGTCCTCGTCGGAGTCCGACTTCGGCGCGAGGTACGGCTCGCGCACCCGCGACTTCAGCGGCTCCTGGCGCGAGATCTCCATCGCCAGGCGCAGCCCGTTGATGAACGACCGGCGGTCGTTCTCGGTCGTCAGGTAGTTGTGGATGATCCGCGGCTTGGCGTCGGCCAGCGGCGAGCGCAGGAACACCTTGCCGCGGGCCTCCGGCTTGATCAGCACCGGCCCGTAGCAGACGCCGTGGTCGTGCGGCGGGGTCAGGCCCTGGTCGTACAGCAGGCTCGGCGAGTAGTGGAACTCGATGTCGGGCGCGTTCAGGCCCGGGCGCGTGCGGAAGAAGCCGCCCGCCTCGGGCAGGTTGGACGTCAGCGGCCCGCGGCCCTCCTCGAACAGCTTCAGGTTCTCGGGCGAGAACGCGTCGAACAGCGAGCCGCCGTCGGTGAGGAGGTTGAGGTTGCACATCAGGTGGTCCTGCAGGTTCTCGCCGACCGGCAGGTCCTCGCGCACCTCGATGCCCAGCGGCGCCAGCTCGCCGGCCGGGCCGATGCCCGAGTGCATCAGCAGCACCGGCGACTGGTAGGCGCCCGCCGACAGGATCACCTCGCGCTCGACGCGCAGCTCGCGCGGCACGCGGTCCTCGACCACCTCGACGCCGACCGCGCGGTCGCCCTCGAAGAGCACGCGCGTGACGAACCCGTGGGTGATCACCTCGAGGTTCGGGCGGCTCAGCGCCGGCTTCAGGAACGCGGTGTAGGTCGACTCGCGCCGGCCGTCGCGCTGCGTGACCTGGAAGCGCCCGACGCCCTCCTGGCGGGCGCCGTTGAGGTCGGGGTTGTGCTCGTGGCCGGCGTTGACCGTCGCCTGGATCATCGCGTCGACGAGCTCGTTGTTGGAGCGGCTCTCGCTGACCTTCAGCGGGCCGCCGACGCCGTGGAACTGGCTCTCGCCGCGCTCGTTGTCCTCCGAGCGCTTGAAGTACGGCAGCACCTCGTCGAAGGACCAGCCGGTGGCGCCCTGGTCGGCCCAGTCGTCGTAGTCGACGCGGTTGCCGCGTAGGTAGATCATCGCGTTGATCGAGCCGCAGCCGCCCAGCAGCTTGCCGCGCGGCAGGTACAGCCGGCGGCCGCCCAGCCCGGGCTCGGGCTCGCCGTACAGGTCCCAGTCCGCCGCGCTCTTGAACAGCAGCGGGAACGCCATCGGCATGGCGACCTCGGGGAAGTCCTGCGATCCGCCCGCCTCGATCAGCGCGACGCGGACGTCCGGGTCCTCCGTCAGGCGCGCGGCCAGCACGCATCCGGCCGAGCCGGCGCCGACGATCACGTAGTCATAGGTTGATGACAACCTTCATCACCTCCGTGGGGTGCTCCATCGCGAACGCCAGCGCATCGGCCGTCCGTTCGAAGGGGAACTCGTGGCTGATGAGCGAGGCCATCGCGTCCTGGTAGCGCTCGACCAGGGACACCGCCTCCTGGAACTCGTCGGCGTTGCAGACGCTGACGCCGAGGACGTCGAGCTCCTTGGCCACGAACGTCACGACCGGCGCCGCCAGCGTGGCGCCCGACATGCCGACGAGCACGACCCGTCCCGCCCGGCTCGCCATCTCGATCCCCGCCAGGACGGCGTCCGCCGCCCCGCTGCAGTCCAGGCTGACGGGGACGTCCCCGCCGGCCCACTCCGTCGCCGCCGCGACCACGCTCTCGCGGTCGGTCCAGGTCGCCACGTCGGCGCCGAACGCGCGGCTGCGCTCCAGGCGCTCGGTGACCAGGTCGACGGTGAGCACGCGCGCGCCGCGGTCCAGCGCGGCGAGCGTGCACACCTGGCCGATGGGCCCGGCGCCGAACACGACGACCGGCTCGCCGGCCTCGATCCGCGCCCGGTTGACGGCGCGCATCGCGATCGACGTCGGCTCGACGAGCGTCGCCACGGACGGGCGGTCGACGTCGACGGGGAAGACGTGGCGCTGGGGCACGAGCAGCCGCTCCTGCAGGCCGCCGTCGACGTGCACGCCGATCAGGGAGAAGTTCTCGCAGACGTTCTGACGGCCGATGCCGCACGGGTAGCAGTCGCCGCACGGGCGCAGCGGCCACATCGCGACGCGCTGTCCCGGGACCAGCCCGGGGCGGCAGCCGACGCCGACGGCCTCGATCGTGGCCGACAGCTCGTGGCCCTGCACGCGCGGGAACGTCGCGTTGCCGACCACCGCCAGCTCGCCGGCGACCATGTGCAGGTCCGAGCCGCAGATCCCGACCGCCTCGGGCCGCAGGAGCACCTCGCCCGGGCCGGGCTGCGGCGGCTCCGGCACGTCGACCAGCGCGACGCTCTCCTTGCCCTGCGTTACCGCGGCGAGCACACCGACGACCCTCTCCTCATGGCCGGTAAGTGAACCCCCCGTCAGGAAGGCGGGCAGGTCCAAGCGTGCGGGAGTTCTTGCCGATCTGTGCGCGGGAAGCTCTCGCCCTGGGGGCTCGGCTTCCTCAGCGAGTATTCGCCTAGGCGGCGAAACTCGCAGCAAATTCGGACTGCGTTCCGGGTAGTCGGGCGCTCATGCCCCTCTTCCTGCGCATGCTTCCCATCGCCCTGCTCGCCTCGATCGCCCTGGCCCTCGGCGGCTGCGGCGGAGACGACGACGGAGGCGGCGGATCGACCGCCGGCGGCGGCGAGGAGGAGCAGGTCCGCGGCGCGGTGAAGGGCTACCTGACCGCGGTGGCCGAGGGCGACGGCGACGCCGCGTGCGACCTGCTGTCGGCCGCGTCGCGCGAGACGGTCGAGCGCCTGGCCGAGCAGGTCGACGCCGAGGGCTGCGTCGACGCGTTCGAGAACGCGATCGCGCAGGCCGAGGTCGACGTCGAGGAGGCGCGCGCGTCGCTGGAGGAGCTGGAGATCGCCGACGTCGAGATCGACGGCGACCGCGCGACGGTCAGCATCCGCCGCGAGGGCGCCGAGGAGTCGGGCGCCCTCGTGCGCGAGGACGGCGCCTGGCGGGTCGACATCGGCGGCGCGAACGCGCAGCCCGAGGCCGCGACCGCGCCGCCGCCGGCGACCGTCACCCAGCCCTAGCCGTCGAGCCGGTACAGCCGGAAGAACTCGTTGTCGACCGGCAGCACGGCGACCTGCCCGAACCCGGCCCGACCGGCGAAGTCGCGGACCGTCGAGGCCCGCATGACCGTGCCGATCGCCGCCGTCGGGTCGTCGACGAGCTGCGTCGGCAGGCAGTGGGTGACGCTCCAGCCGTACATCATCCGCTCGACCTCGTCGCCGGGCGCCTCGAACGCGTCGGCCACCCGCTCGTCGACGACGAGCGCTGCGCCGCCGGGGGCGAGCGCGTCGCGCACGGCCGCGAGCGTCTCGACCGGATGCGGGAGGTCGTGCAGCGCCTCGAGGATGACCACGAGGTCGTAGGGCCCGTGGTCGCGGACGGCGGTCGCGTCGCCCGTGACGAACGCGGCGTTGGCGACGCCGGCGTCGCGCGCGAACGCGGACGCCTCGGCGATCGAGGCGGGGTCGGCGTCGATCCCGTCGACCTGCGCCCGCGGGAACGCGGTCGCCAGCGCGATCGCGGAGAACCCCTGGCCGCAGCCGACGTCGGCGACGCGGGCGCCGGGGCGGTCGAGGCGGCCGCGGACGTCGGGCATCGCGTCCAGCCAGGCACCCGGCAGCTCCTGCTCGAAGGCGGGCCGGTTGATGTGCCCCTGGCCGTGGCGGAACGCGGCGCCGTAGCGCGCGTACGGGACGCCCCCGCCGGTGCGGTAGGCGGCGGCCACGTCGCCGATCACGCCGCCGATGCCGGCGACCATGTGCGCGAACGGGGCGACGTGCGCGGCGTCGCCGGCCTCGATCAGCACGCGCGCGTGGTCGGCGGCCAGCGCGTAGCGGCGCGCGTCGGCGGGCGCAGCGGCGTCGTCGACCTCCAGGAGGCCGGCCACCGCCTGCTGCTCCAGCCACTCGCGGGCGTAGCGCTCGTGGATACCGGCGCGGGCGGCCAGCTCGGCGACGGTCGCAGGCCCGCCGTCGCGCAGCGCGCGGTAGAGGCCCAGCTCGTTGCCCAGGTAGACGGAGAACAGCTCCAGGGCGCCCAGGGTGGCGCCGAAGAGGCGCTCGGCCAGCGCCTCGCTGCGATCGGTCGTGACGGTGCTCATGGCCGGCGAGCCTCCGGCCCGGCGTTACCGCCGGGTTACCGCCCGCTTGCCCATGGGTCACCACACGGATACGGTCGCCCGGGATGGAGTTCTGCGTGCTCGGCGCACTCGAGGTCGCCGTGGACGGCCGCAGGGGAGCTCCGGCCGGCGCCAAGGAGCGGACGATCCTCGCGCGCCTGCTCGTCGAGGCCGGGCGCACGGTGACCGCCGACGCGCTGCTGGGCGGGCTGGCCCGACGAGCCGCCCGGCGCCGCCGGCCGCTCGCTGCAGGTCCGCGTCGCGCGCCTGCGCGCGTTCCTGGAGCCCGGCCGGCCGGCGCGGGCGCCGTCCGCGCTGCTCGTGCGCGAGGGCGGCGGCTACCGGCTGGCGATCGATCCCGGCCAGGTCGACGCGACGCGCTTCGAGCGCCTCGTCGCCGGCGCCGCGACCGCGCCCCCGCCGGCGGCGCTGGCGAGCCTCGACGAGGCGCTCGGGCTGTGGCGCGGCGCCCCGTACGCCGACGTCGCGTTCGCCGACTTCGCGCAGGCCGAGATCCGCCGCCTGGACGAGCTCGGCGCGGTCGCCCGCGCGCGGCGGCTGCGCGCGCTCGTCGACCTCGGACGCCACGAGGAGGCGCTGCCCCAGCTCGCGCGCGAGGCGGCCGAGCAGCCGCTGCGCGAGGAGCTGGCGCGGACCTGGGCGCTCGCGCTGTACCGGGCCGGCCGCCAGGTCGAGGCGCTGGAGGCGCTGCGCGCGCTCGGCGAGCGCCTGGCCGAGCTGGGGCTGGAGCCGGCGCACGAGACGCGCGCGCTCGAGCACGCGATCCTCGTCCACGACCCGGCCCTGGCCGCGGCCGACGGGGACGCGCCGCCGGTGCGCGCGCGGCAGCCGCCGGCGCCCTCCCGCCTGCCGCGCCCGGCCGGCCGCTTCTTCGGGCGCGAGGCGCTGCTCGCGCACGCCGCCACGCTGCTGGACGACCGCGCGCTCGTGACGATCGCCGGCGTCGGCGGCGCCGGCAAGACCCGGCTGTCGATCGAGCTGGCGGCGCGGGCCGGCGACCGCTTCGCCGCCGGCCCGTGGTGGTGCGAGCTGGCGCCGCTGCGCGCCGACGGCGACGTGGCCGGCGCGGTCGCCGACGCGCTCGGCATGGACGCGCTCGACGACGAGCCGCGCCTGGCGGCGATGACCGCGGGCGGCGGCCTGCTGCTGCTCGACAACTGCGAGCACGTCGTCGACGGGGCGGCCGCCGCGGTCGAGCGGCTGCTCGCGTGCTCCCCGGCCCTGCGGATCGTCGCGACCAGCCGCGTCCCGCTGGGCGTCGCCGGCGAACACGTGCTGCGGCTCGGCGGCCTGGAGTTGCCGGCCGACGCCGCGGACGCCGCCGCCAGCCCGGCCGTGGCGCTGTTCGCCGACCGGCTGGAGCGCGCGGGCGGGGCGTGGGACGACGCCGACGCCCCGGCGGTCGCCGATCTGTGCCGGCGGCTCGACGGGCTGCCGCTGGCGCTCGAGCTCGCCGCCGCGCGCGCCCGCTCGATGGCGCCGGCCGAGATCGCGGCGCGCCTGCACGAGCGCCTCAGCCTGCTGACCGTGACCGGCCGGCGCGCGAACCCGCGTCATGCCACGCTCGGCGCCGCGATCGACTGGTCCTACGAGCTGCTCGACCAGGCGCCGCGGCGGCTGTTCGAGCGCCTGTCGGTGTTCGCCCGCGGCGGGACGCTCGACGACGTGCGCGCGACCTGCTCCGGCTACGGGGTGGCGCCCGACGCGGTGGGGTCCCTGCTGGACGAGCTCGTCGCCCACTCGCTCGTCACGACGACGACCGTCGGCGGGCGCACCCGCTACGGGCTGCTGGAGACGCTGCGCGAGTACGGGACCCGGCGGCTGGCCGCGCGCGGCGAGCGCGGCCGTTGGCGCGACCGCCACGCCGACCGCTACGCCGAGCGCGCGCGGGCCGCGCTCGCGACCGGGTTCCGCGAGCGGCGCCTGCCGCTCGTCGACGAGTTCGACGAGCTGCGCACGGCGATCCGCTGGTGCCTGGTCGCCGACGCGACGCCCGACCGCGTGTTCCTGCTCGCCGAGGCCCTGTGGTGGCCGGCGCCGGCCCGGCACGCCGAGGAGATCGCGCGGCTCGTCGACGAGGTCGTCGGCCACTGGCCCGGCGACCATCCCTACCCGGGGCGCGCGCTGGGCGCGGGATCGGTCGCCTGGCTGGTCGCGGGCCGGGCCGCGACCGCCCACGAGCGCGCGGTCGAGGCGGTCGCGGTGGGCGAGCGCGTCGGCGACGCGTCGCTGCTGGGCCGGCGCACGCTGGCGCAGATCGCGTTCTTCGCCGCCCCGCCCGGCGAGGCGCTCGCGACGTGGCGCGACGTCGCCGCCCGCGCCCGCGCCGACGGCATCGAGGCGCTCGGCGTCGAGGCCGACGGCTTCGCCGTCCAGCTCCTGGCCGCCGCCGGCGACGCCGACGCCGCGATCGCCGGCGCGGCCGCGATGCGCGCCGACGCCGACCGGCTCGAGTCGCCGTTCATGGTGAGCTGGTCGCTCTACGTCAGCGGCGTCGTCCTGCTGGAGCGCGATCCCGAGCCGGCGCGGCGGTGGCTGGAGCGCGCGCTCGCGCTGTCGCGCGAGACCGACCACCACCACATGGTCCGCTTCAGCCTGCGCGCGCTCGGGCTGGCCGCCGCGGCGGCGG
>DATMSA010000140.1:0-10945 GCA_035565675.1 Capillimicrobium sp. | reverse complement strand
GTGGCGCGACGCGATCCTCGTCGAGCGCCTGATCGGCGAGGCCGCCCGCGAGCGCTAGGCGGGGGCGCCGCCGCGGCCCGCGCCCTCCGCGAACCGCTGCGCGCCCCGCAGCCCCTCGCGCAGCGCCTCGACGCCGAGCTCCAGCTCGCGCGCCATCGCCTCCTCCAGCGGCCGGCCTGCTCGTGCGCGGACCGGCGGTCGGCGCGCAGGGCGCCCTGCGGGAACGCGGCCAGGTCGCGCGCGAGCTCGCGCGCGGCGGCCAGCGACGCGCCGGGCGGCACGACCCGGTTGGCGAGCCCGATCGCCAGCGCCTCCTGCGCGTCGACGGCGCGCCCGGTGAGGATCAGGTCCAGCGCCCGGCTGAGGCCGATGAGCCGCGGCAGGCGCACGGTCCCGCCGTCGATGAGCGGCACGCCCCAGCGCCGGCAGAACACGCCGAGCACGGCGTCCTCCTCCACGACGCGCAGGTCGCACCAGCACGCCAGCTCCAGCCCGCCGGCGACCGCGTGCCCGGCGACGGCGGCGATCACCGGCTTGGACAGGAGCATCCGCGACGGCCCCATCGGCCCGTCGCCGTCGGCCGCGACGCGGTTGGAGCGCTCGCCGCCCATCGCCTTCAGGTCGGCGCCGGCGCAGAACGTGCCGCCCGCGCCCCACAGCACCGCCGCGCGCGCTTCGTCGTCCTCCTCGAACGCGCGGAACGCGGCGGCCAGCGCGTCCGCCGTCGGACCGTCGACCGCGTTGCGGACCTCCGGCCGGTCCAGCACGATCGTGGTGACCGGCCCGTCGCGCTCCACCCGTACGTGAGTCATCGGCCGGTTCTACCACCGTGCTAGAACCAGGGGCGCGGGGTAACCCGCATCCACCGGGCCCCTGACCGGCCGTCCGCCGGCCACCGCCCGCGACCGCCCGCGTCGATGCCGAGATCCGTCCCCGACACCGACCGCAACCGCCTGCGCTCCCTCGACGGCCTGCGCGGCGCGGCCTGCGCCGCGATCATCCTGATCCACGTCTGGATGTTCGACCGCGGCGACGCCGGCGACGGGCCCAAGAGCGTGCTCGACTACGTCATCGGCGAGCTGCGCCTGGCCGTGCCGCTGTTCTTCGCGCTGTCGGGCTTCCTCGTCTTCCGGCCGTTCGTGGCCGCCGCGCTGGAGGGCCGCCGCCGCCCGAGCGTCCGGCGCTACGCGCTCAAGCGCGCCGCGCGGATCCTGCCCGCGTACTGGTTCACGGTCCTGGCCGTGTTCGCCCTGCTGGCGATCCTCGATCACGAGCGCCAGATCTCGGCGAGCCAGCTCCCCGTGTTCCTGGCGTTCGCGCAGAACCAGTTCGAGGCGACGATCGGCCGCCTGGACCCGCCCATGTGGACGCTGTGCGTCGAGATGACCTTCTACCTGCTCGTGCCGGTCGTCGGGATCGCGGCGCTGCGGCTGGGCACCGCGCGCGGGCGCCAGCTCGCGCTCTGCGGCGGCCTGGTCGCCCTGGGCGCCGCGTTCGTGGCCGCCGCGGCGATCGGCGACTGGCCGCGCACGACGACGACGTCGCTGCTGACGAACCTGACCTCGTTCGCGGCCGGGATGGGCGCCGTCGCGCTCGTGCACGGGCGCGAGCTGCGGCGCGGCGCCGCGTGGGCGCTGCTGCTCGGCGGGGTCGCCCTGGTCGTGGCCGACGGCGCCTGGCACGCGCTGGCGATCGGCCCGCTGGCCTGGCGGGAGATCGTCGCCGACCAGCCGGCGGCGCTCGGCTTCGGGATGATGATCGCCGCCCTCGCCGGCTCGGCGGTGCGCGTGCCCGCGCTGGAGCGGCGGCCGCTGACGACGCTGGGGATCCTCTCCTACGGCGCCTACCTGTGGCACTTCCCGGTCATCTACGCGCTGCGCAGCTGGGACGCGTGGCCGGAGCGGCTGGTGCCGGCGAGCGCCGCCGTGTACGCGGTGACGTTCGCGATCGCGTGGGTCAGCTGGCTGGCTCTGGAGCAGCCGGTGATCCGCTGGGCGCACCGGCGGCGCCCGCGTCCGGCGCCGGCAGGTACCCCCAGGCCACGCACAGCGGGCGCAGGTCGGGGTGGATCTCCTCGACCGGCGGAGGCGGCGTGGGCGGCTGGACGCGGCCGGATCTGATCTTCTCGGTCCAGTCGCCCAGGCCGGGCTTGAAGCGCCCGTGGTGGTGCTCGCCGTACTCGAGCATGCTCGGCTCCCACGGCACGCCGAGGAACGCGCACAGCCGCTTCGTCTCGGTGGCCGGGTCGCTGGCGAGGTCCTCGTAGCGGACCGTGTGCCCGGGGAGGCGCCGGCGCGCGTCCTCGACCGCGTTGCCGTAGCGCAGCACCATCTCGTTGTTGCGCTCGACGGAGTCCTGCGGGCGCGTCGCGTGACGGGACTTGGCGATCGCGGCCGGGTGGCGCAGCAGGAAGATGAAGCGCGCGTCGGGCCAGCACGCGCGGATGCGGTCGACGATGAAGACGTCGCTGGGCGTCTTGTTGACCAGCAGCGTCTTCCCCGCCGCGGTCAGCTCGCGGTGCAGCAGGCGGTCCCAGAACAGGTAGTCGAGCTGGTCCTGGTCGAGCTTCAGCGCGGTCATCGCGCGGCGCGCGTACTTGGAGCGCTGGCGGACGGTGAGGTCGCGCAGGTGCAGCTCCTGGGGCGCGTGGATCTGCGAGTGGCTGTCGAGCAGCACGCGCAGCAGCGTGGAGCCCGACCGCACCGAGGACAGCACGAAGGCGGGCGCGACGAGGAGGCGGTCGCCGCCGCGCGCCCTGGCGCGGCGGGGCGCGGCCGGGCGGGCGGCGGGCCCGCCGACGCGGCGCAGCTCGTAGCCGGTCGCGCGGCGCAGCGCGCGGTTGACGGTGTCCTTCCAGGGCACGGCCACGAGGCTAACGCTCAGGGGCTATCGGTGCCGCTCGGAGACCTGGCGCAGCGCGGTCAGCGACGAGCTGCCGGTGAGGTACAGCCGCACGCCGTCGGAGACGATCGGGTCGAACGAGCCGGTGGAGCGGTGGAAGACGCGCCGGCCGCTGCGGGTGTTGAGCCCGACCGTCTCGCGCTTGGCGAGGTTGGCGAAGTAGACGGTGTTGCCGATGACGGTCGGCGAGCCCGAGATCTTGCCGCCCGCCTCGTGGCGCCAGCGCGTGTCGCCGGTGCGCGCGTCGAACGCGTAGAAGCCGCCGTCGTAGGAGCCGACGAACACGGTCGGCCCGACGTCGGGGACGTTGTGGACTGCGGCCGACGAGTACACGTAGCCGCCGGTCTGGCGGGCCCACGCCAGCGCGCCCGACCGCGCCGAGAACGAGTACAGGCGCCCGTCGGTGTTGCCGATGTAGACACGGCCGTAGGCGACGGCGGCGGTCGCGTAGAAGTTCGCGACGCCGGCCCCGTTGCGCCACACGAGCCGGCCGTTCGACGCGCGGATGGCCTGCACGTCGCCGCCGTAGTTGCCGAAGTAGAGCTTGCCGTCGGAGTACGTCGGGCTGCCCTTCACGGCGCCGTTGGCGCGGTAGGTCCAGATCTCGCGCCCGGAGCGCTTGTCCAGCGCGTACACGGTGCCGTCCTCGGAGCCGAAGTAGAGGCGGTTGCCGATGACCAGCGGCGAGGACTCCGCGCGGCTGGGCAGCACCTTGGACCAGCGGATGCGCCCGTCGCGCTGCCGCAGCGCCATCACCCGGCCCTGGCCGGAGCCGGAGGAGCGCTCGAGCAGGACGACGTAGACGTACTCGGCGTCGACGGCGGGCGAGCTGGCGGCGAGCGCGCCGACCCGGCGCGTCCAGCGGCGTTTCCCGTCGCGGGCGCGCAGCGACACGAGCTCCCCGTCGTCGATGAGCTGGAAGATCTTCCCCTTCCAGATCACCGGCGGGAACTCGGTGAGCGCGCGGACCTGGTGCACCCAGTCCTTGCGCCACGGGCCGTTGAGGACCCGCTCGGGCTGGAAGTTGCGGGTGTGCTGGAGCGTGTAGCCGTAGCGCGGCCAGCTCACCGTCTTCGGCTTCTTGGGCTTCTCCGGCTCGGGCTCGGGGACGGTCTCGGTCGTGACCGGCGGCGGCGCGGTGAACTCGACGCCGGTGTTCGTGACGTCGCCCGGTTTCTTCGTCGCGATCAGGTACGCGGCGACCGCGCCGCCCGCCAGGACGAGCACGGCGACGCCCAGTGCGATCAGGACCTTCGGCTTGCGCAGGAAGCTCGGCACGAACGCCGCATCGTAGGGAGCGCGGGGACGGTGCCGGTACGCTGCCGACGCGCATGGCCACCCCCTCGCCCACGCCCCGGGCGGCGATGGCCACGACGGCTCGCTGGCTGCCCGCCGTGGCGACGATCGTGGGCGTCGCCGCGCTCATGGTCCTGGTCTACGACCCGTGGTACCTGAACTACGACGCGCGCTACGCGATCCTGTGGGCGCACGACCTCTGGCACGGGCACACGCCCGAGTACACGGCCGACTACGCGCCGACGCCGCATCCGCTGCAGATGGCGGTGGGGTCGCTGACGCTGCCGTTCGGCGACGACGCCGACCGGGTCATGGCGATCATGGTGCTGCTGTGCTTCGGCGCGCTGGTGTGGCTCGTGTTCCGGCTGGGCGGCGAGCTGTTCGGCGCGTGGGCGGGCGCGCTGGCCGCGCTGGTGGTGCTGACGCGGCCGGCGATCGAGCGCGACGCCGTCCTCGCCTACCAGGACCTGCCGTTCGAGGCGCTGATCGTCGGGGCGGTGCTGCTGGAGGCGCGCCGGCCCAAGCGCGGCGTGCCGGTGCTGGTCGTGCTGGCGGTGGCGGGGCTGCTGCGACCGGAGGCGTGGGCGCTGTCGTTCCTGTACGTGGCGTGGCTGTGGCACGGGTCGGGCGCCGGGGTCTGGCAGGTCGCGCGCTGGCTGGCGCTGGCCGCCGCGGGCCCGCTGATCTGGGCGGCGAGCGACTGGATCGTCACCGGCGACCCGCTCCACTCGCTGCACGGCACCGCGCAACTCGCGGAGGACAACGAGCGGCGGCGGTCGATCACGCAGGTGCCGCGGTGGGGCGCCGCGTACCTGGCGTTCACGCTGCGCGAGCCGCTGATCCTCGGCGTGCCGATCGGGATGGCGTTCGCGTGGCTGTTCCGGCGGCGCCAGGGGCTGCTCGTGCTGGCGGTGGTCGTGGCGATGCTCGCCGTGTTCGCGATCGGGCCGCTGTTCGGGCTGCCGCTCATCGGCCGCTACGTGCGCACGCCGGCGATCCTGCTGGCGCTGTTCTACGGCGCGGCCGTGTTCGGCTGGCGGCTGCTGCCGGAGGGCCGCGACCGCACGCGCTGGCTGTGGATCGGCGTGTTCGCGCTGGCGCTGTCGATCGCGTTCATCCCCCGGCAGGTCGAGATGCTCCGCGGGCTGGACCGCCAGTTCGCGCGCAACAGCCACCTGTACGCGGACCTGCGCTCCGCCGCGCAGGCGCCCGCGGTGCGCGAGGCCTTCGCGGCGTGCGCGCCGCTGTCGGTCTCCGACCACCGGCCCATCCCCTACGTGCGCCTGTGGCTCGAGGGCCCGCCGGGGAGCGTCGGGACCGTCCGCGGCGGCGCGAGCCCGCTCGGCGAGCTGTTCCTGCAGCCCCGCCGCACGCGGTACGCGAAAGCCTTCTACAAGGAGAACTTCCCGAAGGCCCGCGCGCCCGAGGACTACGTGACGATCTACGCGAACCGCTCGTACCGCGTGCTCGCCTCGCCCGAGTGCCAGGGAAGGCTCGCCTAGGGGCTCGCCTTCCTCAGGGGGGGGCGAAACCCGCGGGCCACGCCGCATCTTCGACGTTGGTTGTCAGGTTGGTTCCCGCTGCGGGAACCCAGGTGACAAGCAACGCGGGGGCGGCCGGCGGCGAGGGCTACACGTCCTCCTCGGACACCTCGTCGTCGTCGTCGACCTTCATGAACCGCTTGTACTCGCGGATCACCTCGCCCGGGAGGCCGTACGCGCGGATCTGGCCCTTGTCGAGCCACAGGACCTCGTCGGCGAGCTGGCGCATGGCGTTCATGCCGTGGCTGACGAGCACGATCGTGTGGGCCTCCTCGCAGAGCTCGCGCATCTTGTCGAACGACTTGCGCTTGAAGTGCGCGTCGCCGACCGACAGCGCCTCGTCGATCAGGAGGATGTCGGGCTCCATGTTCACCGCCACCGAGAACGCCAGGCGGCCGTACATGCCGGCCGAGTACGTGCGCATCGGCATGTCCATGAACTCCTCGAGCTCGGCGAACTCGACGATCTCCTCGTACTTGGCGGCGAGCTGCTCGCGGCTCAGCCCCGCGGCCAGGCCGCCGAGCACCACGTTCTGGCGGCCGGTGAGCTTGCGGTCGAAGCCGACGCCGAGCGCCAGCAGCGTCGACACGCGCCCGTGCACCTCGATGCGCCCGCGCGTCGGCGGCAGGATGCCGGCCATCGCGCGCACGAGCGTCGACTTGCCCGCGCCGTTGGCGCCGATGATCCCGAGCACGGTCCCGCGCGGCACCTGGAAGGTCACGTCGCGCACCGCCTTGACCTCGCGCACGATCTTCTTGCGCCGGCGCAGGCGCGACAGCGTCCCCACCAGCGTCTGGCGGTGCTGCAGCGCCGACTGGTAGGTGATCGAGACGTTGTCGACGATGATCGCGGGCGGCGGCGCCGGCGCGGCGGGCGGCTGCGCCTGGGGCTGCACGTCAGAGGCGGACAGCGAACTCACGCTCCCGGGAGATGAAGAACAGGCCGCCGACGACGAACGCGCCCACCGCCCACGCGAGGCCGACGAGCATCCACTCCAGCCCCGGCGTCGTCGCGGAGTTCAGCGCCTCCGACCACGCCGTCAGCATCGAGCCGAGCGGGTTGACGTACAGCAGGAAGTCGTAGTCGTGCGGGACCTCGTCGGCGTACCAGAGCACCGGCGACAGGTACAGCCACACCCGCATCAGGTAGGGCAGGAACTCCTTCAGGTCGCGGAAGTAGACCTGCAGCGCCGCGACGAGCATCGAGACGCCGGCGGCGAGCACGACGATCTCGGCGAACACGGCCAACGCCCACAGCATCTCGGGCCCGATCGGCCGGCCCGTCGCGACGTGCAGGATCGCGTAGACCGGCAGCGTCGGCAGGAACCGCATGATCGACACGATCACCGCCGACAGCGGCAGCAGCGCGCGCGGGAACGCCGTGTTGAGGATGAGCCGCCCGCCGCCCACGACCGACCGGGCGGCCGGGCGCACCGCGTCGGAGAACAGGTAGTAGGCGAACACGCCGGCCAGCAGGTGGGTGAAGAAGCCCTCGGGCCGGTTGCCGCCGCGGATGATGTCGACGAGCACGAAGTAGACGACGCCGAGCATCAGCGGGCTGAGGATCAGCCACGCGGTCCCGAACATCGTCCCGTAGTGCTGGGAGCGCAGCCGCATCCGCGACATCTCCACGGCGAACTCGCGGCGGCGCCACAGCTCGCGCAGGTACGGCAGCACCGGCGGGATCTGCGTCTTGTGCGGCTCGTAGACGTTGACCTCGGGCGTGTAGGCGTCGGCCCACCCGTCGGCGATGGCCGCGGGGTTCTCCTGCGGCGGCACGTCCTTGTTGACCGTGTCGGTCGACATTCGCCACCCAGGCTATTGGCTCGACCCGGCGGACCGTGGCCGTTCAGATGACCGGCGGACGGCCGGTGCGGGTCATCCGCCACAGCGTCGAGCGGCGCAGCGGGCGGCGCGGGCCGCAGTCCCCGCGCAGGCCGTCGCGGTAGCCGCGCAGCGCGTCGCGCAGGTGCCCGCGGCGCAGCAGCGTCGGCAGCGAGCGAAGGAAGAACGTGGCGACGAACAGCACGCCGAGGAGCACCGGCAGGTGCCGGCGGGCCAGCCACACGCGGTTGCGCGCCCCGTGGTAGGCCGAGTAGGCGTGGCGCCCGACGACGTGCGACGGGTGCAGCGCGACGACGTCGCCGGCGTAGTGCACGCGGTGGCCGGCGTCGAGCACCCGCCAGGCCAGGTCGACGCCCTCGTGGACGAACCGGAACGCCTCCGGCCACCCGCCGACCGCCTCGAACACGCCGCGGCGGATCGCCACCGCGCCCTCCCACAGCGCCGCCACGTCGCCCGAGCGCGCCGGGTCGCCGACCCGCAGGCGCGGCGTCCAGTTGCGCAGGCGCGGCCCGCCGTCGCGCGGCTCCACGCGCAGCTGCACGGCGCCGAGCGCCGGATCGGCGGCGAACTTGGCCGCCACCGCCGCCAGCGCGTCGTCGTCGCGCAGCGAGGCGTCGTCGTCGAGGAAGAACAGGAGGTCGCCGCCGACGTGCGCGACGCCCGCGTTGCGGCCCCCGGGGATGCCGACGTCCTCGGGCAGCGCGACCACCCGCACCGCGTCCGGCAGGCCCTCGGGCCGACACCCGTTGCCGACCACCACGACCACGACCTCCACCCCGCGCTGGCGCAGCAGCGAGTCGACGGCGAGACGCAGGTCGTCGGGACGCCGACCGCCGGTCAGCACCACGCAGCCGACGGCCGTCATGCTCGCAGCCGCGCCGAGGTCAGGATCGCCACCAGCCGCCCCGCCGCGACGATCGCCGTGATCGGGATCAGCGCGACCAGCACGCCGCGGGTCACGTCGAGGTCGCCCGCGATCTCGTCGCCGATCGCGGCGGCGAGCGCCAGCAGCGTGAACTCCATCGCCACGAACACGCGGAAGAACGGCGCGAAGCTCAGCAGCGACCGCACCCGCGCCAGGCCCGCCCGCGCCGGCGCCGCGGTCGCCGCCGTGTCGGCCACCTTCGCCAGGCCGGACTCCAGGCGCGCGATGTGCACGAGCGCGCCCTCCCCCTTCACCACCAGCGAGATCACCGCCAGCAGCAGGCCGATCGACGTCCAGCCGCCGAGGTGCTCCCAGCCGCCGTCGGCGCGGATGCCCAGCCCGATCGGCAGCGCCGCCTCGGTGAGCCAGTGGCCCAGGCGGTCGAGGTAGACGCCGACGGGGGAGCGACGCTCGGTCCAGCGCGCCAGCTCCCCGTCGCTGCAGTCGAGCAGGATCTGCAGCTGGATGAGGACGACGGCGGCGACCGCCGGCCACACGCCCGGCAGCGTCAGCACGGCCGCCGCGGCGATCCCGGCCAGGATCATCAGCCACGTGACCCCGTTGGGCGTGATCGGGGTGCGCAGCAGCAGCCGCGTCAGGTACGGCGACAGGCGGCGGATGTAGAGGCGCCCGGCCCAGTGCTCGCCGCTGTTGCGGGCGAAGATCTCCGGCGGCTGGGTGACCGCGCGCAGCTCAGCGATCGAGGGCGTCCGCGAACGCGTCGACACGCGCCCTCACCTCCTCCGCCGACAGCGCCAGGTGCTCGAGGATCGTGTAGCGGTCCGGGCGGGTCGACGGCGCGTGCGCGACCGCGTCCGCGAACTGCTCGCGGGTGAGGCCGGCCTCCTCGGGGACGCACGGCAGGCCGTGGCGGACGAGGCACGCGGCCAGGTGGGCGGTGAGCTCGGCGTCGCCGCGCAGGTGGCAGGCGAACAGCGCGCCCAGGCCGGCCAGCTCGCCGTGGCTGGCCGTGCCGGGGAACAGGTGGTCGATCGCGTGCAGGATCTCGTGGTCGGCGCCCGAGCAGGGGCGGCTGCTGCCCGCGACCGCCATCGCCAGCCCGCCGAGCACGAGCGCGTCGGCGAGCGCGTACAGGAACGCGTCGTCGTCGATCGTGTCGGTGCGGTCGATCACGCCCATCGCGCCGGTGCGCGCGAACGTGACCGCCAGGCCGTCGACCTCCTCGCCGCGCTCGCGCCCGGCCAGCTCCCAGTCGGCGATCGCCGACAGGTTGGAGACCGCGTCGCCGATCCCCGACCGGCGCATCTCGGGCGCGCTGCGGCGCACGTAGTCGAGGTCGACGACGACCGCGATCGGCATCTGCACGCCGAAGCTCATCTTGCGCCCGCCCTCGGTCAGCGACGCGACCGGCGACGCGAGCCCGTCGTGGGCGAGGCTCGTGGCGACCGCGACCATCGGCAGCCCGCTCAGCGAGGCCGCGTACTTGGCGGTGTCGAGCACCTTGCCGCCGCCGATCCCGACGATCGCGTCGTAGAAGCCCGCGCGCAGCCGCTTGGCCAGCGCGCTGGCCTCCTCGACGGAGCCGTCGTCGACGCGCAGGATGTCGGCGTGCGCGAGCTGCGGGCGCAGCACCTCGGCGATCTCCGCGCCCTGGCCGGGCCCGACCGCGACCGCGACGTGCCCGCCGCTGGAGATGCGGCGGTCCGCCAGCAGCGGCGCCAGCGCGGCGATCGCCCCCGGGCCGATGTCGATGGCCAGGGGCGTGCCGATCATGCGCGCTAGCAGCGGCACGCGACCTCCCGCGCCCGGGCCAGGTCGGCATGGTCGTCGACCTCGACCCACTCGACCGTCCCGATCGGCGCGATCCGCACGCGCCCGCCGCGGTCGGCGAGCTCCTGGAAGCCGTCCTCGTAGTAGAGCTGCGGGTCGCGCTCGAACGTCGCCTGCAGCGCGGACGCGAGCGCGTCGGCGGCGTGCGGCTCGATCAGCGTCACGCCGATGTACTCGCCGACGGCGGTGGCCGGGTCCATCTGCTTGGTGATCCGGGTCAGCAGCCCCTCGGGCGAGACCTGCACCTTCATCTCCTCCTCGGCCAGCGCCTGCTCCTGGTCGACGGCGATGACGAGGTCGTCGTCGCCCCGGGCGGCCAGCAGCGTCTCCTCCACCGAGGCGGGATGGACGGTGTCGCCGTTGGCCATCAGCACGCCGCGGGCGAAGTGCTCGCGGGCGCACCACAGCGAGTAGCAGTTGTTCCACTCCAGCGCCTTGGGGTTGTACAGGAGCTCGACGCTGACGCCGTGGTCGCGCTCCAGCGCCGGCTTGCGGTCGGCGAGCACGTCGTGGCGGAAGCCGGTCACGACGACGATCTCGTCCAGCCCGACCGAGTGCAGGTTGCCGATCGCGACGTCGAGGATCGTGCGATCCCCGTCGACCTCCAGCAGCGTCTTGGGCAGCTCGTCGGTCAGCGGCGCGAGGCG
>DATMSA010000139.1:0-50528 GCA_035565675.1 Capillimicrobium sp. | reverse complement strand
AGCGCGCCGGGGCCGGCGACGTGATCTCGCTCGGCGGCGGGGCGATCGGGTCGGAGGCCGTGCGGGCCGCGCTGGCCCGTCACACGACCGTGCTCGTCGACATCGACCTCGACACCGCCTGGTCGCGGGCGTCGGGCCGCGGGCGGCCGCTGGCGCGCGACCGGCGCCGCTTCGCCGAGCTGTACGCCGAGCGCGAGCCGACCTACCGGGCGCTCGCCGACGCGGTCGTCCCGGGCCGCGAGCGCGGCGCGACGCGGCGGGCGATGCCGTGGCTGACGCGGCTGCCCGAGGGCGTGCGGCTGCTGTGGGCCAGCGCGAGGTCGGGCAGCTACCCGGTGCTCGTGGGCCGGCGCGCGCTCGACGCCGAGCCGTGGCCGGCGGCGGGCCGGCGGTTCCTCGTCACCGACACCGCGGTCGGCCGCCTGCACGGCGCGCGGCTGGGCGCGGTCGCGGCCGAGGTCGCGATCCCGCCCGGCGAGGAGCACAAGACGCTGGCCACGCTGGAGCGCGTCGCCCGCGAGCTGGCCCGGGCCGGCGCGGCGCGCGACGACCACGTCGTGGCGCTGGGCGGCGGGGTCGTCGGCGACGTCGCCGGGTTCGCCGCCGCCACGTACCAGCGCGGCATCCCGGTCGTGCAGGTGCCGACCACGCTCGTCGCGCAGGTCGACTCCGCGTACGGCGGCAAGACCGGCGTCGACCTGCCCGAGGGCAAGAACTACGTCGGCGCCTACCACCAGCCGTCCGGCGTCCTCGTCGACGTCGGGATGCTCGAGACGCTGCCGCCGGCCGAGCTGGCCGCCGGCCGCGCCGAGGTGATCAAGACCGCGCTGATCGCCGGCGGGCGGCTGTGGGAGCGCGTCGCGGCCGGGCACTTCGACGACGAGGAGACCGTGCTCGACTGCGCCCGCACGAAGCTCGCCGTGGTCGCCGGCGACGAGCGCGACGCCGGCCGCCGCCAGGTGCTCAACCTCGGGCACACGGTCGGGCACGCGATCGAGACCGCCACCGGCTACGGGGCGCTGCGCCACGGCGAGGCGGTCGGCCTGGGGCTGCTCGCCGCGCTGCGGCTCTCCGGCCTCGACGACCTGCGCGACCAGGTCCGCGAGCTGCTGACGCAGGCCGGGCTGCCGACCGCGCTGGCGACGCCCGTCGACGAGGACGCGATGATCGCCGCGCTCGCCCGCGACAAGAAGCGCAAGGGCGGGCGCGTCCCGTTCGTGCTCGTGCGCGCGCCCGGCGACGTCCGCCACGGGCAGGCGGTCGAGGAAGCCGCGATCCGCGCCGCCATGGCAGAGTTGCAGCCCTGATGCCGCGCAACCGCGTCGAGATCATGCACGGGGTCAACCTCGACCAGCTCGGGCGCCGCAACCCCGAGCACTACGGCGGGCTCACGTTCGACCAGCTCGAGCAGCGCATCGCCGACATGGGCCACGAGCTGGGGTTGACCACCCGCTTCTTCCAGACCAACCACGAGGGCCGCTTCGTCGAGCAGCTCCACGACCTCGAGGGGCTCGCCGACGCGATCGTGCTCAACCCGGGCGCGTGGACGCACTACTCGTGGGCGATCCGCGACGCGCTGGAGCTCGCCGGGCTGCCGGCCGTCGAGGTGCACCTGTCCGACGTGCAGAACCGCGAGGAGTGGCGGCGCGTGTCGGTCATCTCCGACCTGTGCGTGGCCACGGTCAGCGGGAAGGGCGTGGACGGCTACCGGATCGCGCTGGAGCGCCTGCGCGAGGAGCTCGGCGCGTGACCGCGCACGCCGACCGCCTCGAGGCCGCCGTGCGCGAGCGCGAGCTGGACCTGCTGCTCGTCACCGACCTCGGCAACGTGCGCTGGGCCACCGGCTTCACCGGCTCCAACGGGCTCGCGCTGATCGGGCCGGACACGCGCACGTTCGTCACCGACTTCCGCTACCTCTCGCAGTCGGCCGACGAGGTGCCCGACTTCCGCCGCGAGATCGCCAGCTCCGACCTGCTGGCCGGCGCGATCGGCACGCTGCCGCCGGGTGCGTCGCTGCGCGTCGGCTACGACGACGCGGCGATGAGCGTCAAGACGTTCGCCCACCTGCAGGAGCTCGTTGGGCCCGAGGTCGAGCTCGTCGCGGCGGGCGGCGTCGTCGAGGAGCTGCGGGCGGTCAAGGACCCCGAGGAGGTCGCGCGCATCCGCGCGGCCGCGCAGCTCGCCGACGCGGCGCTCGAGGTCGTCCTCGAGCGCGGCCTCGTCGGGCGGACCGAGCGCGAGGTGGCGCTCGACCTGGAGTTCGAGCAGCGCCGCCTGGGCGCCGAGGCGGTGTCGTTCCCGCCGATCGTCGCCGCCGGCGCGCACGGGGCGCTGCCGCACGCGCAGCCGCGGGCGGTCGAGATCCCGGCGGGCACGCTCGTCGTCATCGACTGGGGCTGCCGTCTGGACGGGTACTGCTCGGACTGCACGCGCACGTACGCGACCGGCGACCTGGACGCCCGCGACCGCGAGATCCACGCGCTCGTGCTCGAGGCCCAGGAGGCGGCGCTGGCCGCCGTGCGGCCCGGCCCCCTCGGCCGCGAGGTCGACGCGGTCGCCCGCCGGATCATCGCCGACGCCGGCCACGCCGAGCACTTCGGCCACGGGCTGGGGCACGGCGTCGGGCTCGACGTGCACGAGGGCCCGCGGCTGTCGACGACCGGGGAGACCGCCCTGCGGGCCGGGATGGTCGTCACCGTCGAGCCGGGCGTCTACGTGCCGGGCGCGGTCGGCGTCCGCATCGAGGACCTCGTCGTCGTCACCGACGACGGTGCAGACGTCCTGAGCGGGCTGCCCAAGACGCTGACCGTCGTCGGCTGAGCGCTCACGCCGGCATCGCCGCGGCCGCCGGGCGGACGTGCCCGTTGGCGCGGAAGCGGTCCTCGGGGTCCCACTGCGCCTTGAGCGCGGCCAGGCGCTCGTAGGCGCCGGGCGCGTAGCCGGCGCGCACGCGGTCGTCGCCCTCGTCGCCGAGGAAGTTCGCGTACGCCTCGCCGGTGGCGTGCGCGTGCAGCGCGTCGCGGATGCCGCGGCCGTAGGCCATCATCATCGCGTCGTCGGCGGGGTCGGTCCACATCAGCAGCGGGTGGACGACGTAGGCGCTGTCGCGGGCCGCCAGCGGCGAGTCCTCCGGGGTCGCGCGGCGGACGGCGCCGCCCCAGTGGGCCATGAAGATCTGCGGCGCCCGGCCCTCGCCGGCCGGCATCCGCTCGATCTGGTCCACGAGGATGTCGACGACCGCGTCGTCGAGGGCGCGGACGCTCTCGGCCGTCCAGTAGTTGCGCGCGCCCGGCGGGTCGTCGATCGAGCACTGGAAGTCCGCGTAGGCGGTCGGCGCGAACGCGTCCACGTCGGGGCGCAGCGCGCGGATCGGCGCGATGGCCGCCTCGCCGTCGGCGATCGAGCCGGCGTGCATGCCGACGACGAACAGCGCCGGCTGCCCGCGCAGGTGCTCGGGGATCTCGTCCTCGTCGGGGGCGGGCATCGCGGCGAACGCCAGGCTCAGCTCCTCGGGGGCGGCCTCGGTGACGGCCCGGTAGCTCTCGAGGACCTCGCGCGCGCGGTCGGCCGGGAAGATCGCCAGGCCGCCGACGACCTGCTCCGGGATCGGGTGCAGCGCCAGCTCCAGCGCGGTGACGACGCCGAAGTTGCCGCCGCCGCCGCGCAGCGCCCACAGCAGGTCGGGGTTCTCGTCGGCGTCGGCGCGGACGATGCGCCCGTCGGCGGTGACCAGCTCGGCCGCGAGCAGGTTGTCGCAGGCGAGGCCGTGCTTGCGCTCCAGCCAGCCGGAGCCGCCGCCCATCGTGAGGCCGGCGACGCCGGTGGTCGACACGCGGCCGCCGGTGGTGGCGAGGCCGTGCGCGGTCGTGGCGCGGTCGACGGCCGCCCAGGTGGCGCCGCCGCCGACGCGCACGCGCCGGGCCTGCGGGTCGACCGTGATCTCGTCCATCGGACGGACGTCGAGGACGAGGCCGTCCTGCACCAGGGCGCGGCCGGTGACCGCGTGGCCGCCGGCGCGGACGCTGACGGGCAGGTCGTGGTCGCGGGCGAACGCGAGCGCCGTGACGACGTCGGCGGGCGTCGCGCACCGGGCGACCAGCCGCGGGCGGATCTCGATCATCGCGTTGAACAGCTCGCAGGCGCTCTCGTAGCCGGGCGAGCCGGGCTCGTGGAGGTCGCCTCGCAGGCGGAAGCGCAGCTCCGCCAGCTCGGCGGGGGTGATGGCGGTGGACATGGGTGCGACGCTACGGACGGCGCGCGCGCCCGCCTTCACCCGGATCGGCCATCTTTCGCCATGGCCGGAATCGGGGATCAGGGCCGCTGCGGGTCGATCAGGATCTTCGCGTGCCGGTCGGGGTCGGCCAGCTCGGCGAACGCGCCCGCGACGCCGTCGAGCCCGACCGTGCCGGTGATCAGCGGCCGCGGGTCGACCGTCCCGTCGGCGAGCATCCGCAGCGCGTCGCGGAACTCGAGCGGCGTGTAGGCGAGCACGAAGCGCAGGTCGATCTCCTTGTTGATCGCGGCCGCCGGCGTGAACGTGTCGACGCCGACGCACACGCCGACGACCACCACGCGCGAGTACAGCGGCGCGCCGTCGACGATGCGCTCGATCATGCCGGGCGCGCCGACGCACTCGAACACGACCGGGCGCTTGGGCCCGGCGCCGACCGCCTCGCCCAGGCGCCACAGGTGCCACCAGCCGACGGGCAGGCGCCCGAGGCGCTCGCGCGTGTCGAGCGCCAGCGACATCGCCGCGACCATGTCGTCGACCTGGCCCCGGCGCGGGGCCGCCGCGAACGGGGAGCCCACGGCCGGGTCGACGACCACGTCCGCGCCGCACCGCTCGGCCAGCGCCCGGCGCCCGGGGGACGGGTCGCCGGCGACGACGACCCGCACGCCGCGCGCCTTCAGCATGAGGATCACGCCCAGGCCGATCGGACCGCAGCCGATGACGATCGCGACGTCGCGCCGGCGGACCTCGGCACGGCGGACCGCGTGCAGGGCGACCGCCATCGGCTCCGTGAGCGCCGCCACCTCCGGATCGAGGCCGTCGGGCACCGCGAGCGTCATGGACTGCTCGGCGAGCACCTCCTCGGCGTAGGCGCCGGGCGCATGCAGCGACAGGCCGGTCGGGTCCACGACGCCGCCGTTGCGCAGGAACGGGAGGGCGACGACCAGCGTCCCGGGCGCGATCTCGGGGCGCGTCCCCGGCCCGTGCTCGGCGACCACGCCGCAGAACTCGTGGCCGTAGACGATCGGCTGGTCGGAGCGGGCGAAGCGGCGGTAGCCGCTGCGCGCCGCCATGTCGGCCCAGGCGTCGCTGCCGTGCCGCGCGTGCAGGTCCGAGCCGCAGATCCCGCAGCGCACGACCCGCAGGCGGACCTGCCCGGGCCGGGGCTCCGGCGCGGGCACGTCCTCGACGCGCAGCTCGGCGTTCTGGCAGACGACGGCTCTCACGGGTCCGGCCTCCTCAGGTGGTCGCGGCGACGGGCGCCGCCGTGGTCTCGCTCGGTCCGAGGTACACCTCGAAGAAGCGCTCGATCATCGCCGTGGGGATCGAGAGGTTCGCCTCGCGATCGCTGCGGACGCACACGAGGCTCGGGCCCCGGTGGTCCCTGGCGCGGCGCAGGGCGGGCTCGAGGTCCTCGATGCGCTCGACGTGCTCGCCGTGGCAGCCGAGGCCCTGGGCCACGAGGTCCCAGCGGATCTCGCCCTGCTCGGTGCCGAAGGTGCGGCCGTAGCGGTCGAGCTCGTTGAACACCTCCATGGACCAGCTCCCCTCGGACATGACCACCACGGTGATGTCCACGCCCTCGCGGGCGGCGGTCTGCAGCTCCATCGCGTTGAAGCCGGCGGCGCCGTCGCCGGTGACGCAGACGACGTCGCGGTCGGGGGCGCCGAGCTTGGCGCCGATCGCGGAGGGGATGCCGGTGCCGAGCATCCCGAGCTCGAGGATCCCGTGGTAGGAGCGCGGCCGGGTCGGCGGCAGGATCGAGTACGCCCACAGCGAGGTGTTGCCGCCGTCGACCGTGTAGACGGCGGTGTCGCCGAACACCGCGCCGATCGTGCCCATCGCATGGGCGGGGTGGATGCCCGGGCCCTGCCACTCCATGATCGGCCCGGCCTGCTGCATGCGGTGCTCCACGTCGAGCGCGCGGTAGCGCTCGAGGTCGCCGGGGTCGCGCGGGGCGATGACGCTGGTCCGCAGCCGCTCGACGATGCCCTCCAGGGCGTCGCGGACGTCGCCGACGATGCCCAGGTCGACCGGCTGGGTGACGCCGATGTGGCGCGGCTCCAGGTCGATCTGGACGAGCCGGCGCCGCGACGGGTCGCCCCAGTACTTCGCGAACGGCATGTCGAGGTAGCCGATGCGCGAGCCGGCGACGAGCACGACGTCCGCCTCGGCGCGCGCGAGGTCGCCGGCGGGACCGAAGCCCAGCAGGAAGTTGGGGTGGTCGGAGCGGACCGTGGCGCGCCCGGCCATGCTCGTCATGACGGGGCAGTCGAGCAGCTCGACGAGCTCGGCGACCGCGTCGTTGGCGCCGGCGCGGTCGACGCCGGTGCCGGCGATCACGAGCGGCCGGCGCGCATCGGCCAGCAGCGCGGCGGCCTCGTCGAGCTGGGCGGCGCCGGCGCGCGGCGCGGCCGCCCGCGAGGTGTGGGGCGGCCGGATCGGCGCGGTGTCCGGGTCGCCGGTCTCGTAGAGGATCGGCGCCGGGAGCTCGATCTGCGCCGGGCCGGGGCGGCCGCTCCAGACGTGGCGGAACGCGAGCGCGACGACCTCGGGGATGCGCTGCCACTCGAAGATCGGGCCGCCCCACTTGACGGCGGGGCGGAAGAGGTCGAGCTGGTCCTGGCCCTGGAAGGTGGCGGGGGTGGAGGGATAGACGAGGCCGAGGCGGTGCTGGGAGGTGATCGCCAGCAGCGGGACGCCCTCGTGCAGCGCGGTGAGGACGCCGGGGAGGAGGTTGGCCGAGCCGGGGCCCGGGTTGCCGAGCACGGCGACGACCTTGCCGGTCGTCTTGTAGAGGCCCTCGGCCATGTGCGCGGCGGCGGCCTCGTGGCGGATCGGGACCAGGCGGATCCCGTGGTCCTCCAGGACGGCGAGCAGCGGGTCGATCTCGGGCGACGGCAGCCCGAACAGGAGCTTGACGCCCTCCGCCTGCAGCGCTCGGGCGAGCAGCTCGCCGCCTGTGATCTCGGTCATCGATGGCCTCCAACGAGTCGGTGGGTTGCGGCGTGGTTGCCGGAGGCGCTCTCACCTGAACTAGAACGCGAGTAGTATTACAATTCTTCGGGTGGCGACGTCAAGGGCACGCCGGGCTCCGGCGCAGGAGCGCAGCCGGCGCACCGTCCGGCGCATCCTCGCGGCGGCCGAGGAGATCGTCGGCGAGGCGGGCGTGGAGGCCGCGACGACCCGCGCGATCGCGCAGCGCGCCGGCGTGGCGATCCCGTCGCTGTACCGCTTCTTCCCCGACCGCGACGCGATCCTCGACGCGGTGCTCGCGCAGATGGTCGCCGACCTCGACGACCGGGTCGCGGCGCTGGAGGAGACGTGGGAGCCCGGGTCGATCGAGGAGCTGATCGGGCTGGAGCTCGACGTCCACGTCGACTTCTACGCGCGCAACCCGACCGCGGCGGCGCTGTGGTTCGGCGGCCGCGCGTCGGCGGCGGTGACCGAGGCGATCCGCGCCCGCAACCGCAAGCTCGCCGCGCGGCTGCGCCGGCGGATGGTCGAGCACGGGCTGTGGCCGGCCGACGCGCCGCCGCTGGCCGTCGACCTGCTCGTCGAGCTCGGCGACCGCGTGCTGGAGGTCGCCTTCCGGGGGCCGGGCCCGGCGCCGGATCGCGAGGCGCTCGCGCTGGGCCGCGCCGCGCTCGCCGCCGCCGCGGAGCGGTGGGCGCGCGTTCGGGCATGATCCCGTCCGTGCGCGGCGCGGATCCCGGGCGGGGGCACTGGCTCAAGGCGGTCGGGCACGCGCGCGGCCCGCTGCCGGAGCGGTGGCTGGAGGACGGCCGGCTCGGAGTGCTCTCGCGGACCGGGTTCCCGCGCCGGCCGCGGATCGCCCCCGGCGACCGGCTGGTGCTCTACGCGTCGGTGTGGCGGCGGGTGTTCGGCGTGGTCGAGGCGGCGGGGGAGCCGGAGACCGTCGACCATCCGCGCTGGCCGTGGTCGATCGCGATCGAGCCGCTGCTGGTCGTGCCGCGGCTGGAGGACGCGCCGCCGGTGGAGGCGATGGGCGTGGCGCCGCGGTCGATGAGCCAGCAGTCGCACATCGCGATCAGCGCCGCCCAGTACGAGCGGGCGGTGGCGGCGCTCGCGAGCGTGGCGGGCTAGGAGCGCGCGGCGCCGATTGCGCGCAGGCGGGCGAGCGTGGGCTCGTCGAGGCGGTCGAGGAGCGCGACGGCCGCGGCGTTCTCGGCGATCTGCTCGGGGCGGGTCGCGCCGAACAGGACGGTGGCGACGGTCGGGTTGGCGAGGGCGAACGCGATCGCCAGCGCGGCGGGGGTGGTGTCGAGCTCGCCGGCGAGCGCTCGCAGGTCGCTCGCCGCCTGGAGCGCGGGCGCCCAGCGCGGGTCGTCCTTCTCCTTGGCCATGCGCCCGGGCGCGGCGGGGTCGGCGTACTTGCCCGTGAGCAGGCCGCCGGCGAGCGTGAACGAGGCGGTCACGCTCGCCTCGCACAGCTCCAGCGCGGCGACCATCTCGGCGCCCTCGACCTGCTCGCGGTCGACGAGGCTGTAGGGGAGCTGGGCGATGCACGGCGTCGGGAGGCCGCGGTCGCGGGCGATCCGGCCGGCCTCGGCGATCCGGTCGGCGGGCCAGTTCACGATGCCCCAGGCGCGGATGCGGCCGTCCTCGATCAGCCCGGCGATCTGGCCGACGACCTCGGTGAGCGGGAGGTCGGCCGGCGGCGGGTCGGAGTAGAGGAGTTCGACGCGGTCCAGGCCGGTGCGCTCCAGCGAGGCGTCGAGCTCCCGCGCGGCGTCCTGCTGGGGCCAGAACTCCCACCACAGCTTCTCGGCGACGACGATCTCGTCGCGGCGCGCCGCGTAGGCCGAGGCGGCGAAGGCCTCGCCGAAGACGACCTCGCTGTAGCCGGTCGGGATCGGCGCTCGCCCGGTCTCGTCGTTGTAGCGCGCGACCTCGAGGAAGTCGATGCCGGCCTGGTGCGCGGCGTCCAGCACGGCCGTGCCCTGCGCGCGCGGGATCCGCTCGTACGTGCGCCATGAGCCGAGCGACAGCACGGACACCTCGAGGCCGGACGCGCCGAGCGGGCGATGGGGGAGCGACATGGCGCCGAATCGTCGCAGTCCCGGCGCACACGCGTCTTGTTCCGTCACACGCGCGCCGCGACGCTCCGGGGCCCATGCCGCCCGACCCGCCACCCACCCCCGTTGCTTGTCAGGTTGGTTCCCGTCGCGGGAACCAAGGTGACAAGCAACGTGGGGAGCACCCGGACGTGCTGCTCGCGCGGATCGCCGCCCGGCAGTGGGGCGTGGTCTCGATGGAGGACCTGGCGGCCTGCGGGCTGTCGAAGAAGGCGGTGATGGGGCGGGAGCGGACGGGTCGGCTGCACCGACTGCATCGCGGCGTCTACGTCGTCGGTCACGCGTTCCCGCCGCTCGAGGCGTGCTTCCTGGCCGCGGTCAAGGCCTGCGGACCGGGCGCGGTCCTCAGCCACCACGCCGCGGCCGCCCACCTGGGGCTGCTGCCCTGGCCGGACCGGCCCGTCGAGGTGACGATCCGCGACACCACGCCGCGCAGCCGTCCGGGCCTGAGGGTGCACCGGACGACCCGGCTCGTCCGCGCCGACGTCACCCGCCACCGCGGCATCCCGACGACCACGCCCGCGCGCACCGTCGTCGACCTCGCCGCGAACGCGAAGACCCGCCGCCTGCGCCGCGCCGTCCGCGAGGCGCAGGCGCGCCACGGCACGACGATCGCGCAGATCCTCCGCGCGCTCGAGCGCGCCGGCCGCCGCCGCGGCGCACGCCGGCTCCTCAAGATCATCGCCAACGGGCCCGCGCCCACCCGCAGCGTCCTCGAGGACACCGTCCTCGACCTCCTCCTGAGCGCCGGCTTCGCCCACCCCGACGTCAACCGGCCCCTGCGGCGCTCCGGCCGCAAGGTGATCCCCGACTTCCGCTGGCCCGCCCGGCGCCCGTCGTCGAGGCCGACGGCGCGAGATGGCACGAGGGCGAGATCGCCAGGGAGGACGACGCCGAGCGCCAGGCGATCCTCGAGGCCCACGGCGACCGCGTCCTTCGGGTCACCTGGCGCCAGGCCGTGACCCGCCGCGCCCAGACCGTCGCGCGGATCGCGCAGGCCGGCGCGCCGATGCGCCATACACTGGGCGCTCGATGATCTCGACCAACCAGTTCAAGAACGGGAACCACATCGACGTCGACGGGACCGTCTACAAGATCCTCGAGTTCCAGCACGTCAAGCCCGGCAAGGGCGGCGCGTTCGTGCGCACGAAGCTGCGCCGCGCGTCCGACGGGAACGTGATCGACAAGACGTTCCGCGCCGGCGAGAAGTTCCGTTCCGTGCGCACCGAGGCGCGCAAGATGCAGTTCCTCTACGCCGACGGCACCGACGCGCACTTCATGGACACGAGCTCCTACGAGCAGCTCGCGATCCCGGAGTCCGCGGTCGCCGACCAGCTCCGCTGGACGAAGGCCAGCGAGGAGGTCGACGTGCTGTTCATCGACGGCCAGCCCAGCGACCTGCAGCTTCCCGCGTCGGTCGAGCTCGAGGTCACGCAGACCGAGCCGGGCCTGCGCGGCGACACCGCGTCGGGCGGCGGCAGCAAGCCCGCCACGCTCGAGACGGGCACGACGATCCAGGTGCCGCTGTTCGTCAACGTCGGCGATCGCGTGAAGGTGCAGACGGCCACCGGCGAGTACATGTCGCGCGCCTAGTGGCCCGCCGCTCCGAGCAGCGCCGCAAAGCGGTCTTCGCGCTCTACCAGCACGACGTGACCGGGCGTCCCCTCTCGGAGACGCTCGGCCGCGACGCGCCGCTGTTCACGCGGGCGCTCGCGCACGCCGCCGAGGACTACAGCGACGACCTCGACGCGATCATCGAGCGCCTGGCCGAGGGCTGGACGGTCGACCGGATCGCCCCGCTGGAGAAGGCGATCATGCGCGTCGCCCTGACCGAGATGCTGCATCCGGACGCGGTGCCCGGCGACCGCCCGATCCCGCCGGAGGGCGCGATCGAGGAGGCCGTCGAGACCGCCAAGACGTACGCGGGCGCGCAGGCGCCGCGGTTCGTCAACGGCATCCTCGGCGCGGCGCTGCGCGAGATGCGCGAGGATCCCGCGCGATGACCGAGCTCGACACCCTCATCCATCGCCTCGAGCGGGCCGCCGAGCAGCTCCGCTCCGGCGACCTGTCCGCGGACGCCGCCGCGTCGCTCGTCGAGGACTGCGCCGCGCTGGCGTCGGAGGCCAGCGCCGAGCTGGAGCGCCAGGCGCGCGCCGCCGCGACCGAGGTGCCGCCCGGCCAGGACGCCCTCCTCTGAGTGGCCCAGGCCCGCTACCCAGACGACCTCCGCGAGCTCGTCGAGGAGGAGCTCCAGCGCCTGCGCTTCGTCGACGGCACGCCCACCGACGGCCTGCAGGAGGCCATGCGCTACAGCCTGCTCGCCGGCGGCAAGCGCATCCGCCCGGTCCTGGCGCTCGCGACCGCGCGGGCGCTCGGCCGCGACGCCCGCGACGTCCTGCCGCTGGCCTGCTCGATCGAGCTGATCCACACGTACTCGCTCATCCACGACGACCTGCCGGCGATGGACGACGACGACCTGCGCCGCGGCCGCCCGACGCTGCACCGCGCGTTCCGCGAGGACGTCGCGATCCTCGCCGGTGACGCGCTGTACGCGGAGGCGTTCCGCCACGTCCTCACGCGCCAGCGCGGCGAGCCCGCCCACGTGATGGCGGCGCTGGCCCACCTGGCGACCGCCACCGGTGTGAACGGGATGGTCGGCGGGCAATGGCTCGATGTGGCCGCCGAGCACGCCGACCTGCGCGAGCTGCACGCCCTCAAGACCGGCCGCCTCATCGGCGCCAGCGTCGAGAGCGTCCTGCTGCTCGACGGCCGCGACCCCGCGCCGTGGCGCGAGTTCACCGGCGAGCTGGGCGTCCTGTTCCAGATCGTCGACGACATCCTCGACGTGACCGGCACCGACGACGACCTCGGCAAGCCCCAGGGCTCGGACGCCCGTCACGGCAAGCGGACGTACGTCAGCGAGTTCGGTCTCGACCAAGCTCGTACCATGGCGGAGGCATCGCATCGGACGGCTCGTGCCGCCCTCGCCGCCGCCGCCCCGGACGGCGCGCCCGAGCTCGAGCAGATCACCGACTTCATCTTCACCCGCACCTCGTGACCGAACGCATCCTGCCCCGCATCGACCGGCCCCAGGACCTGCACGCCCTCAGCGAGGCGGAGCTGCAGCAGGTGGCCCAGGAGGTGCGCGAGCACATCATCGACACGGTCGGTGAGATCGGCGGGCACTTCGGCGCCAACCTCGGCACCTGCGAGCTCGCGGTCGCGCTGCACTCGCTGCTGGACAGCCCGCGCGACAAGATCCTGTGGGACGTCGGCCACCAGGCCTACCCGCACAAGGTCCTGACCGGCCGCCGCGACCAGCTCGCCACGATCCGCCAGTACGAGGGCCTCGCCCCGTTCTGCGCGATCCACGAGTCCGAGCACGACGTGATGGGCGCCGGGCACGCGTCGACGTCGATCGGCTACGCGGTCGGGCTCAAGGAGGCGATGCGCCTGCGCGGCGAGCCCGACGCCGGCAAGGTCGTCGCGGTCATCGGCGACGGCGCGATGACCGGTGGCGTCGCCTTCGAGGCGATCCACCAGGCCGGCGGCCTGGGCACGCCGATGGTCGTCGTCCTCAACGACAACGGCATGTCGATCGCGCCGAACGTCGGCGCCCTGAACCGGTACTTCAACCGGATCCGGATGAACCCCAAGCTGTACCGGGCCCGCGAGGGCGTGGAGGAGAAGCTCACGCGCCTGCCGGCCGGGATCGGCGCCGCGTTCGAGCACCTCGGCCCGCAGCTCAAGGAGTCGATCAAGGCCTTCTGGGCGCCCGGCCTGTTCTGGGAGGAGCTCGACTGGGCCTACGTCGGCGTCATCGACGGCCACGACGTGCACGCGCTGCGCGACGCGCTCAGCGAGGCGCTCGACGCCCAGCGGCCGGTCGTCGTCCACATCGCGACCGTCAAGGGCAAGGGCTTCGAGCCGGCCGAGCTCGGCGGCCTGGAGGGCATGGAGAAGTGGCATGCCGCCAAGCCGAAGTCGATCGCCAACGGCGCGCCCGCGAAGGCCGCCGCCAAGCCGTCGGCCGCGCCCGCGCCGCCGGCCTACACGACCGTGTTCGGCGACGCGCTCGTGCGCGAGGTCGAGCGCGACGAGCGGATCGTCGGCATCACCGCCGCGATGAACTCCGGCACCGGCCTGAACATCCTCCAGAAGGCCCGGCCCGAGCACTACTTCGACGTCGGGATCGCCGAGCAGCAGGCGGTCCTGTTCGCGTCCGGCCTCGCGCTCGAGGGCGCCAAGCCGGTGTGCGCGATCTACTCGACGTTCCTGCAGCGGGCGTTCGACCAGATCGTCCACGACGTCGCCCTGCAGCGGCTGAACGTCGTGTTCGCGATGGACCGCGCCGGGCTCGTCGGCGACGACGGCCCCACCCACCACGGCGCGTTCGACATCGCCTACCTGCGCTGCCTGCCGAACATGGTGCTGATGGCGCCCCGCGACGAGGCCCAGCTCGTGCACATGCTCCACACGGCGGTGACCTACGACGACGGCCCGATCGCGCTGCGCTACCCGCGCGGCGAGGGCATCGGCGTCCCGCTGCCCGACACCCCGCACGCGATCGAGATCGGCACCGGCGAGATCCTGCGCGAGGGCGAGCGGGTGGCGATCGTCGGCTACGGCACCGGCGTCCAGAAGGCGCTGGAGGCCGCCGACCTGCTCGCCGAGAGCGGCATCGACGCGACGGTCGCCGACGCCCGCTTCGCCAAGCCGCTGGACCGCGCGCTGCTGGCCCAGCTCGCCGCCGAGCACGACCTCCTCGTCACCGTCGAGGAGGGCGTCCTCCAGGGCGGCTTCGGCACGGGCGTGTGGGAGACGCTCAACGACGGCGGCCTCGCCGTGCCGCGGATCCTGCGCGTCGGGCTGCCCGACCGGTTCGTCACCCACGGCAAGCCGGCGCTGCTGCACGCCGAGGTCGGCTTCACCGGCGAGCGGATCGCCGAGCGGATCACGTCGGCGCTGCGCGACCCCCGGGCGGCGCTCGCGGGGCGTTGAGCGCCTTCGAGCCGCTCGACTCGCAGATCGCCGCGCTGATCGCGGGTCCCGAGGGCGCGCTCACGACGGCGTACGACCCGGCGACGCTGCGCGCCGAGCACGCCGCCGGCACGCGCGAGCTCGCCGGCCCGCCCGACCCCGTCGACGCGGTGCGCGACGTCGACGCGCCGGTGCCCGCCCGCGTCTACGAGCCGGCCGGCGCCCGCGGCACGATCCTCTTCCTCCACGGCGGCGGCTGGGTCGTCGGCAGCCCGGACACCTACGACCAGGTCGGCCGCATCCTCGCCAACGCGGCGGGCGCGCGGGTCGTGCTGCCCGACTACCGGCTGGCGCCCGAGCACCCGTTCCCGGCCGCGCTCGAGGACGCCGAGGCCGCGCTGGCGCCGCTGCTCGCCGGCGACGGCCCGGTCGCGGTCGCGGGCGACAGCGCCGGCGGCCAGCTCGCCGCCGTCCTCGCGCGCCGCCACGCCGGCCGGCTCGCCGCGCAGCTCCTCGTCTACCCGGTCCTCGACACCGGCATGGCCACCGCGAGCTACGAGCGCTTCGCCACCGGCTTCCGGCTCACCTCCGCCGACATGGCCTGGTTCGTCGAGCAGTACGGCGGCGACCCCGAGGACCCGGACGTCTCGCCGCTGCGCGCGGCGGACCTGAGCGGCCTGCCGCCGGCCACGATCGTCGTCGCCAGCCACGACGTGCTGCGCGACGAGGGCGAGGCCTATGCGCGCCGGCTCGAGGAGGCGGGCGTCGCGGCGGAGCTGATCGTGTGGCCGGGCACCGTGCACGGCTTCGTGCGCTGGCCGGCGAAGGTCGACGCGGCGCGCGCCGCGCTCGTGCGCCTCGGCGAGGCCGCTCAGGCGGCCTTCAGGCCCGGCTCGGCGTCGAAGGCCCACACGAGCGCCTCCGCGTAGGCCGCGGCGAAGCGCTCCACGGACACGCCCGCGTCGGCCGGCGCCCACGGCTCCCCGCGCTCGTGCGCGACGACGGCGGCCAGCGCCCGGCCGTTGGGCCCCTCGTGGCGCAGCAGCGCGTCGAGGTGCTCCTCGGCGAGCGGCAGGTCCCCGAGCGCCTCGTCCATCGGCACGCCGAGCATCACGTCGGCGAGCGAGAACAGCCCGACGACGAACGCGCCCGCGGGGGTGGGGTCGCCGCGCAGCCCGGCGAGGATCTCCAGCAGCCGCGCGCGGACGAGCGCGTTGGGCAGCAGCTCGTCGCGGGTGGACGGCAGGCCGGCGAGGACGATCAGCATCGCCCACTGGCGCACGGTCCGCACGCCGAGCATGACGAGCGCGTCGTGCACGGTCTCCACGCGGCGGCGCAGCGGGAACGCGGCCGAGTTCAGCAGCCGCAGGAGCCGCATCGCCAGCCCGGGGTCGCGGGAGACGAGCTCCTCGAGCGCCTCGAAGCCGATCTCGTCGTCGGTGAGCGTCGCGGCGGCGTGCAGCGCCTGCAGCGAGGACGTCTGCAGCGCGCGCCCGGACACGAGCTGGGGGTGGGCGTACAGCTCGCCCTGGAAGTAGTCGAATCCGAGCCGCAGGCACGCGTCGTGCTCGCTCTGCGTCTCGATCTTCTCGGCCAGCAGCCTGCCCTCGAACCCGGCGCGGCGGATCGCCAGGATCTGGGCGGGCAGGCCCTCGAGCCCGTGCTCGCGCACGTCGAGCTTGACGACGCGCGCGTGCTCGAGCAGCGGCGCGGTGGCCGCGCTGAACGCGAAGTCGTCGAGGCCGATCATGTGCCCGGCGGCGGCGAGCTCCTCGCAGCGGGCGAGCAGCGCCTCGTCGACGTCCTGGCCCTCGAGCAGCTCCAGCACGACCTCGCCGGGGGCGAACGGCAGCGGGTCGACGTCGAGGAGGAACTGGCGGGTGACGTTCAGGCCCGCCCACAGGCCGCCCGACAGCGGCGCGATGCCGATGTCGGCGAGGGCGGTGACGAGGACGTGGGCGCTGGCCCGCTCGTGGTCGACGACGAGCGCGCGCGTGGGGTCGAGCGCCCGGAACAGGAGCTCGTAGCCGACGAGGTGCCGGCTGCGATCGAAGACTGGCTGTCGTGCCAGGACGACAGGAGGCGCGTCAAGGGCCATCACGCCGGTCATCGGCCACGGCCCCTGGAACATGAAACGGCCCGCCGGTGGCGGGCCGCTTCTGGGGAGGAGAGATGCTGCTTATGTGATGGGTCTGGCTATGTGATCGATGTGGGAAGTCCCTGCCGGGCGGTTGGGGCGCCCGGGCCTGAGCACATGATTGCTTGCGCGTCCGCAATCGTCTGTGAGGGAGGTCACGGATGCGCCGGCCGGTACGGTTCCGCGGGTGCCCAAGGTCCGACTCGACGCGCTGCTGGCCCGCCGCGGCCTGTTCGACTCCCGCACGCGCGCGGCCGCGTCCGTGCTCGCGGGCGAGGTCCTCGTGGGCGAGGAGCGGCGGCGCGCGAGCAAGCCGGGCCAGATGGTCGAGGACTCCGTCGTCGTCGCCGTCGACGACCGGCCGCGGTTCGTCTCGCGCGGCGGCGTCAAGCTCGCCAACGCGCTCGACGCGCTCGGCCTCGACGTCGCCGGCCGCCACGCGCTCGACGTCGGCGCCTCCACCGGCGGCTTCACCGACTGCCTGCTGCAGCGCGGCGCCGCCCACGTCGTCGCCGTCGACGTCGCCTACGGCGAGCTGGCGTGGTCGCTGCGCACCGACGACCGCGTCACGGTGCTCGAGCGCGTGAACGCCCGCGCCCTGACGCCCGAGCAGCTCCCGTACGCGCCGGACCTCGTCGTCGCCGACCTGTCGTTCATCTCGCTGGCGAAGGTGCTGCCGGCCGTGCTGGCCTGCGTCGCGCCGCGCTTCGACGCGCTCGTGATGGTCAAGCCCCAGTTCGAGGTGGGCCGCGAGCGCGTGGGCAAGGGCGGTGTCGTGCGCGAGCCCGAGCTGCGGCGCGAGGCGGTCGTCGCCGTGGCGGACGCCGCGACCGCGCTGGGCGCCGCCGTGCTCGGCGTGGCGCCGAGCGGGCTGCCCGGGCCGAAGGGGAACCGCGAGACGTTCCTGTGGCTGGCCGAGGGCGGGCGCGAGGGCGCGATCGCCGACGTGGCGGCCGTCGTGGCGGAGGCCGACGTCTGATGGCCTCTCGCGTCGCGGTCGTCATCACCCACGGCCGCCACGAGGAGGTCCAGGTCGCGGCGGCGACGCTCGAGCGCATCGCGGCCGAGATCGGCGTGACGCTGGTGGACGGCGACCAGGACCGCTCGGCCGACGGCGAGGCGGAGATCGCGATCGCCCTGGGCGGCGACGGGACGATCCTGTCGGGGCTGCGCCGCTTCGCCGACACCGGCGTGCCCGTGTTCGCGGTCAACTTCGGCCAGGTCGGCTTCCTGGCCACGATCGAGCGCGACGCCTGCGAGGACGGCTTCCGGCGCGCGTTCACGGGCCGGTTCGAGCGGCTGGAGCTGCCGGCGATCGGGATCGCCGCGCCGGGGCTGCGCCAGTCGGCGATCAACGACGTGTCGCTGCTGCGCCACCCGGGTGGACGCGTCGCGGTGCTGTCCTACGTGCTCGGCAGCGAGGAGCTCGGCCACGTGCGCTGCGACGGTCTGGTGGTCGCCACCCCGGCCGGGTCGACCGGCTACAACCTCGCCAACGGCGGGCCGGTGCTCGCCTGGGGCGTGGAGGGCTACGTCGTGACGTTCATCGCCCCGCACTCGCTCACCGCGCGGCCGCTCGTCGTCGCGCCGGGCGACACGCTCACGCTGCTGAACCGGTCCGCGCGCGAGTCGGTCGACGTGGCGGTCGACGGGCGCAACGTCGGCGAGCTGGCGCCGGGCGACTCGCTCGACTGCCGCTTCCGCCACGGGGCGGCGGTGCTGGCGCAGCTTCCGAACTCGAGCTTCTACCAGCGCCTGCGCGAGAAGTTCGGCCACCTCGTCTGAGGCCCGCCTCGAACGCGTGTTCGGGACGGGTCCGTCCTGGCCCGCTGGTAGACCGTTGCGCATGCTCCTGGAGCTTCGCGTCGAGAACCTGCTGCTGATCGAGCGCGCGCAGCTGCGCCTCGCGCCCGGACTGAACGTCCTGACGGGCGAGACCGGCGCCGGCAAGACGGTGCTCGCGCACGCGCTCGACCTGCTGCTCGGCGGCAAGGCGCGCGCGGGGATCGTGCGGCCCGGCGCGGCCGAGGCCTACGTCGAGGGCGTGTTCGAGCTGCCCGACGCGCTGCGCGGCGAGCTGGGGGAGCGGCTGCCCGCCGACGCCGAGGAGGTCGTGCTCGCCCGGCGCGTCAGCGCCGAGGGCCGCACGCGCGCGTACGTGAACGGGCGCAGCGCCAGCGCGGGCGACCTGCGCGAGCTGGCCGAGCCGCTCATCGCCTTCTACGGCCAGCACGAGCATCGGCGCCTGACGCTGTCGTCCACCCAGCTCGACGTGCTCGACGGCTTCTGCGGGCCCGAGCAGGCGGCGCGCCGCGCGCGGGCCGCCGGCGCCTGGGCGCGTGTGCGCGCGCTGGAGGGCACGCTCGCGGACCTGCGCGAGCGCGCGGGGTCGCGCGAGCGCGAGCTCGACCTGCTCGCGTTCGAGCTGGCCGAGATCGAGGAGGTCGCGCCCAGCGTCGAGGAGAAGCGCGAGCTCGAGGCCGAGCGCGGGCGGCTGCGCCATCTCGAGGCGCTGCGCGGCGCCGCGCTGGCGGCCGTCGAGGCGATCGCGCCCGACGACGGCGACGGCGGGGCCGGCGTGCTGCTGGCGCGCGCGGGCGCCGAGCTCGACGGGGTGGCCGGCGTCGACGCGTCGCTGGACCCGCTCGTCGAGCGCTTCCGGGCGCTCGCGCTCGAGGCCGACGACCTGGCCGGCGAGCTGCGCCGCTACGCCGAGGGGCTGGAGGCCGAGCCCGGCCGGCTCGACGCGGTGGAGACCCGCCTGGCCGCGGTCGAGCGGCTGGAGCGCAAGCACGGCGGCAGCGTCGAGGCGGTGCTGGCCCACGCCGAGGACTGCCGCGGGCGCCGGGACGAGCTGCTGGGCGCGAGCGAGGCGCTCGAGGAGGCCGAGGCGGCGCTGGCCGAGGCGCGCGCGGCGCTGACCGCGACGGCCGAGGAGCTGCGCGCGGCGCGGGCGGCAGCCGGCCCCGCGCTGGCCGAGTCGGTGCGCGAGCGGCTGGCCGACCTGGCGATGGACGGCGCCTCGTTCGAGGTCGCCCTGCACGAGCGCGAGCCGGGGCCCACGGGCGCCGACACGGTCGAGTTCCTCATCGCCGCCAACCCGGGCGTGCCCGCCGGGCCGCTGCGCGACATCGCCTCCGGCGGCGAGCTGTCGCGGGTGATGCTCGCGCTGATGGGCGTCGCCAACGAGGACGGGGGCGCCACGCTCGTGTTCGACGAGGTCGACGCGGGCATCGGCGGCGTGACCGCCCGCGCGGTCGGCGAGCAGCTCCGCGCGCTGGCCGCGGCCCGCCAGGTCATCTGCATCACGCACCTGCCGCAGGTGGCGTCGATGGCGGCCCGCCACTTCTCGATCGCCAAGGACACGTCGGCCGACCCGGCCGTCACCACCGTCACCGAGCTGGCGCCCGACGCGGTCGTCGGCGAGCTCGTGCGGATGCTCGGCGCCGACTCCGGCGACCTGGCCGCGCGCCGGCACGCCCAGGAGCTGCTGAAGGCGGCGTAGGGGGCATGGCCGCGCCGGGCCGGCCGCGGTCGGCGTGTACCGTCGAGGGCATGGCGACCACGGCAGCCGGCTCCGGCACCTTCCGCATCGGCGGGGACCTGGAGGTCACCCGCCTCGGCTTCGGCGCGATGCGCATCACCGGCGACGGCGTGTGGGGCCCGCCCCGCGACCGCGACGAGGCGATCCGGGTGCTGAAGCGCCTGCCCGACCTGGGCGTGGACTTCGTCGACACCGCCGACTCCTACGGCCCCGAGGTCTCCGAGGACCTCATCGCCGAGGCCCTGCGCCCCTACGACGGGATCGTCGTGGCGACGAAGGGCGGCTTCACCCGCCAGGGGCCGCACCGCTGGGCCGAGGTCGGCCGCCCCGAGTACCTGCGCCAGTGCTGCGAGATGAGCCTGCGCCGGCTCGGCGTCGACACGATCGACCTGTGGCAGCTCCATCGCATCGACCCGCAGGTCCCGCGCGAGGAGCAGTTCGGGCTCATGCGCGAGCTGCGCGACGAGGGCAAGGTCCGCCACGTCGGCCTGTCGGAGGTGTCGGTCGAGGAGATCGAGGCGGCCCGCCGGATCGTCGACATCGCGACGGTCCAGAACCGCTACAACCTCGTCGACCGCGGGTCCGAGGACGTCCTCGCCCACTGCGAGCGCGAGGGCATCGGCTTCATCCCGTGGTTCCCGCTGGCCGCCGGCCGCCTGGCCGAGCCCGGCGGCGTCGTCGCCGAGATCGCCGAGGCCCACGGCGCCACGAGCGGCCAGGTCGCGCTCGCGTGGCTGCTGCGCCACAGCCCGGTGATGCTGCCGATCCCGGGCACGAGCTCGGTCGCCCACCTCGAGGAGAACGTCGCGGCGGCCGCGCTCGAGCTCACCGACGACGAGATCGCGCGCCTCGACGCGGCCGGCTGACGCCCGGCCACAGCGCCGAATCCCCCGCCGCGCCGTACACTCGGTGGGCATGTCGACGGTGCCTCGCGCCCCGGACGCCGCGCGCCGGGAGGCGCTCGCGCGGGAGGTCAGCGGTCCGGCGAGGCTGGGACGCCGCACCAAGGTGCTCACGAAGCGGCTGCGGCCCGGCGACATCGCGGTCATCGACCACGCCGACCTGGACCGCGTCTCGGCCGAGGACCTCGTCGCGATCGGGGTCGCCGCCGTCCTCAACTGCCGGCCCAGCTCCACGGGCCGCTACCCGAACCTCGGTCCGCTGCTGCTCGTCCAGGCCGGCATCCTCCTCGTCGACCTGCCCGACGACACGCTCTTCGAGCGCCTCCACGAGGGTGACGCGATCACGGTCCGCGGCGGCGAGGTGCTGCGCAACGGCGAGCGCGTCGCCGCCGGCGTCGTCCAGGAGCCGGCCGCCGTCCGCGCCGCCAACGACCGCGCCAAGGCCGAGATCGGCGAGGCGCTCGCCGCGTTCGCCCGCAACACGGTCGAGCACATGGTCGAGGAGCGCGAGCTGCTGGCCGGCAAGATCGAGCTGCCGCGCTTCGAGACGACGTTCCGCGACCGCCCCGCGCTGATCGTCGTGCGCGGCGTCGACCACCGCCGCGACCTGCGCGTCCTGCGCCCGTACGTGCGCGACGTGAAGCCGGCGATCGTCGCCGTCGACGGCGGCGCCGACGCGATCCTCGAGGAGGGCTGGAAGCCCGACATGATCGTCGGCGACATGGACTCCGCCTCGGAGGCGGCGCTGCGCTGCGGGGCCGAGCTCGTCGTCCACGCCTATCCCGACGGCCGCGCCCCCGGCCGCGACCGGCTCGACCGCCTCGGCCTGCCGCACAAGGTCGTGCCGGCGCCGGGCACCAGCCAGGACGTGGCGATGCTGATCGCCCACGAGAAGGGCGCCCAGCCGATCGTCTCGGTCGGCTCGCAGTTCAACCTCGTCGAGTTCCTCGACAAGAACCGGCGCGGCATGTCCTCGACGTTCCTGACGCGGCTGCGCCTGGGGGAGGACCTCATCGACGCCAAGGGCGTCGGCCGCCTGTACCGCCCGCGCCCGGGCACCGCGCCGATCGGCCTGCTGCTGGCCGCGGGCCTGGCCACGCTCGGCGTGATCATCTGGCGCACGCCGGCGCTCTACGACGTCGCCCAGCTCCTGTGGCTGAAGCTGCAGGTGCTCCTCGGCATCGCGTAGCGCGACTACGCTGCCCGCCACCGCCGTGTTCGACTTCCGCTACCACGCCCTCTCGCTCGTCGCGGTGTTCCTGGCGCTCGCCATCGGGATCCTGCTCGGCGTGGCGATCGGCGACTCCGGGCTGGTGTCGTCCGCCCGCCAGGACATCGAGGACTCGCTGCGCGGGGACGTGAAGGCGTCGCGCGAGGAGGCCGCCGAGCTGCGCTCGGAGCTCGACCGCCACCTCGACTACGAGAACCAGACGTTCCCGGACCTCGTCGCCGGGCGGCTGGCCGGCGAGCAGATCGGCCTGCTGTTCCTGGGCGACTCCGACAGCTCCGTCGTCGACCAGGTCCGCGACGCGATCGAGCCCGCCGGGGCGAACCTGCGCTGGGTCGGCGCCCTGCGCGAGCCGCCCGACGTGGAGGGGCTGGCCGACCGCGCGTTCGGCACCCGCTACGCGGCGATGTCGATCGACGACACGCTGCTGGAGCCGTTCGCCGAGCGCATCGGCGTCCAGCTCATCAACGGCGGGCGCCTCGTCGGGGCCGTGCGCCCCGAGCTGATGCGCTCGTTCTCGGGCGAGCTGGGCCTGGTGGACGGCGTCGTCGTCGTGCGCGACCCCGAGCGCCCGGAGGAGGACGAGGAACAGGAGGGGACGACCGAGGCGCTCGAGAACGGGATCGTGCGGGGCATGAACCGCACCGACATGCCGGTCGTCGGCATCGAGCAGCTCGACACCGACCCCTCGCAGATCGACTGGTACCGCGATCGCGGCCTGGCCTCGGTGGACTCCGTCGACCAGCTCTCGGGCCGCGCCGCGCTCGTCTTCGCGCTCGCCGGCGCCGACGGCGCCTACGGCCTGAAGTCCAGCGCCGAGGCGCTGCTGCCGCGCGTCGTGGGCGGCATCAGCCGGCCCTGACGCGGAAACCCGCAGCGAGCGGAAAACGCGCCACGACCGTCCGCCGACCCGGCTACCGTTCGCGCCCAGTGCACGCCCTCCCGTCCGTCGTCGCGTTCGCCGCCGCGCTCGCTCTCGCTCCGGCTCTGCGACGCACCCTCGCCGACGCCGGGCAGGTCCGCGACAACTACCGCGGGATCGCGCTGCCGTTCCCGTTCGGCGTGCTGATCGTGGCCGCCGCCGTGGTCGCGCTCGTCCCGCTGGCGCCGATCGACGACATCACCGGCGACGTGCTGCGCCCGGAGCTCGGCACGATCGCGATCTACGCGCTCGGGGTCGCGTTCCTGGGCCTGGCCGACGACGCGCTCAGCGGCCCGTCGCGCGGCTGGCGCGGGCACGGCGCCGCCCTCATGGGCGGCGTCGTCTCGACCGGGGCGCTGAAGGCGGTCGGCTCGCTGGGCCTCGCGCTGCTCGTGCTGCGCGGCCACGACGACTACCTGCTGGCCGTGCTCGTGCTCGTGCTGGCCACCAACGTCTTCAACCTGCTCGACCTGCGGCCCGGGCGCGCCGTCAAGGCGTTCGTGCTGCTCGGGGCGGGCCTCACGCTCGGCGCCTGGGACGCCGACCCGCTGTGGGCGCTCGGGCTGCTGGCGGCGCCGGTCCTGGTCGCCGGCTTCTACGACCTGCGCGAGTGCGCCATGCTCGGCGACACCGGCAGCAACCTGATCGGGGCGCTGGCCGGCCTGTGGCTCGTGCTCACCCTGTCGACCGCGGGCCTGGCCGTGGCCGCCGCGATCCTGCTCGTCGTCACCGCGTACGGCGAGCTGCGATCGATCAACGCGCTGGTGGAGCGCACCCCCGTCCTTCGTCACCTAGACTCGATCGGAAGACCGCATGCCTAGTCCCCGCTCCCAGCGCACGCGCTACATCTTCGTCACCGGCGGGGTCGTGTCGTCCCTGGGCAAGGGGATCGCGGCCGCCTCGATCGGCCGCCTGCTCGTCAGCCGCGGGCTGACCGTCGGCCTGCAGAAGTTCGACCCGTACATCAACGTCGACCCGGGCACGATGTCGCCCTACCAGCACGGCGAGGTGTTCGTCACCGAGGACGGGGCCGAGACCGACCTGGACCTGGGTCACTACGAGCGCTTCACCGACGCGAACACGTCGCGGGCCAGCAACGTCACCGCGGGAGGCGTCTACAACGCGGTCATCCGCCGCGAGCGCCGCGGCGACTACCTCGGCGGCACCGTGCAGGTCGTCCCGCACATCACCGACGAGATCAAGAACCGCATCAAGCTCATCGGCGAGACCTCCGACGTCGACTTCGTCATCACCGAGGTCGGCGGCACCGTCGGCGACATCGAGTCGCTGCCGTTCCTGGAGGCGATCCGCCAGTTCCCCGTCGACGTCGGCCGCCGCGACGTGATGTTCATCCACCTCACGCTCGTGCCCTACATCGGCCACGCCGGGGAGCTGAAGACGAAGCCCACCCAGCACTCGGTCAACGAGCTGCGCCGCATCGGCATCCAGCCCGACATGCTGATGTGCCGCTCCGAGGGGCTGCTCGGCGACGACATCCGCCGCAAGATCGCGCTGTTCGCCTCCCTGCCGGTCGAGGCGATCGTGTCGGCCAGCGACGTCGACAACATCTACAAGGTCCCGCTGAACTACGCCAAGCAGGGCGTCGACGACTTCATCCTCGACCACTTCGGCATCGACGACGTCCCGCCCGCCGACATGAGCGGCTGGCAGGACCTGTGCGACCGCGCCGACCGCGCCACCACCCCGGTGCGGATCGCGCTCGTCGGCAAGTACGTGCAGCTCGAGGACGCCTACCTGTCGGTCAGCGAGGCGCTGCGCCACGCCGGCTTCCAGCACGGCGGCCGGATCGAGATCGACTGGATCGACTCGGAGACGATCACCGAGGCCAACGCGCTCGAGCGCCTGCGCGACCACGACGGCATCCTCGTCCCCGGCGGGTTCGGCGGGCGCGGGATCGAGGGCAAGATCCTCGCCGCGCAGGTGGCGCGCGAGCACGGCATCCCGTACCTGGGCATCTGCCTGGGCATGCAGATCGCGGTGGCCGAGTTCGCCCGCAACGTCGCCGGCATGGAGGGCGCCAACTCCACCGAGTTCGACCACGAGACCGAGTGGCCGGTCATCGACCTGCTGCCCGAGCAGCGCGACGTCGCCGACCTTGGCGGCACGATGCGCCTGGGCGCCGACCCGGTGAAGCTGCACGACGGCACGCGCATCCGCGAGATCTACGGCGAGGCGGTCATCTACGAGCGCCACCGCCACCGCTACGAGGTGTCGCTGAACCTGCGCAAGCGCCTGGAGAAGGCCGGGCTCGTCGCCGGGGGCACGTCGCCCGACGAGCGCCTCGTCGAGGCGATCGAGCTGCCCGACCACCCGTTCTTCGTGGCGTCGCAGTTCCACCCCGAGTTCAAGTCGCGGCCGGAGCGGCCCGCGCCGCTGTTCCGCGAGTTCGTGGCGGCGGCGATGGAGCGCGCCGGCGAGCGTCCGCCCGAGGGCGAGCCGGTCGCGACGCGGACCGCCGCCCAGCGTGCCACCCCGTCCGACTGACGCCGAGCGGCGCCGCCTGCACGCGCTGTTCGCGGCGCTGTGCGCGATCGACTCGCCCAGCCACCAGGAGGCTGAGTGCGCGGCCGCGGTGACGCGCGAGCTGGAGGCGCTCGGCCTCGCCGTCGAGCGCGACGCGTTCGGCAACCTGCTGGCGCGCATCCCGCCGCCGCCCGACCGTCGCTCGATCCTCCTGTGCGCGCACCTCGACACGGTGCCGCGCCTGGACCCGTCGACCCCGATCGAGCCGGTCGAGGTCGACGAGGGCTGGGAGAACGCCCACGACGACATCCTGGGCGCCGACAACAAGGCCGCGGTCGCGGTGATGCTCGTCGCCGCCGAGCGCGCCGTCCGCCAGGGCGCGCCGGTCGGCATCGAGCTGCTGTTCACGCTGCAGGAGGAGATCGGCCTGCGCGGCGCCGAGGCGTTCGACGTGTCGGTCCTGCGCTCCGACTTCGGCTACGTGTACGACCTGGCGACGCCGATCGGCGAGATCGTGATGGCCTCGCCGGGCGCCTACCGCTTCGAGGCCCGCTTCCACGGCCAGGCCGCTCACGCCGGCCTGCGTCCCGAGGACGGCCGCTCGGCGATCGTGGCGGCGGCCCGCGCGATCGCGGCGATGCCGCTGGGGCGCCTCGACGACGAGACGACCGCGAACGTGGGCGGCATCGAGGGCGGGGTGGAGGGCACGAACGTCGTGCCCGAGCACGCGCGCTTCCTGGGCGAGGCCCGCTCGATCGACGACGCGCGCCTGGAGGGCCTGATCGCCGAGATCATCGACGCGATCCAGGACGCCGCCAACGACGCGAGCTGCCCCGTCGACGTGGACGTGTCGGTGGAGAAGTTCTTCCACGGCTACCGCCACCGCCCCACCGCGCCGGCGGTCGTGGTCGTCGAGCGCGCGCTGCGCGCGTGCGGCTTCGAGCCCCGCCATGTGGTCGCCGGCTCGGCCGCCGACGCCAACGCCTTCGAGCACCGCGGCTTCCACTGCGTCTGCCTGGCCAACGGCACCGAGCGCAACCACGAGCCGACCGAGCGCGTCAGCTTCGCCGCGCTGGAGGAGATGCTCGCGGTGACCTACGCGTTGCTCGACGAGGCCGCGGCGGCCTGACTCACACCACCCGCAGCCGCGCGGCGCGCTCGCGCAGGCGGCAGATCCGCGCCCAGCGGCGCGCGGCCTCGGCCGACGTCGCCTGCGCCTGCGCGCGCAGCATCCGCCGGTGCTGGCGCATCGCGCCCGGCGGCGGCGTCTTCGGCTTCCCGCGGCGGCGCACCTGCACCGTCTGCATCATGCCGCCGTCCTCGTGGGCCAGGATGTGGCAGTGGAAGACGAAGTGCCCGGTGAAGTGCCGGAACGGGATGCGGATGACCACCTCGCCCGGCCGGCCGGCCGCGTCGCGGTGGGGGATGATCACGACGTCCTGGAGCCCGTCGGCCTCGTAGGGCCTGCCGTTCACGGACACGACCTGGAAGTCGTTGACGTGGATGTGGAACGGATGGTCCTCGGTCGTGACGTTGCGCAGCGTCCACTCCTCGACCGTGTTGACGTACGGCGCCACGTTCGTGCGGCTGGGGTCGAACGCCTTGCCGTTGATGCGCGCGAACTCGGCCGAGTTGGCGAAGCTGAACGTGAACGTCCGCTTGCGCGCGACCGGCATCGACGTGATCGGCCCGGCCGGCGTGGCCAGCCGCCGCGGAACCCGCGGCGGCGCCTGCTCGGTCCCCGGCAGCACGTCGACGGTCATCAGCTCGGCCTCGGGCAGCGCCTCGAAGCCCTCCTGCGGGAACGCGAGCGTGCGGAGCTGGTACTGCCCCGGCGCTCCGCCGGTCACGAGCACGTCGAAGCGCTTACCGGGCGCCATGACGAGATGGTCGACGCTGCGCACGCGCCACTTCGGCGAGCCGTCCTCGGCCAGCACGGTCAGCGTGTGGCCGGCGAGCTGCACGTCGTAGAACAGGTCCGATCCGATGTTGGCCAGGCGCCAGAGCTGCGTCTCGCCCTGGCGCAGCGCGGTGCGCGGGGTGAGCTGCCCGTTGACGAGCCGCACCGTCGGCTTCTGCACGTCGATGGTGTCGGCGTCGAGCGCGGTCCAGCCGGGGGCGTCCGCGTTGACCTGGAGGTCGCGGATGGCGATCTGGCGCTGGGTGATGCCGCGCAGCGCGGGCGGGAGCAGCCGCTCGAGGCCCTCGACGACGATCAGCCCCGACAGGCCGCCCATGAGCTGCGGCTCGGTGAGCCCGTGCAGATGGGCGTGGTACCAGTACGTGCCGGGCGAGTGGTCGCGCGGCAGCGTGATGGACGACCGCACCGTCGTGCCCGAGCGGATCGTGCGGAACACGTTGTCGTGGTGGCGCTTGGGCGACACGTGCATGCCGTGGTAGTGGATGTTCGTGTCCTGCGGCGTCGCGTTGCGGAACGTGACCTCGATCGTGTCCCCGGGGCGCACGTGCAGCGTCGGCCCGATGAGCCGGCCGTTGAACGGCTGCGCGACGACCGGCGAGCCGGACACGTCGATCGTGCCCAGCCGTGCGTCGAGCGTGACCCGCACGACCCCGTTGCGGGGGTGCGCCTGGACGGGCTCGGTCAGCGCCAGGCCGGCGACCGGCGTCCACGGCGGCGCGGCCGGGTCCTGGGCCTGGGCCGCGGCGGCGGGGAGGGCGGCGACGGCGAGGGCGACGGCGAGGGCGCGCAGCATGGGCGCGGGATCATCCCCGGGGGCGCGGACGACTAGCCGGAGGCGGCATCCGCAGCCTCCGCCTCGGCGACGTACCGGCGCAGCTCGCGGCGCGCGATCGACAGCTTGTGGACCTCGTCGGGGCCGTCGGCCAGGCGCAGCGTGCGCATGCCCGCGTACAGGCGGGCGAGCGGGAAGTCGTCGGACACGCCGCCGCCCCCGTGGACCTGGATCGCGCGGTCGATGATCTTCAGCGCCACGTTCGGCGCGGCGACCTTGATCGCCGCGATCTCGGTGCGCGCGTGCTTGTTGCCGACCGTGTCGATCAGCCACGCGGTCTTCAGCGTCAGCAGCCGCGCCATCTCGATCTCGATGCGCGCCTCGGCGATCCAGTCGAGGACGTTGCCGCGCGTCGCGACGGGAGCGCCGAACGTCGTGCGCGACACCGCCCGCCGGCACAGCGCCTCCAGCGCCATCTCGGCGGCGCCGATCGCGCGCATGCAGTGATGGATGCGCCCGGGGCCGAGGCGCGCCTGGGCGATCATGAACCCGTCGCCCTCGCCGGCGATGAGGTTGGAGGCGGGGACGCGCACGTCCTCGAACGTCACCTCGGCGTGGCCCTCCGGGTCGGTGTAGCCGAAGACCGGGAGGTTGCGCACGACCGTCACGCCGGGCGTGTCGCGCGGCACGAGGATCATCGACTGCTGGCGGTACGGCGGCGCGTCCGGGTCGGTCTTGCCCATCACGATGAAGACGGCGCAGCGGTCGCGCATCGCGCCCGACGTCCACCACTTGCGCCCGTTGAGGACGTACTCGTCGCCGTCGCGCTCGATGCGCAGGCGGATGTTCGTCGCGTCCGACGAGGCCACGTCGGGCTCGGTCATCGCGAACGCCGAGCGGATCTCGCCGTCCAGCAGCGGACGCAGCCAGCGCTCCTTCTGCTCCTCGGTGCCGAACTGGGTCAGCACCTCCATGTTGCCGGTATCGGGCGCGGCGCAGTTGATCGCCTCCGGCGCGATGTGGCTGCGCCCGGAGATCTCGGCCAGCGGCGCGTACTCGGCGTACGTCAGCCCGGGGCCGTAGGCGGGGTCGGGGTGGAACAGGTTCCACAGGCCGCGCCGGCGCGCCTCCTCCTTGAGCTCCTCCATCACCGGCGGATGGAAGTGGGGGTCGCCGCTCTCGCGGATCTCGCGCTCGTAGACGGCCTCCGCGGGGTGGACGCGCTCCTCCATGAACGCCGTCAGCCGCTCCTGGAGGTCGCGGCTGCGGGCGGTCGGCTCGAAGTCCATGCGCGGGACGATAGGCGTCGGCGCGCCCGCGCGGCGCAGCGGCTAGACGACCGCGGCGACGACCGGCGCGAACAGGACCGCCAGGCAGAGGACGGCGAGGACCAGACCGACGGCGCGGACGGCGCCACCCTTGGGTGCGTGCTCGGGAAGCGGCTTGCTCATGCGACCACTATCGGCGGCGGCCGGGCGAACCCTGAGCGGAGGTTTCTCCGGTTCTCGCTCCGGGGTTGACCGCGGTCGCGCTACGGTCCCGCCGTGCTCGCCCTGCGCCGGACCGTCGTGACCGCCGCCGACGGCGCCTGGGCGGAGACCGAGCTCGGTCGCGCCTGGTCGGACCCGGCGCTGCACCCGGCGCCCCGGCCCGGGGACGAGGTGATCGTCAACGTGCAGGCGCGGACGCTCGGGCTCGGCTCGGGCGGCTACGACCTCGTCGTCGCCAACCTCACCCGCGGGCTCGAGGCCGACGGTCTTCCGGGCGCGCACGTGATGAAGCTCAACTACACGCCGGTCCAGCACGCGGTCGACCCCGCCGACGGCGATCCGGCCGCGGCGCGCGGCCCGGTCGCGACGATCGGCCTGCACGGCCAGCTCGCGCCGCTGGCGTGGACGTTCGCGCAGGCCGGCGGCGGCCGGCTCGGCTACGTGCAGACGGCGGGCGGCGCGCTGCCGGGCGGGCTGTCGCGCACGGTCGCCGAGCTGCGCGAGCGCGGGCTGCTGGCCGCGCACGTCACCGCCGGCCCGGCGTACGGGGGCGAGCGGGAGGCGATCTCGACGGCGGGCGCGATCGCCGCGGCGCTCGACGGCTGCGACGCGGTCGTGTGCGGCCCCGGGCCCGGCATCCTCGGCTCCGGCACCGCGCTGGGCCACGGCGGCCTGGTCGCGCTCGACAGCGCGCACGCCGCGCTCGCGCTCGGCCTGCCCGCGATCGTCGTCCCGCGGATGTCGTCCAGCGACCCGCGCGAGCGCCACCGCGGCCTGTCGCACCACACGCGCACGGTGCTCGACCTGCTGCTGGCGCCGGTGATCGTCGCGCTCCCCGAGGGCGAGGCGGCACCGGCCGGCGACCGCCACGCGTGGCGCGCGGCCAGCGGCGCGCTGGACGGCTTCCCGTGGCCGCAGCGGTCGATGGGGCGCGACGACCCGCTCCTGTTCGCGGCGGCGGCCGCCGGCGGCCGGGTGCTCGCTGCGACACTGCACGGCGATGAGTGATCGCGACTTCGAGCAGGTCGGTCCGGCGCGCCGGGCCTGGGAGGGCAAGGTCGTCGCCGTCGACGAGGTGACGTTCCGCTACACCCACGACGGGACGGAGGCCGAGCGCGAGATCGTCCGCCACCCCGGCGCGGTCGCCACCGTGCCGGTCGACGACGGCCACGTGTGGCTGGTCGTGCAGCCGCGCCAGGCGGTCGGCGAGCCGGACATGCTGGAGATCCCGGCCGGCAAGCTCGACGTCGACGGCGAGGCGCTGGAGGAGAACGCCCAGCGCGAGCTGGCCGAGGAGGTCGGCAAGCGCGCCGGCCGCCTCGAGCACCTGAAGTCGTTCTTCACGAGCTGCGGCGTGATGGACGAGGAGATCCACATCTACCTCGCCTCCGGGCTCACCGACGCGCAGGCCGACGGCGAGGAGGACGAGCGCATCGAGGTCGTGGCGTGGCCGCTGGACCGCCTCGACGAGGCGATCGCGCGCACCACCGACTCCAAGACGCTGATCGGCCTGCTGCTGCTCAAGGAGCGGCTGGCGGCGGGCTGGACGCCGTAGCCCACTCGTCGCGCAGCAGCCCGTAGATCGCGATGTCCTGCCAGGCGCCGGCGACGCGCTCCTGGCGGCGCAGCGTGCCCTCGTGCGCGAATCCCAGCCGCTCGGCGACCGCGCGGCTGCGGGCGTTCCCGGTCGCGACGCGGATGCCGACGCGCTCCAGCCGCCACGTGCCGAAGCAGTGGTCGATGTACGCGCGCGCGGCGAGGGTCGCCAGCCCGCGGCCCGTGGCGTCGGCCGCCAGCCAGTAGCCGAGGTGGGTCGAGTGCCCGTCGGGGCCGATCCCGTCGGTCCCGATGGAGCCGACGATCCGGTCGTGCGCGACGATCGCGGTCAGCAGCTTCTGCTCGCCGATCGCGCGGCGCGCGTCGCGCACGAACTCCCGGGTCTTCTCGAACGTCTGGTCGGCGAACGGCATCCAGGGCGCCAGGTGGTCGCGGTTGGCGCCGATCAGCGCGTGCAGCTCCTCGGCGTCGGACTCCTCCCACAGGCGCAGGTGGGCGTCGGGCGTGAGGTCGAAGCGCAGCATGCCCGCCAGTGTGACGGCCGGCTTGCAGCGAAAGGGGTGGCGGGGCGCCGGGACGAACCCCGTGACGTGTCCGCCACCGTCGACGCCCGCCCCCACGAGCACCTCGTCCTCGACTTCCTCGCCTACCTGGAGTTCGAGCGCGGGCTGTCGCGCAACACGCTGGAGGCCTACCGCTCCGACCTGCTGCAGTTCGGCGCCTGGCTGGAGCGTCGCGGCGTCGACGTGGCGTCCGCCCAGCACGCCGACCTGGCCGCCTTCCTGAGCGACCTCGCCGCCGGCGACCCGCCCGACCGCGCGCCGGCCGCCAACGCGACGCTGCAGCGCAAGGCGGCGTGCCTGCGCTCGTTCTACCGCCACCTGCGCCGCGAGGAGATCCTCGCCCACGACCCGACCGCCGACCTGCGCGCCCCGCGCAAGGACCAGCGGCTGCCGAACGTGCTCAGCCGCGACGAGGTCGCCCGGCTGCTGGCGGCGCCGCGCGGGACGGAGCCGGCGGTGCTGCGCGACCGCGCCCTGCTGGAGCTGATGTACGCGTGCGGGCTGCGGGCGTCGGAGGCGATCGGGCTGCGGATGGGCGACGTCGACCTCGACGCGGCCGTCCTGCGCGCGACCGGCAAGGGCTCCAAGGAGCGGCTCGTGCCGATCGGCCGCGAGGCGGTCGAGGCGGTGCGCGTCTACGTCGAGCGGGGACGGCCCAAGCTCGTCGGCCTGGCGCCCGAGCCGCACCTGTTCGTCAACCAGCGCGGCTCCGGGCTGACGCGCCAGGGCCTCTACAAGATCGTCCAGCGCTACGCGCGGGCCGCCGGGCTCGACGGCAAGATGAGCCCGCACACGCTGCGCCACACGTTCGCGACGCACCTGCTGGCCGGCGGCTGCGACCTGCGCTCGCTGCAGGAGATGCTCGGCCACGCCGATATCGCCACGACGCAGATGTACACGCACCTGTCGGCCGAGCGGCTGCGGGACGTCTACTTCGCCGCCCATCCCCGGGCCACGGCCGACGGCAACTAGCATCGCTCCCCGCATGGGGCGCGCCTTCGTCGTCGTCATCGACGCCTGCGGGGTCGGGGCGCTGCCGGACGCCGCCGACTACGGCGACGCCGGCGCCGACACGCTCGCGCACGTGGCCGACCTGGTCGGCGGTCTCGACCTGCCCGTGCTCGGGTCGCTCGGCCTGGGCAGCATCGTGCCGCTGCGCGGCGTCCCGCCGGCGGCCGAGCCGGTGCTGCACGGGCGCCTGGCCGCCCAGGGGTACGGCAAGGACTCGCAGGCGGGGCACTGGGAGCTGATGGGCGTGATCCAGCGCGAGCCGCCGCCGACGTACCCGGACGGCTTCCCGCCCGACGTGCTGGCGGCGGTGGAGCGGGCGACCGGGCGGCGGTTCTGCTGCAACGCGCCGGCCAACGGCGTGGCCGTGCTCGACGACTTCGGCGAGCACCACCTGCGCACCGGCGAGATCATCCTCTACACGTCGCAGGACTCGGTCATGCAGATGGCCGCGCACGTGGACGTCGTCGCGCGCGAGGACCTGTACGCGGCGTGCGCGGCCGCGCGCGAGGTCGTGGACGTGGGGCGGGTGATCGCGCGGCCGTTCGCCGGCGCGCCCGGGGCGTTCGCGCGGGTCGAGGGCCGGCGCGACCTGGCGCTGGCGCCGCCGTCGCGCTCGGCGCTGGACGTCCTCGCCGACGCCGGCGTGCCCGTCCACGCGGTCGGCAAGGTCGCCGACCTGTTCGCCGGGCGCGGGATCGCCGAGGCGCACCCGGGGGCGACGAACGCGGTCGCGCTCGAGCAGACGACGCGCCTGCTGCGCTCGCTCGACCGCGGCCTGGTCTTCACGAACCTCATCGAGACCGACCAGGTCTTCGGCCATCGCAAGGACGCCGAGGGCTTCCACGAGGCCCTCCGCGCCATCGACGCCGCCGTGGGGGAGTGGCTCGGGCTGCTGCGCCCCGGCGACCTGCTCGTCGTCACCGCCGACCACGGCGTCGACCCGGCGGCCGCCCACACCGACCACACGCGCGAGCACGCGCCGCTGCTGGCGGTCACCGCGCCCGAGCGCCTGCGCGGCCGCTGGGACGGCGCGCTGGCCGACGTGGGCGCGAGCGTGGTGCGCCACCTCACGGGCCGCGACGCGCCCGAGCTGCCGGGCCGCGCGTTCGTCTGAGCCGCACCCTCCGCGTTGGTTGTCAGGTTGGTTCCCTCAGGGGCAACCAACCTGACAAGCAACGCGGGGCGGGGCTCGTAGGCTGAGCGGCCGCATGCCGGAGCTTCCCGAGGTCGAGACGATCCGCCGCCAGCTCGTGCCCGTCGTCGAGGGGCGCACGCTGCGGGAGCTGCGCATCGACGACGCGCGCTGGTGCGCGCCGCTGGCGCCGGACGAGCTGCGGGCCGCGGTCGAGGGACGGGCCGTGGAGGCGCTGCGGCGGCGCGGCAAGTACCTGGTCTGGGCGTTCGAGGGCGACGTGTTCCTGCTCGTGCACCTGCGGATGACCGGGACGCTGCTCGTCGACCCGCCGCCGCCGACCCGCTTCGAGCGCGTGCGCTTCACGTTCGCCGACGACGGGCCGTGGCTGGCGTTCTGCGACCAGCGCCGCTTCGGCACCGGCGAGCTCGCGCTCGGCACGCCCGCACTGAACGCGTTCCTCGACGCGCGGCTCGGCGTCGAGCCGCTCGGCCCCGACTTCACCGGCGCGGCGCTGAAGGCCGCGGCGAAGGGCCGCCGCGCGCCCGTGAAGGCGTTCCTGCTCGACCAGCGGCGGATCGCCGGCGTCGGCAACATCTACGCCGACGAGGCGCTGTTCCGCGCGCGCGTCCACCCGCTGCGGCCGGCCGGGCAGCTCACCCGCGCGCAGTGGGACCTGCTGCGCGACGAGATCGTCGCCGTGCTCGAGGCCGGCATCGACGCCGGCGGCTCGACGATCGACGACTTCCGCCACACCGACGGCGTGTACGGCGCCTTCCAGCACCAGTTCCTCGTCCACAACCGCCTCGGCGAGCCGTGCACGGTCTGCGGCACGCCGATCCGGAAGTTCGTCGCCGCCGGCCGCGGCACGTACGCCTGCGAGCGCTGCCAGCGCCCGCCGCGCGGGGTGCGAGGCCGCCCGATGACGCGCTAGCGGACGGCGCGCACGACGATCGGCTGCGAGACCGGGCGCCCGCGCGACGCGCGCACGCGGTAGATCGCCAGCGGCGCGCCGTGCTGCGGCCGCTCGAGCGTGAGCGCGAAGCGCCCGCGCCGGTTCGTGCGCAGCGTGCGCACGCGGTCGACGTCCTCGCGTGCGCACCCCACCAGGCGCTCGAGCACGAGCATGCGCCGCCCGTGGCCCGCGACGTGCCCGGTGATGCGCACGCGCCGGCGGTCCGACGACGGCGCCTCGGCCACGACCAAGCGGCGCGCGATCCGCCGCGCCGCGGAGCGGTGGCCGGCGACCGCCGCGGTGTAGCGGACCCCGGCGTGCGCGCGGTGGCGCGTGCCGGTCCGCGTCGCGAACGTGCCGTCGTCGCGCACCCACGCCTGTCCGACGGTCCGCGCGGACCGGCCGCGGCGCTCGGCGCGCAGCGTCACGCGCCGCCCGGCGTAGCGCGGGAGCGCGAGCCCGCCGAGGGCGACCCGCCGGCCGGCGCGGCGCACGGTCGTCAGGTCGATCGGCCGCCCGCAGTCCTCGGCCACGTCCTCGGTCGGCGGCACGAGCGGGATCGGCGCGCCCGGGACCGCCGGCGGCTCGGCGCTCGAGCCGCCGCCCGCGCCTCCGCCTCCGCCGGGCGGCGCGGCGACGACGGTCTGGACGAGCGTCGCCTCGCTCGGCCCCCAGTCGCGGCTGCCGCTGTAGGTGATGCGCACGGCGTGGTCGCCGACGGCCAGCGCCCGGGTGGAGGACAGGCGGACGACGCCCGCGCCGCCCACCGCGACCACGTTGCCGTGCGCCTGGCCGTCGATCCACAGCTCGACGGTCCCGCCGGGCTGGCCGCCCGCCGGAGCGACCGGGGCGATCACGGCCTCGAACTCCACGGTCTCGCCCTCGGTCGAGGGGTTCGCCGACGACGTGGCCGTGGCGCTGGTCAGCGCCCGCGCGACGAGCGCGACCGCGCGGCGGTCCCCGGCGGCGAAGTCGCCGTCGCCCGTGTACGACGCCTCGATGACGTGCGGTCCGGCGCCCAGGGCGCTCACGGTCGTCGAGTCGGCGCCGTCGGGCCCCAGGGTCACGAGGCCGCCGACCGCCTCGCCGTCGACGCGGAAGCGCACGCCGCCGGTCGGGGTCCCCGAGCCCGGGGCGACGGGCGCGACGTCCGCATGCAGCCGCAGCCCGGTGCCCACCACCGCGGGATCGGGCGTCGCCTCGACCGAGATCGTGGTGGCCGAGGGCGCGACCGCGTGGGCGAGCGTGCCCTGCGACGCGGCGAAGTCGGCGTCACCGCCGTACTGGGCGACGATCGCGTGCGTGCCCGCGGCCAGGTCGCCGGGCAGCAGGCACACGGCCACGCCCGACCCGTCGAGCGCGACGTCGTCGCACGCGAGCCCGCCGTCCACGCGGAAGCGCACGCTGCCGGTCGGGGTCCCGCCGCCGTCGCCGCGCACGGTCGCCACCGCGGTCGCGGTCTGGCCGAACGTCGCCGGGTCGGGCGTCACCGCGAGCGACGTCGCGCTGGCGCCGTCGCCGACGTCCTGCTCGAAGGTGGCCGATGCGCCCTGGCGTCCCGGGTCGCCGCCGTACACGGCGCGGACCGTGTGCGGGCCGGGGGTCAGCGCGGAGGCGGGCACCGACGTCGCGCGCCCGGCGCCGTCCAGCGCCACGGGCGCGCCGAGCGCGACGTCGTCGACGAAGAACGCGACCGTGCCCGTGGGGACGCCGGAGCCGGGCGGGACCGTCGTGGCCTCGGCGGTGAACGTGACCGGGGCGAGGGCCGCGGACGGGTTCGCCGACGAGGTCACCCGCACGAGCGCCTCGGCCCGTTCGACCTCCTGCGTGAGCGCGCCCTCGCTGGCGCCGTTGGAGGCGTCGCCGGAGTAGACGGCGGTGACGTCGTGCGATCCGATCTCCATCGCGGCCGGCGGCGACTGCGCCGTGCCCGCCGCGTCGAGCTCCACCGGATCGCCGATCGCCTGGCCGTCGACGCGGAACTCGACGGTGCCGCTCGGCGCGGGTGCCGTGGCCGGGGTCCCGCGGACCTGGGCGGCGAAGCGCACCTCCTGGCCGACGACCGCCGGCTGGGACGACGACCACAGGGCGGTCGCGGTGCTCGCCGGGTTCGTGCGCAGCGGGAACCGCCCGGGCTGGTCGACCTCGGCGACCGTGGCCGTCGCCGTCCACGGGCCCGCCGTCGGCCCCGCCGTCATCCACGGCGACGTCGCCACGCCGTCCAGGCCGGTGACCGCGGTCGCCGTCGTGCCCGCGCCGGCGTCGTCGAACGTGCCCGACGGCGGCGTGGACGGCAGCGTGAACGTCACGGTCGTCCCGGGGACCGGGAGCCCGCTCTGCGACAGGACGCGCGCCTGCAGCGGCGCGACGAAGCCCTCCGTGACGGTGGTGGTCTGGCCGGCGCCGCCGTAGGGGACGACCTTGTACGGCTTCTCGACCCACCGCAGCGTCACCTTGCCGTTGCACTCGTCCCCCGAGCACGGGTCCGGCCCGACGTCGTAGCTCACGTCGTACGCGCCGCTGACGACGTACGAGTCGCCGCCGCCTCCTCCGCCTCCGCCGTAGTAGCGGAAGTCGTCGTCCGGGCTCGCGTCGCCGCCCCAGAAGGCACCCTCCGAGCCGCCGCGGTAGCCGCCGCCCCCGCCGCCGCCGGCGCCGAGGTGCGGGCTGATCGCGTAGGTGATGTCCTCGCCGTCGCCGCCGTCGTGCCCGCTCTCGGCGCCGCCGTCGCCCCCGAGGTAGTACTCGCCCGGAACCAGGGGCGCGGTGGCGCCGTCCGCGCCGAAGCGGGTGCCGGGCCCGTTGCCGCCCGCGCCGTCGCCGCCGGCGCCGCCGTGGTAGTGGCTGGAGGCGCCCTGGCCGCCCCCGCCCCCGCCGCCGCCGGCCACGACCAGCGCGGTGCTGCCGTCGACGACCGCGCTCCCGCCGCCGCCGCCGGCCCCGTCGTAGCCGTCGCCCGGCTGCTCGCCGTGCAATCCGCCGTGGCCGTAGCCGACGCCGCCGTGGCCGTAGCCGTACTCGCCGACGTGGACGGTGAGGCAGTCGCCCTCGTGGACGACGACGGTCGCCTCGGCGATCCCGCCGCGCCCGCCCGGCGCGGTGTGGGACTCCTCGCCGCCGTGGCCGCCGCGCGCCCACACCGTGACCTTCTGCACGCCGGCGGGCACCTTGATCTGGTGCGTGCCGACGTCGGTGAACGTCACCTCCTCGGTGGACGGTCCGTCCGGGCAGACCGCCGCGTCCACGGGGCCGCTGCCGGCCGATGCGACGAGCGCCGCCAGCGCGGCCGCACTCGCGGCGCCGGCGAGGAGACGCCGTCTCATCGCGCCCGCACCACGATCGTCGCCGACGTCCGCACCGCCCGCCCGACGCGCACGGTGGACCGCGCCACCGCGCGCGCCCGCACGCGCACGGCGTCGGCCACGGCCGCGCGGGCGGCGCCGCGCAGGCGCAGGGTCACGTGGCCGCGGCCGCGGGCCACGGACACCGTGCGCCGGGCGAGCGCCGGTCCGTGGCCCGCGTCGATCCGCAGCGTGCCGCGGCAGCGCTCGCCGCGCGGGGCGGCGCAGTCGACCGCCACGACGACGCGCCCGGAGGCGGTCGCGTGCGCGGTGCGTCCGCGGACGCGCAGCGCGGGGGCGCGCCGCGACGCGATCACGAGCTCGCGCTCGGTGCCGGCCGCCGCGCCGGTGGCCGCGATGGACGCCGTCGCGCGCACGCGGTCGTGGCGCGAGAGGAGGCGCTCGCCCCGGCGCGAGAGGTCGACGGCGACGTGCGCCACCTCGCCGGCCGCGACCGTCACGTCGCGGCGGGCCAGGGAGACGCGGTCGCTCGTGCGCACCGCCAGGCGCCCGGTGCAGCGCCGGCCGGACGGGCCGTGGCAGGCGACGGCCAGCCGGAACGTCCCGTTCGGGCGCACCGTGACGTGGCCGTCGTCGATGGCGAACGCGGGGACGCCCACCGGCGGCGATCCGGGGGCGGCGTCCGGTGGCGCGTCGCCCGAGCCGGCGTCGCCGCCGCCACCACCGCCACCACCGCCGCCGGACCCGCCGGACCCGACGTGCTGGACCAGCGTCGCCTCGGACGGGCGCAGGCCCGGGTAGCCGTGGTAGGTGGCGGTGACGTCGTGGGCGCCGGGCGCGAGCCCGCTCACGGTGTCCGACACCGCCGTGCCGCCCTCGAGCGCGACGGGCCCGCCGCGCGGGGCGCCGTCGACGAGGAACTGCACGACGCCGGCCGGGACGAGCTCGCTGCCGAGCGCCGAGACGTGCGCGGTGAAGTGGACGGCCCGGCCAGCCGGCGCCGGGTCGAGGCTCGAGACGACCGCCACGGCGGTGCTCGCCGGGCCGACGACGTGGGTCGCGCCGGCGTGGCTGGGCGCGTACCCGGGGCCGGGGGCGAGATCGGCCTCGATCACGTGGCCGCCGAAGGCGAGCGGCGCCGGCAGCGTCAGCTCGGCGGCGCCGTTCTGGAGCGGTTGCGCGGCGCCCACGGGGTCGCCGTCCACGCTGAACTGGATCGCGCCCGTCGCCGCCGGCTCGCCGCCGGGCGTCGCGACCGACGCGTGCAGCGTCACCCGGGCGCCGAGCGCCGACGGCTCCGGGGCGGCCGCCACGGTCGTGGTCGTGGGGATCGGGTCGACGACGAGGACCATCGTCGTGGCGCTGTCGCGGGCGTCGGGCTCGCCGTGGTAGGCGGCCTCGACGGTCCGGCGGCCGACCGGCAGCGAGGCGGGCAGGTCGCAGTCGGCGGCGTCGGACGCCAGCGGGAGGTTCTCGCAGACGGGCGCGCCGTCGACGCTGACGTCGACGGTGCCCGAGAGCGGGGCGCCGGGGTCCGCGCGGCGCACGGCCGCGCGCACCGTCGCGCCGTGGCCGTACACGACGGGGTTGGCGGCGGTCGACAGCTCGGTCGCCGTCGCCTCGGGGCCGACCGACTGCGTCAGCGTCGCGGACGCGCCGTCGAGGTCGGTGCTGCCGCCGTACTGCGCCGTGACCTCGTGGTCGCCGAGGGTGAGCGCGGTCGTCACCTCCGACGTCGCCTCGCCGCCGGCGTCGAGCGCGACCGGGGCGCCCAGCGGGGCGCCGTCGACGAGGAACGTGACGTCGCCGGTCGGCACGCCGGTCCCGGGCGCCCGGACGGTCACCGCCGCCGTGAACGCCACCTCGTCGCCGTCCCCGGACGGGTTGCGCGACGAGCGCACGGCGACGTCCGTGGCCGCCTTGTCGACCTCCTGGGTCAGCGTGCCGGTGCTGCGCGCGTGGCCGAGGTCGCCGAGGTACACGGCGTCGACGGTGTGATCGCCCGGCGCGAGCCCGTCGGCCGTCTCGGAGACGACGGTGCCGTCGGTCCCGATCTCCGCGGCGTCGCCGAGCGGCGCGCCGTCGACCGTGAACTGCACGTGACCGGTCGGCGCGACGTCGGTTGCGTGATCCGACTGGGTGACCTGGGCGGTGAAGCGGACGCCCTGGCCGGTGACCGACGGCGAGGCGGAGGAGCGCAGCGTGGTCGTGGTCGGGATCGCGTCGTTGACGACGTGGAAGCGCGCCGGCGTGTGGACGCCGGCGACGGTCGCCTCGACGGTCCAGGGCCCGGAGACGTCGTTGGCGGTCAGCACCGGGGCGGTGGCGACCCCCTGGCGGTTGGTCGTCACCGTGACGGTCGGCGCGCCGGTGCCGGCCCAGCGTCCCGACGGCTCGCCCGCGCCGGCCGGCGCCGCGAACGTGACGTGCGCGCCGTCGAGCGGGACGTCGTCGGCGTTCACGACGCGCACGCTCAGGGGGGAGGGGAAGGCGGTGGCGACCGCGGCGTGCTCGCCGTCGCCGCCGACGATGGCGATCCGCGCGGGCGCGCCGCCCCACGAGATCGTGATCCCGCCGTCGCCGCCCGACGGGCTGGGGAACTCGTGGCGGTTGGTCACCGACCCGTGGAAGAGGCTCGAGCCGCCGCCCCCGCCGCCCCCGCCGGTGCCGAACGTGTGCAGGTCGATCGTGCCGTCCTGGCCGCCGGCGCCGCCGCCCCCGCCGTCCGAGTCGACGCCTCCGCCGCCTCCGCCGCCTCCGCCGCCGCTCTCGTCGTAGGTGGCGTCGTGCCCGCCCTCGCCGTGGGGGGTGTCCCGGCAGCCGCCGCAGCCGCCCTCGCCGTGCCCGACCTCGTAGTCGCGCGCGTTGCCGCCGCTGCCGGGGTCGGTGCCGCCGTCGCCGCCGCGGCCGCCCCAGCCGCTCCCGCAGTCTCCGCCGCCGCCTCCGCCGCCGCCGGCGACGACCAGCTCGCGGCCGGCCCAGATGATCGCCGAGGCGCCTCCGCCGCCGGCCCCGGTGTGGCACGGGTTCAGCGCGCCGTCGGCGGTGCCGTGCGTGCCGCCGCGCGCGTAGCCCTCGCCGCCGTGTCCGCCGCCGTAGTGGCCGACGTGCATCGTGAGCACCTCGCCGGGCACCACCGGCAGCACGCCGCTGAGGCCGGAGCCACGGCCGCCGGGACCGGTGTGGTCCTCGGTGCCGCCGTTGCCGCCCCGAACGTCGAACTCCAGGAAGTAGACCCCGGTGGGGACGAAGAACACGCACTCGTGCGGGCAGTTCTCACGGGTGTACGTCTCGCTGCCGGTGGCCTGCGCGCGGGCCTCCGCGGTGAGGCCGGCCGACAGCGCAACGACCAGCGCGACCGCCACCGCCACGGCTCCCACCCTGCCACGATCCGCCTCCCAGCGGAGTGTCGGCGCCCCCCGTCGAACCGGCACAGTGTTGTTGCAGTCGTGCGGCCGCGCAAGCTCCGTTGTCCGCGCGCGGTCAATCGAGCGGTCCGGGGCGCGCGCCCGGCCGGCCCCGGGCAGGCCGAATTACCGGTAAGTCCGGCTCGCACTTACCGTGAGATGGCGGCGAATTTCAGGTAGGGTCCGTCACATGGAGATCACGATCCCGCCGAAGACCGGCCACGCCCTGCGGCTCGCCGCCGGCGACGTCCTGCGCGTCACCGACCTCGACGGCCTCCAGGTCGCCGACCTCGTCGCGTTCGACGCCGCCGACACACGCGAGCACCTGTCGCAGGGCTTCACGCGCGCCAACAACGACAAGGCCGACCTGGCGATCGGCGACCACCTGTACTCCAACCTCAACACGCCGATGCTCACGCTGGTGGCCGACACGGTCGGCGTGCACGACCTCCTGTTCCCGCCGTGCAGCAGCCACCTCTACGCGGAGGTGTTCGGCCTGCCCGGCCGCACCGGCTGCCGCGAGCACCTGACCGCCGCGCTCGAGCCGTTCGGGATCGGCTTCGACCAGGTCACCGATCCGTTCAACGTGTTCATGAACACGGCGATCGGCGAGGACGGCCGCATGCTGATCTTCCGGCCCAAGTCCGGGCCGGGCGACCACGTCGACCTGCGGGCCGAGCGCGACCTGATCGTCGCGGTCTCCGCCTGCGCCGCCGACGGCGACGTCAACGACTGCAACGGCGGCAAGGCGACCCGCATCGGGCTCACCGTGAACCCCTGACGCGGCGCGGCTCACGGCGCGCCCGACCGCGACAGGCTGTCGGCCGCGACCGCCAGCAGGATGATCACGCCCTGGACGATCTGCTGGTAGATCGGCTCGATCCCGAGCAGGTTGAAGCCGTTGACGATCAGCGCCAGCAGCAGCACGCCGAGGACCGTCCGCCAGATCGCGCCGCGGCCGCCGAGGACGCTCGTGCCGCCCACCACGACGGCCGCGAACGCGAACAGGGTGATCGAGATGCCGTCGCCGGCCTGGCCCTGGCCGGTGCGCGACGCGACGATCGCGCCCGCGATGCCCGCGCCGAGCCCGCTCAGCGCGAACGCGGCGATCCGCACGCCGCGCAGGTTGATGCCCGACAGGCGCGCGGCCTCCGGGTTGCCGCCGACCGCGAAGAGCCAGCGCCCGAGCTTCGAGCGGGAGAGCAGCACGCCGGCGGCGACCGCCACCGCCGCGAAGATCCAGATCGCGTACTTCACGCCGAGCAGCTCGCCGGTGCCCAGGTCGGTGAAGGCGGGATCGGTGACGCTCTTGATCAGTCCCTTGGTGATCGCCAGGTTGACGCCGGCGATCACGATGCCGGTCGCGAGCGTGCAGACGAACGAGTCGATGCGCGCGTAGGCGACGAGCAGGCCGTTGACGACGCCGATCGCGGTCGCGCAGGCGACGGCGACCAGCAGCGCCGGCCACACGCCGAGGGGCTCCGCCCACGACGCCGCCAGGACGCCGGTGAGCATGTACACGGCGCCGGCCGAGAGGTCGAAGTCGCCCGTGACGAGCACGAGCGTCAGCGCGATCGCGATGATGCCGACCGGCGCGTTCTGCTCCAGGACGTTGAGGAGGTTCGTCGAGGTGAGGAAGACGTCGCTGGCGATCGCGAGCGCGACGAAGAGCGCGACGAAGCAGACGACGATCGCGTAGTCGCGGGAGCGGCGGATCAGCGTGCCGGTGCGCCCGCCCTCGGCGGCGACGGCGGCGGTCGAGACGGGCTCGCGGGCGGGCGCGATCTGGGTCTCAGGGTTCACGGGGCGTTCCTGGTCGGTGGGTTGTCGGGATCGGAGCCGCCGAACGCGGCGCGCATCACGGACGCCTCGTCGGCGACGTCGCGCGGGAGCTCGGCAACGATGCGGCCGCCGCGGACCACGAGGATCCGGTGGGCGAGCCCGAGCAGCTCCTCGGTCTCGCTGGAGACGATCAGCACCGCGACGCCCTGCTCGGCCAGCCGGCGCAGCAGCTCGTAGATGCTGCGCTTGGCGCCGACGTCGACGCCGCGGGTGGGCTCGTCGGCGATCAGCACCCGCGGCGGGCGCACCAGCCACTTGGCCAGCGCGACCTTCTGCTGGTTGCCGCCCGACAGCGCGGACACCGGCAGCGAGGTGGAGGCGGCCCGCGCGTCGACGCTGCGCAGCACCCCGTCGACGACGGTGCGCTCGCGCGACGGGCGCACCAGCCCGAAGCGGGTGACGTCGTCGAGGTGCGCCATCGCGACGTTCTCGCGGACCGACCGCATCATCACGAGGCCCTGCTCCTTGCGGCTCTCGGGCAGGAAGGCGAGGCCGCGGCGGACGCTCGCGGCGGGCCGGCGGCGGCGCAGCGGCCGGCCGTCGAGCTCGACGACCCCGCTGCACCGGTCGGCGCCGAAGATGCCGCGGACGATCTCGCTGCGCCCGGCGCCCACGAGCCCGGCGATGCCGACGATCTCGCCGGCCCGCACGTCGAGGTCGACGTCCGCGAACGCCCCGGGTCGCGTGAGGCCGCGGGCCCGCAGGACGACCGGGGCGCCCTCCGGCGGCGGCAGCGGCTCGGGGAACTGCTGTCCCAGCTCGCGGCCGAGCATCGACGTCACGAGCGAGTCGACCGTCTCCGTCGCGGCCGGCACGGTCTTCACGAAGCGCCCGTCCTTGAGGACCGTGATCCGGTCGCACAGGTCCAGCACGTCGGCCAGGAAGTGCGAGACGTAGATCAGCGTCACGCCCTGGTCGCGCAGGTCGCGCGCCATGTCGTGCAAGCGCGCGACGTCGTCGCGCCCGAGCGCCGCGGTCGGCTCGTCCATGACGATGAGCTCGGCGTCGCGCGCGAGCGCGCGCAGGATCTCGACCTGCTGCTGCTCGGCGGTCCGCAACCGGCCGACCCGGGTGCGCGGGTCGATCGAGACGCCGAGGCGGTCGGCGAGCTCGCCGTAGTGGCGGCTCGCGCGGCGCCGGTCGACGAAGCCGGCCGCGCCGTACTCGTGGTGCAGGAACACGTTGTCGAGCACCGACAGCTCGGGCACGAGCGCGAGCTCCTGCGCGATCATCGCGATGCCGTCGCGGATGGCGTCGCGGGGGGAGCGGTACTGGCGCTCCGCTCCCCCGACGAGCAGCCGGCCGGCGTCCGGCGCGACGACTCCGGCGATGATCTTGCCGAGCGTCGACTTGCCGGCGCCGTTCTCCCCGCAGAACGCGTGGATCTCGCCGCGGCGGACGGCGACGTCCACGTCGCTGAGCGCCGCGACGCCGCCGTAGCGCTTGCCGATGCCGCGGGTCTCGACGTGGACGTCGTCGCGCGTCATCCGCCCATGGACCACTCGGCGTCGAAGTCGGCGACGTTGTCGGCCGTCAGCTTCGGCCCGACGGGGCTGAGGTCCTCGGCGTTGTTGATCTGCGTCTCGCCGGGATCCTCGCCGCGGGCGGCCTTGACGACCATCTCCGTGCCGGCGCGGGCCTCCGAGCGCGGCACCATCACCGCGCTGCCGAACATCTTGCCCTCGGCGACGAGGTCGGCCGCCTCCCGGGCGCCGGCGCCGCCGATCACCGCGACGTCCTTGCCCATGTCCTCGACGACCCCGAGCAGCGCGACCGCGGCCGGGTCGTCGTCGCTGGTGATGACGTGGGCGTCGCCGTGGGCCTGCAGGAGCTGCTGCGTGAGCGTGCGCGCCTCGTCGGGGACGAAGTGATGCGACCCCTCGGCGACGATCTCGATCGACGGGTGCTCGGCGATCAGGTCGCGGAACGTCGTGCGCACGTTCGCGGCGAAGCTGAACTCGGGCGGCCCGAACTCGTAGATGACCTTGCACGGGTCGCGGTCCGCGCACGCCTCGACGGTCAGCTCGGCGAGCGCCGTGCCCATCGTGCTCGGGCTCTCCAGCACGGTGCCGACGATGCCCTCGACCTGCGGCTCGGTGGTGTCGACGTCGGGGCCGATCGGGCTGCCGATCGCGGCGACCTTGATGCCGGCGTCGACTGCGTCGCGCACGCAGTTGGCCATGGACGGGCCGTCGACCGAGTGGATCACGAACGCCTGGTACTTCTGCGTGACGATCGCGTCCTGGCACTGCTGCTGCTGCTTCTGGGGGTCGTACTCGGCGTTGAACGTCTTCACCGTCGCGCCCATCTCGGCGGCGGTCTCCTCGACGGACTCGTAGACGGCGCGCGTGTAGCCGTCGCCCAGCGACGCGATGAACAGCGCGACGCCGACCTCCTCCTGGGCGGCCGCCGCCGTCGCCCCGGCCGCCGAGGTGGCGGCCGACGTCGAGGCGTCGTCCTCGCTGCCGCAGGCGGCGAGGGCGACCGTGCCCAGCGCGGCCGCGACGACCGTCGTGAGGCGCCGCAGGCGCCGGATGCTCACTCCCATGCTGATCTCTCTCCCAGACCTGGTTCTTGGAACGTCGATGAACGGCTCAGGACGCCGCGAGCGCGGGGTCCGGCGCCTGGCCCACGGGCGGCATCGGGCCGGCCTGCAGGTCGATGCCGACCTGCACGACGACGGACTCGCGTCCGCGCGGGGCCACGAGCTGGACCCCGACGGGCAGCCCGCTGCGCTCGCCCAGCCCGGTGGGCAGCGCGACGACCGGGAACCCGGTCGTGTTCCACGTCACGGTCAGCGCGATGAGCGGGTCGCCCTCGCCGCCGAGGTTGCCCGAGTCGTAGCCGGGGCCGCGCACCGGCGCGGTGGTGACCGCGGCGGGGTCGAGCAGCACGTCGACGCCGTGGCGCTCGAACCACGTCTCCCAGCCGTCGGTCACGGCCGCGCGGCGCTCCTGCGCGCGCACGTAGTCGACCGCGGAGCCGGAGTCGCGCCCGAGCTCGACGAACTCGCGGATGCTCGTGCGGTAGCGGTCGGCGCGGTCGGCGAACGGCTCGTGGAACGCCCACGTCTCGGGGAACAGGATCGCGCTGAGGTCCGCCGGGTCCAGGTCGGGGGCGGCGGGGAGCTCGACGATCGTCGCCCCGAGCGCCTCGCACGCGGCGCGGGCGGCCGCCAGGCCGTCGAGGACGTCGGGCTCGCAGTCCAGCGCGTCGGCGCGGTCGGTGACCGCCACGGTGACGCCCGCGAGCGGCCGGTCGGCCGCGCTGGGGCGCAGCGGCAGGGCGGCCAGCGGCGCCGGCGGCGGCATGAGCGGGGTGCGCTCGGCGCCGCCGGCCGCGAGCGCGTTCAGGAGCGCGGCGGCGTCGGCGATGGAGCGGGCCATCGGGCCCGCGTGGTCGTAGCTGGGCGACAGCGGCAGCGCGCCGGCGATCGGGACGCGTCCGTGCGTCGCCTTGATCGACGACACCCCGCACATGGCGGCCGGGATCCGCAGCGACCCGCACGTGTCGGTGCCCAGCGCGGCGGGGACCATGCCGGTCGCCAGCGCGGCCGCCGACCCGCCGCTGGAGCCGCCGGGGCTGCGATCGGGCGCCCACGGGTTGGCGACCTGGTCGCAGGTGCCGCCGGCGCCGAACTCGTGCGTGTGCGTGTGGCCGACGAGGACCATGCCGGCCTCGCGCAGGCGCCGCCACGCGGTGCTGTCCTCCTCGGCGACGTGCCCGTCGAGGGCGCGGCTCGACGCCGTCAGCGGCAGGCCGGCCACCCCGAACAGGTCCTTCAGCGCGACCGGGATGCCGCACAGCAGCGGCGCCCCGTCGCCCTCGCGGGCGAGCCGCCGGTCGGCCTCCTGCGCCTGACGGGCGGCGACCTCGGGATAGCGGCGCACGAACGCGTTGACGGCGTCCGGCGCGCCGTCGAACGTCGGCTCGCCGCCGTTGCGCTCGTCGATGCGGCGCTCGCAGGCCTCCAGCAGCTCGACGGCCGAGATCCGGCGCGCGCGCAGCAGCTCCGCGGCCTCGAGCACGCCGAGGTCGGCCAGGTCCTCTCCTCGACTCATGGTCCGATCCTGGGCCCGGCCGGAGGGTCCTGTCACGCAAGTGGGAACGTCGCCCCGGGAACGTTCCCACTTGTGCAGATCGTGCCTATCATCGGGGCGTGCGACTGCGATCGGATGCAGCGGAAAACCGCCGCAAGCTGCTCATCGCGACCCGCGACGCGGTCGCGGCCGAGGGGACCGGCGTGAGCGTGCGCGACATCGCCGACCGGGCGGGCGTCAGCCTGTCGACGCTGTACCGGCACTTCCCCGACAAGCAGGGGCTCATCGACGGGCTCTCGGTCTACCGCTGGGCCACGCTGCACCACCTCGCCACCCGGCATGCGGCCGCGAACGGGTCGCTGCCGGCGATCGCGCATCTGCTGGGGACGTTCACGCGGATGGTGACCGCCGACGACGCCTTCATCCGGGCGGTCGGCATCACGGTCGGGCGCACGCCGTACGGGATCCTCCCGGTGAGGGCGCGCTTCGACCCGCTGCTCGCCGCCCTCTGGGCGGTGGCCGTGCAGCGCGGCGAGATCCGCAAGGGCCTCGATCCGCGCGACGCGCTCGAGCTCGCCGCGATGATCCGCGACCCGATGCGCTTCGACGCCCAGCTCGGCGTCGTGATGTGCGGGATCGCGACCGAGCGCGGGGAGGAGGTCCTGCGCGCGCGCCGGGCCTTCCCGCCGGTCAGCGTGGCCTGAGGCCCGCCCCGCGCCGATCATCTAGCCTGCCCCGGCCGTGGACATCGCCCTCGCCGTCGTCGCCGCGCTCTTCTTCGCGCTCGGCACCGTCCTGCAGCAGAAGGCCGGCCTGGACGAGCCCGTCGAGGGGTCGTCGGCGGGCCTGCTCGTGCAGATGGCGCGCCGGCCGATGTGGCTGGCGGGGATCGCGGCCGACGGGCTCGGCTTCGCCGCCCAGTTCGTCGCGCTGGCGATCGGGCGCGTGGCGGTCGTCCAGCCGCTGCTGGTGCTCAGCGTCGTGTTCGCGCTGCCGCTCGGCGCGCGGCTGACCAACCAGCGCGTCACGCGCGTGGACATCGGGGCGGCGCTGGTCGTGACCGTCGGGCTCGTCGCGTTCCTGGCGATCGCCGACCCGCACGGCGGCCGCGACGACGCGCCCCTGGGCGACTGGCTCATCACCGGCCTCGTGTGCGCGATCGTGCTCACGCCGCTGCTCGTCGCGTCGCGCCGGATGAAGGGCGCGGCCGCCCGCGCGGCGACGCTCGGCTCCTGCACCGGCATCCTGTTCGGGCTCAGCGCCGCGCTCACGTCGGTCGTCGGCCATCGCTTCGACGACGGCATCCTCGACGTCTTCACGAGCTGGCCGCTGTACGCGCTGCTCGTCGTCGGCTACGCGTCGATGACGTTCAGCCAGCTCTCGCTGCAGACCGGCGCGCTGGCGCCCGCCGTGGCGACGCAGATGACGCTCGACCCGATCACGAGCCTCGTGCTCGCGGTGACGCTCCTGCAGGAGTCGCTGGACTCCTCGGCGCCGGACGTGATCGCCACGGTCGTCGCGCTCGGGCTCGTCCTGGCCGGCGTCGCGGTGCTCGCGCGCCGCCAGGAGGAGCCCGAGGCCGGGGCGGCCGCGGCCGCGCCGCCCTAGGAGGCGACGGTCCAGGCCGGGTCGGCGGGCGCCAGCGGCACCGATCCGCCCGCCGGGTGGCGGCGCCGCCGCGTCGCGTGCGCGGCGCGGCCCTCGAACACCAGCTCGCCGGTGCCGTTGTTGACCCAGCCGTCGATCTTCACCAGCACGCGGTTGAGGTGCTCGAACGCGGGCACGCCGGTCTCGCACAGCGCGAAGCCGTCGATCGCCAACGGCAGGTCGGGCGCCTCGTAGGCGGGGTCGAGCATCGCCTCCAGCGGCGGCGGCGCGACGTCCGCCGGCGGGCGGACGAACCCGTGGGCGCGGGCGTGCAGGAAGCCGCCCGGGATCGCGAACGTGTCGCGGGCGTCGATGACGCCGACGCCGTCGCGCCGCTGCAGCAGGTACTCGGTGCCGTGGGCCGGGCCGTCGCCGAGGACGCCCTCGGTCAGGCGGCCGGTGAACGGGATGTCGATGCGCAGCCCGTGCGGGGCCAGGCCCACCGGGGCGACATCGCCCAGCGTGCCCTCGAAGCGGTACAGCAGGTCCATGTCGGATCGCTCCTCGTGGTCGGTCGGACGGCGGGGTCAGGCGGCGGCGAGCGCCTCGGCCGGCGGCGGGGTGCCGACGACGCGGCCGCCCGTCTGGTCGAAGTCGCGCTCGAACGTCGACACGACGGTGTTGGCGGAGAAGACGCCGGCGATCCGCGCCGTGGCCGGGCCGGCGTTCACCAGCCCGTGCGGGACCATCGACGGGACGACGGCGACGCCGCCGGCCGACAGGCGCCCGCGCTCCTCGCCGATGGTGGCCTCGATCTCGCCCTCGAGGACGACGAGGACCTCCTCGGCGCTGTCGGTGTGGCGGGGCAGGCGCATGCCCGGCTCGAGCACGATGTAGACCACGGCGGTGCTGGCGGCGCCGCTGTCGCGGTACACGGGCCACGCCGCCTCGACGGCGTTCTCGCCGCCGCCCACCTGGGTGAAGCGCATCAGGTCCAGCGCCTGCGTCTGTACGGCCTGCATGGGGACTCCTTCGGTCGGGGTCGGAGGGGACGCCCGCGACGCTACGGGCGCCCCGGCGGGGTTCCCTGACGACTTCCTGAGGAGCGGCTGACCGGGGTCGCGGTAGGCTCACGCCGAGACCCGCGAAGGGACGATCGTGGAGCGGACCCTCCAGACCCTCATCAGCGAGCGTGGGGACGCGTTCGTCGGTCGCGACGCCGAGCGCGGGTTCCTCCTCGGCCTCCTGGACGACGCGGGACCGGCCGTGGCGTTCGTCTGCGGCATCGCCGGGGTGGGCAAGTCGGCGCTCCTGCGCGCGTTCGCCGCCGACGCGCAGGCCGCGGGCGCGACGGTGCTCGCCGTCGAGGGGGAGAGCACCGAGCCGACGGAGGCCGGCTTCCTGCGGGCCCTGTCGGGGGCG
>DATMSA010000138.1:0-3471 GCA_035565675.1 Capillimicrobium sp. | reverse complement strand
AGTACGCGCCCGAGCCCAGGCTCAGCGTGCCGTTGCCGCCGCGCAGGTCGCCCTTCCACTCGGCACTGCCGTTGCGTGTCGCCATCGCATTCCCCTTTGGTGGTTGTCGCCGTCGTGCCAAGCTTGACACGCCCGTCCCGTCGGCGGGACCTCAGCCGATGTCCGCCCGCCCGCCGGTCGGGCCGCTGTGGGTGTCTCGGACATGCCGGGCACCTCACCCGGATTCCGATGCCGTGACCGGACGTGTGGCACCTGGCATCGACCTGTCCGATGCCAGGTGCCACACGTCCCCGGGGAGCGGGATCGTCGCCGAGACGAGCGTGCCGCCGCCGGGCGGGCTCACGACGCGCAGGCGGCCCTCGTGGATCGCCAGGCGGTCGGCGAGGCCGAGCAGGCCGCTGCCGCCGGCCCGCGCGCCGCCGACGCCGTCGTCGCGCACCTCCAGCACGAGCGTCTCGTCGGCGAGCCGCACCGTCACCGACGCCTGCTGGGCGCCCGCGTGCTTGACCACGTTCGTCAGCGCCTCGGCCACGACGAAGTACGCGGTCGCCTCCAGCGGCGACGGCAGGCGCGGCGCCGCGACGTCGACCTCGACCGGCAGCGGCATCCGCTCGGCGAGCGCGTCGATGCCCGCCCGCAGCCCGCCGCGCGACAGCGCCGCCGGCATGATCCCGTGGGCGAGCTCGCGCACCTCGGCGTTGGCCTGCTCGGCGTGCTTCAGCGCCTCCTCGACCAGCTCGGCGCCGTCGGCGCTGCGGTCGAGTGCCTGGCGGGCCATCTTCAGGGTGATCACCGTGTGCACCAGCCGCTGCTGCGCGCCGTCGTGGAGGTCGCGCACCACGCGGCGGCGCTCCTCGTCGGCCGCCGCCGCGATGCGCGCCCGCGACTCGGCCAGCTCGGTGCGCGCCTGGATGTTGGAGATCGCGGTGCCGACCAGCTCCGTGAACTCGGCCATCCGCGCCTCGGTGTTCGCCGGGAGCAGCACCGGCCGGCGCGTCGCCGCGACGATCGCGCCCCACAGGCTGCCGTTCACCACGATCGGCGCGCCGACGGCCGAGTGCGTCCCCATCGCGCGCGACAGCCGGCCGATCGTCCCGTCGACCTGCGAGTGGTCGTCGACGCGCGCGGGGCGCCCGGTGCGCCGCACCCGCGCCACGACGCTGTCGCCGTCCAGCGGCATGGTCGTCCCGACCGGGATCGCGGTCTCCGTCTCGCCCCAGTCGGCGACCGCGCTCGCGGCGCCGTCCGCCTCGTAGCGGTACATGCGCGTGACGTCGACCTCGAGCAGCCGCCCGACCTCCTCGGCCACCGCGGCGAACACCTCGGCGGGCGGCGCCTCACGCGCCACGAGCACGGCGACGCGGCGCAGCGCCGCCTGCTCGTCGGCCAGCTTCGCCAGCGCGTCGCGGCTGGCCGCGTCGGAGAGCGCGGTCGCGATCAGCTCGGTGAAGTCGGTGAGCCGGGACTCGACCTCCTGCGGCAGCGGCCGCGGCTGCTGGGACCACGTCACGATCGCGCCCCACAGCCGGCCCTCGACGACGATCGGGGCGGCGACCGACGAGCAGATGGCGAGCTCGGTCACGATCGCCGGCACCGGATCGCGCCACCGCTGGTAGTCGTCGATCCGCGCGGCGCGGCCGGTCTCCAGGATCCGGCGGGCCAGGGACGTGTCCTGGATCGGGCGCCGCGGGATCTCGAGGGGCTCCGGGGTCGTCGCGCTCCAGCCTCTCACCCCCTCGATCGCGGTCGCGCCGTCGACGTAGCGGACGACGATCGCGCCGTCCATGCCGAGCAGCGTGCCGACCTCGCGGGCGACTGCGGCGAAGATCTCGCTCGGCGCCTCGCGCCGCGCGACCCGGGTCGCGACGCGCCGCAGCGCCGCCTGCTCCTCGGCCAGCTCGCTGCGGGCCCGCTCGGTGAGCGACGCCCGCCGGCCGGCGTGCGCGGCGAGCTCGCCGACGAAGACCGCGACGCCGAGGTAGCCGGCGAGCCACGCCAGGTCCTCGGCGTCGGGGACCGCGAACGCGTGCGTGGGCGGGAACTGGAACCAGTCGAACGCGACGAGCCCGCCGAACGCGGCCGGCGCCGCGAACACGATGCCCCAGCGGCGCGCCACGCCCACCACGCCGGCGACGCACGCGATGCCGACGGCGACGGCGAGCACCGTGGCGTCCAGCAGCTCGAGCAGCCCGCCGACCGCGACGAAGGTCGCCAGCCCGACCCCGAAGGCCAGCGTCGCCTCGGCGACGAGCGGAAGGCTCCGGGCCCGCGTCGCCGTGCTCACGGGCGGATCCTAACCGCTGGTCGCATGCGGATGCGCGTCAGCTCGCGACGTCCCCCAGCGCCGCCGCCGCCTCCCGCGCGACCGTCGCGTCCGGGTCCCCGCGCAGGCGGTCGGCCGCCGCCCGGTCGCCCAGGCGCGCGAGGGCATGGGCCGCGGTCGCGCGCACGACCGGGTCGGCGTCGCCGGCGGCGGAGCGCACGAGCGGCAGATGGCCGGCCTCGCCGGCGTTCGCGAGCACGATCAGCGCGTTGCGCGCCAGCCGCGAGCGCCCGGCGCGCTCGAACGCGCTGCCGGCGAAGACGCGCTCGAAGCCCGGCGCCAGGAGCCGGCGCAGGTCCGGATGCGCGAGCTCGGCGTCCGGCACGTAGCGCACCCACGCCGCCTCGGCGCGCGCGTTCCACGGGCACACCTGCTGGCAGACGTCGCACCCGAACACCCAGTCGCCGATCCCCGCCCACGCCTCCGCCGGGACCAGCCCCGGGTGCTGCGTCGTCCAGTAGCTCACGCAGCGGCGCGCGTCGAGCGTCCCGTCGCCCAGCAGCGCGCCGGTCGGGCAGCGGTCCACGCACCGCCGGCACGTCCCGCACCGGTCCGGGTGCGCGGCCGGCGGCTCGACCTCCACGTCGGTCAGCAGCACCGCCAGCGTCGTCGCCGTCCCCAGCGCCGTCGAGACGAGCATCCCGCTGCGCCCGATCCAGCCCAGCCCGGACCCGGCCGCGTGGCTGCGCAGCGGCAGCGGCCCCTGGTCGATCCAGTCGCGCGCGCGGTGGCCGGCCTCGCGCAGCGCCTGCTTGACCGCGTCGATCGCCGGGCGCGCCAGCCGCTCGACGAACGCCTGCTCGCGCACCCAGAAGACCCGCCCGACCCGGCCGATGCGCACGCCGTCGTCGTCGGGCACGGCCGGCTCCGGGTACGCGTGCGGCAGCGCGAGCACGAGCGCGCTGCGCGCCCACCCGAAGCGCTGGGTCGCGTCGAGGCGGACGTCGACGCCGCGCAGCAGCTCGCCCATCATCGCGTGGCGGCCCGCCGCCAGCCACCCCGCGTAGCGCTCGCCCACGAAGCCCGGCAGCGCGGCGGGCGCCCACGCCGCGACGAACCCCAGGCGCGCGGCGACCGCCCGGATCTCCTCCGCGGTCGAGCTCGCGACCGCGGTCACGGCGAGCCGACCACCACGTGCCCGCACGCGT
>DATMSA010000137.1:0-49040 GCA_035565675.1 Capillimicrobium sp. | reverse complement strand
CCGCGACGCGCTTCTGCGCGACACGACGCTGCGCGCCGCCACCTGGGGGCGCCTCCCGCCGCCGCGGCGCCGCAACGGGCGCCCGCTGATCACGGTGTCGGCGATCGCCGGCGGCCCGCCCGAGGTGCGCCCGGTCACGCCGCTCGACCATCCGCGCCCGCCCGCCGAGCACCCGATCCGCGTCGTCCCGGTGCGCCGCCGGCGGGTCGACGCCGAGGTGCTGCTCGTCTGCTGGGAGGCGGCCACGCGCCGCAGCGCCGAGCTCATCGACCGCATCGCCGCCGACCTCGGGCTCGCCCGCGAGGGGCTCGCGCCCGCGCCGGTGGACGAGCCCGATCCGCTGCTGGCCGCCGCCACCTGGTCGCGCCTCACCGCCTGACCCGCAGACGGCCCGCGGGCATCTAGCATGGGACGTCGGTGCCGACGTTCTGCCGCCACAACCGCTTCATCCAGAACTGCCCGATCTGCCGCGAGCCCGAGCCGCCGCGCCGGCGGGCCGGCACCTCGTCGAGCACCGCGCGCCCGCGGGGGACGGCCCGGTCGTCGTCCTCGCGGCGCAGCACCGGCACGGCGGGCATGCGCGTGCGGCGCGTCGCCCGCGCCGCCGACGACGGCTACCACTCCGCGCTCGTCCCCGGCCTGCACGCGACCGCCGACGCCGAGCAGCTCGCCGAGGAGCTCGCGTTCGCCACGGGCCGCCTGACCGAGCTGCGGACCGCGCCCCAGGGCGCGTTCGCCGAGGCGGCCACCGCGGCCGACCGCGACGAGGGCATCCGGCTGGCCGCCGAGGCGGTGCTGCGCGGGGAGCGCTCGCCGTACGCCGACGAGGCCGCGGCCGAGCGCGGCCTGGAGTCCCTGCGCGCCTGGCTGGAGCGCCACGGCGGGCCGTCCGCCGCGCTGGACGGCGACCCGTCGTGGACGCCGCAGCGCCGCTTCGAGCGCCTGTTCGAGCGGCTGGGCACGGTCGGCGGCATGGGCCGCGCCCGTTACGACCTGCTCGTCGTCGCCGGCGCCCTCGGGCTCGCCGACGTCGAGGCGCCCGCGCTGCTCGCGGGCGATCGCGACGACGCCACGATCGCCGCCAAGCGCGTCTTCGGGATCGGCGACCGCCTGCTGCTGGACCGCCGCGCCGCGGAGCTGGCCGAGGCCGCCGAGGTGCCGATCGCCGCGCTCGACCTCGCGCTGGCCAACGTCGACCGGCCCCCCGGGACGCCCCGGATCACCGCCGGCGCCTCGCCCGACGCCGCCGACGCCGACGCGTGGGCGCGCGCCGCGGCCGCGCTCGGGCTCGACCGCTGACGCCATGGCCGACCTGTTCGACGCCTATCCGTACCGGGACCGCTACCCGGTCATGCGGGCGCTGCCCGAGACCGGGCGCTCCCGCGAGGAGATCCTCGCCGAGCTGCGCGAGATGGCGGCCGAGGAGGACCAGGTCTGGGAGACCGGCCGCTGCTCGGGGACGATGTACTGCGGCGACCGCGAGCACTACGCGTTCCTGACCGAGGCGTTCGGCCTCTTCGCCCACCACAACGCGCTGCAGCGCGACATGTGCCCGAGCGCGACGCGCTTCGAGGGCGAGATCCTGGCGATGGCGCTGGACCTGTTCCACGCCGGCGGCGTCGCCGACGGCGAGCCCGCCGGCCTCGTCACCAGCGGCGGGACCGGCAGCATCATGCACGCGATGCTCGTCTACCGCGAGCACGGCCGCGAACGGGGCATCGACCGCCCGAACGTCGTCAAGCCCGAGACCGCCCACCCGGCGTTCGACAAGGCCTGCCATCTGTTCGGCATCGAGCTGCGGCGCGCGCCGGTCGACCCGGACACGACGCTCGCCGACCTCGCGGCGATGGAGGCGCTCATCGACGATCGGACGGTCGCGATCGTCGGCTCCGCCTGCAACTACGGCTACGGCACGATCGACCCGATCGCCGAGCTCTCGGAGATGGCGCTGCGCCACGGCGTCGGCCTGCACGTCGACGGCTGCCTGGGCGGCTTCCTGCTGCCGTTCGGCGAGGAGCTCGGGCTCGACGTCCCGGTCTTCGACTTCCGCCTCCCGGGCGTGACGAGCATCTCCGCCGACACGCACAAGTACGGCTACGCGCTGAAGGGCACCTCGACCGTCCTGTTCCGCGACAGGGCGCTGCGCAACCAGGCGTACGCGTTCCTGCCCGACTGGAGCGGCGGCAAGTACTTCTCGCCCGGGATGGAGGGGTCGCGCTCCGACGGGCTGCTGGCCGCGACGTGGGCGGCGATGGTGTCGCTCGGGCGCGACGGCTACCGGCGCTACGCGAAGGGGATCTTCGAGACGTCGGCGCGGATGCAGGACGCCGTCCGCGCGCATCCCGAGCTGCGGCTGATGGGCGAGCCGACGTTCGTCTTCGCCTTCACCTCCGACGCGTTCTCGATCTACCACGTCAACGACGCGATGCGCGAGCGCGGCTGGCGCTTCAACGGGCTGCAGTACCCCGACGGGCTGCACTTCGCCGTCACGCGCCCGCAGCTCCAGGAGGGCGTGGTGGAGGCGTTCGCCGAGGATCTCGCCGCCGCGGTCGCCTACGCGCGCGAGCACGCCGGGGAACCGGCTCCGTCGGCGGCGATCTACGGCGGCGTGCCGGGCGGGCTGACCGTCGACGCCGACGCGATGATCCGCGGGGTGATGGCGCAGATCCTCGACGCCCAGCTGAGCGTCCCCGACCCGGCATGAGCGCCGGCGGCGGCGACCAGGAGCGCGTCGTCCTCGCCGTCGACCAGGGCACCGGCGGCCCGAAGGTCGGGTTCGTCTCCACCGCCGGGCGCATCGTGTGGGCGCGCCACACGCCGGTGGAGACCCGGCGCACCCCCGACGGCGGCGCGACGCAGGACGCCGAGCGCTGGTGGACGCTGATCCGCGACGGCGCCCGCGAGGCGCTGCGCGGCGGCGCGGTCGACCCGGCCCGCGTCGTCGCGGTGTCGGTCGCCTCCCAGTGGGGCAGCGTCGTGCCGGTCGACGAGGACGGCCGGCCGGTCGACGACTGCGTGCTGTGGCTCGACACGCGCGGTCGCAGGCACGCGCGCGACCTGATCGGCGGGCCGCTGCTCGGCTACCACCCGCGGCGCGTCGCCACGTGGATCCGGCGCACCGGCGGGGCGCCGTCGCCGGCCGGCGGGGACCCGATCAGCCACATGCTGTTCCTGCAGCGCGACCGGCCGCGGACATCGGCCGCCGCGCGCTGGTTCCTGGAGCCGGCCGACTACCTGACGATGCGCTTCAGCGGCCGCGCGGCGGCCAGCCACGCGTCGATGATCGCGGCCTGGCTCACCGACAACCGCGACCTCGACCGGCTCGCCTACGACCCCGAGCTGGTCGCGCTGGCGGGCGTGGAGCCGCACCGGCTGGCGCCGCTGGCCCGGAGCTGCTCGGTCGTCGGCGCCGTGCGCGACGACGTCGCGCGCGACCTCGGCCTGCCCGGCGGGGTCCCGGTCGTGGCCGGGACCCCCGACCTGCACGCCGCCGCGGCGGGTGCCGGGGCGCTGGACGAGTTCGCCGCGCACATGGCGATCAGCACGACGTCGTGGATCTCCTGCCCGGTGCCGTTCAAGAAGACCGACCCGATCCGCTCCATCGCCTCGGTGCCCGGGGTGGGGCCGGGGCGCTACCTGATCGCCGACAACCAGGACTCGGCCGGCGCCTGCCTGCAGTGGCTGCGCGACCGCGTGCTCGGCGGCAGCTACGAGGATCTGGTCGCGCTGGCCGCGCAGGCGCCGCCCGGCAGCGGCGGCGTGATCTTCGCGCCGTGGCTGGCGGGCGAGCGCTCGCCGGTGTCCGACCGGCGGGCGCGCGGCGGCTGGCACAACGTGTCGGTCGAGGCGTCGCGCGCGGAGCTGGCGCGCTCGGTGCTCGAGGGCGTCGCCTACAACGCGCGCTGGCTGCTGGGCGGCGTGGAGCGCTTCGCCGGGCGGCGCCTGGACCCGCTGCGGCTGATCGGCGGAGGGGCCGTGTCGGACCTGTGGTGCCAGATCCTCGCCGACGTGCTCGACCGCCGGATCGAGCGGGTCGCCGACCCGGCGCTGGCGACGCTGCGCGGGGCGGCGCTGCTGGGGGCGATCGGCGTCGGCGCGCTGGAGCCGCGCGCGGTGGCCGGGCTCGTGCCCGTCGACGCGGCGTTCGAGCCGCAGCCGGCCGCCCGCGACGCCTACGCGCGGCTGGCCCGCGAGCTGCCCAAGCTCTACGGCGCGCAGAAGCGGATCTTCGCGCGCCTCAACCGCGGCTAGGCGAGGTCCTCGCGCAGCCGGTCGGGCGGCGGCACGACGACGATCGGCACCCGGCTGTGGGTGACGAGGTGCTCGGTGACGCTGCCCAGGAGCAGCGAGCGCATCGCGCCGCGGCCGCGGGTGCCGACGACGATGAGGTCGCAGCCCTGCTCCTCGCTGGCGGCGACGAGCGCGGGGCCGGCGTGCCCGTGGCCGAGGAGCTTCGTCACGGGCAGGTCGTCGGGCACCTGCTCGATGCCCTCCTCCAGCGTCGCGGTGACCTCCTTGCGCATCTCCTCCTCGAGCTCGGCGGGGTTGCCGCCGGCCAGCCAGGCGGCGTGCGCGGTCGCCGCGACGTCGGGGACGACGCTCATGACGGTGAGGCGCGCGTTCGTGCGCTGGGCGATCTCGATCGCCTGCGCGAGCGCGAGACGGGCGTTGTCGGAGCCGTCGTAGCCGACGAGGACGTTGTGGGGCATCGCCGTCACCGTATCGCTCGACGCCGGTGGGTGGGGTTTCCCGCACCTCCGGACGGGGGCGCGCAGCGGGCGCGGACGCCATGCCGCCCCACCCATGCGGGCCGCCGCCTGCGTCATCCTGGTCGCCATGACCACGCAGGCCCGCATCGCGCTCGGCATCCACGCCAGCCTGTCGGCGCTCCTGGCGCTGATCGTCGTCGTGGTGTGGGTGGCCGCCGACGGCAGCGGCCTCTTCTGGCCGGCCTGGGTGTTCGTGGGCCTGTTCGTGCCGCTCGCGATCCACGCCGGCGTCCGCTTCAGCCAGCGGCTGCCGACGCCGTCGGAGCGGGCGCTGGCCATCACCGCCTCGGTCCTGGGGACGCTCGCGGTCGCCGACGTCGCGGCGTGGGCGATCGGCGGCGCGGGCGAGTTCTGGCCGGTGTGGCCGCTGAGCGCGTTCGCGGTCGGGCTCGCCGTGCACGCGCTGATCGTCCACCGCCACCGCCTGTTCGGCAGCGCCCGCGAGGAGGAGCTGACCGAGCGCGTCGACGAGCTGGCGCGCACGCGGCGCGGCGTCGTCGACGCCCAGGCGGCCGAGCTGCGCCGCATCGAGCGCGACCTGCACGACGGGGCGCAGGCGCGGCTCGTGGCGCTGACGATGCACCTGGGGCGCGCCGAGGAGCGCCTCGAGGACCGCCCGGAGGCGGCCGAGCTCGTGCGCCGCGCCCGCGAGGAGGCGACCGCGGCCATCGGCGAGCTGCGCGACCTGGCGCGCGGCATCGCGCCGCCCGTCCTGGCCGACCGCGGGCTGATGGCGGCCGTCGAGGCGCTCGGCCGCCGCTCGGCGATCCCGGTGAGCGTCGAGGGCTCGCTGTCGCACCGGCCGCCGCTCGTCGTCGAGACCGCCGCCTACTTCGCGATCTCCGAGGCGCTGACGAACGTCGCCAAGCACGCCCCGGAGGCGTCCGCGCTCGTCACCGTGTCCGAGCGCGGCGACGCGCTCGTCGTCGAGGTCGCCGACGACGGGCCGGGCGGGGCCGACCCGGCCGGCGCCGGGCTGACCGGCCTGCGCCACCGCGTCGAGGCGGTCGACGGCCGGGTCGAGATCGCCAGCGACCCCGGAGCGGGCACACTGGTGCGCGTGGAGCTGCCATGCGGGTCGTGATCGCCGAGGACAACGCGCTGCTGCGCGAGGGGCTCATCGCGCTGCTGACCGACCACGACATCGAGGTCGTGGCCCAGGTCGACGACGGGCCGGGCCTGCTGCGCGTCGTCAACGGCCACAAGCCGGACCTGGCGATCGTCGACGTGCGCCTGCCGCCGACGTTCACCGACGAGGGCGTGCGCGCGGCGATCGAGGTGCGCCGCCGCCATCCCGACACGGGGATCCTGATCCTGTCCCAGTACGTCGAGCCGGTCTACACGGCCGAGCTGCTGGCCGAGGGCGCCGAGGGCGTCGGCTACCTGCTCAAGGAGCGCGTCGCCGAGGTCCGCACGTTCCTCGACGCGCTGCAGCGGGTCGCCGGCGGCGGCACCGCGCTGGACAGCGAGGTGGTCAGCGCCCTGCTGCGCGCCCGCGACCCGCGCGCCGGCGACGGCGAGCTCGGGGCGCTCAGCCCGCGCGAGCGCGAGGTGCTGGGGCTGATGGCCGAGGGGCGCACGAACGCCGCGATCGCGCGCGAGCTCGTCATCACCGCCAGCGCGGTCGAGAAGCACGTGTCGTCGATCTTCTCCAAGCTCGACCTGCCGGCCAGCGACGACGATCACCGGCGGGTCCTGGCTGTGCTTACGTATCTCCGCGCGAGCTGAGCCACGACCCGAAGGAGGGACGTCTTGGAAGCCGTGACGGTCAGCACCATCGTCGACCGCCCGCCGCAGGAGGTGTACGACCACCTCGTCGTGCTCGCCAACCACGAGGCGTTCTGCGACCACTTCCTGCGCGACTGGACGCTGTCGGGCGCGGAGTCCGGCGTCGGGGCGCGGGCCCGCGTGCGGGCGGCCACGCCCGGGCCGGCCGACTGGATCGACATCGAGATCGTCGAGGCCGAGGCGCCCGAGCGGATCGTCGAGACGACGGTCGGCGCGAAGGGCCGCCGGCGCACCCGCGGCACGTGGACGCTGCGGCCGAGCGGCGAGGGCGCGACCGAGGTCACGTTCACGGTCGTGACCGAGGCGGCGCCCCTCGCGGAGCGGCTCCTGGCGCCGCTGTCGCGGTCCTGGCTGCGGCGCGGGAACGGACGAGCGTTGGAGCGCCTGCGCGACCAGATGGCCGCCGTGCGGCACTAGGCTGGCGCCATGCCTCTTCGCACGATGCTCGCGGCGCTCGCCGCCGGCGCGCTGGCCCTCGGCGCGTTCGCCGGCCCGGCCGCCGCCTCCAAGGCGCCCACGGCGTCCCAGGCCAAGCAGATCACCCGAGCCGTCAAGACGACCAAGCTCGGGGGCGCCAACCGGATCAACAGGGGCTGGTACAAGGTCGACCGGATCCGGATCTCGTCGCTGTCGGACAACTGGGCGCTGGCCTGGCAGACGGCGACGGCCAAGGGCGAGGGCAAGTTCCAGCCCGCCTACTTCATCCTCGTCAACCCGCAGGGCTCCAAGCGCTGGGTCGTGGTGTCGCTCGGCACCGCCCTGGTGGGCTGCGGCGTCGCGCCCGACGTCGTGCTGCAGGACCTCGTCGGCGTGAGCTGCCCGCCGGGCGAGGGCATCGCCGGAAGCTGACGACGCGGTCCCCGGCCGCCGGTTCGAGATGATCCGGCGGCCATGGACCTGACGCTCGAGGAGCTCGCCTGGATCGTGGCGTCGGGGGCGGCGACCGCCGTCGGCGGGCTCGGCCTGCTCGTCCTGCGCCGCCCGTCGGAGCGCGCGCTCGACGTCCTGATGGCCTTCACCGCCGGGATCATGCTGGCGGCGACGATGTTCAGCCTGCTGGTGCCGGCGCTCGACCTCGGCGGCGTCGGCGAGGTCGTGGCCGGGCTGCTGGCCGGCGCCGCGTGCCTGGCGGCGCTCGACCGGCTCGTGCCGCACCTGCACGCGCGGCTCGTGGAGCGAGGCCGCACGGGCCTCGTGCGCCGCGACGCGGATCCCGCCGCGCAGCGCCGCGGCCTGCTCCTGCTCATCGCGATGGCGATCCACAACGTGCCCGAGGGGATGGCGGTCGGCCTCGCGTTCGCCGCGGGCGGCACCGAGCTCGGCATCCCGATCGCGCTGGCGATCGGCATCCAGAACATCCCGGAGGGGTTCGCGGCGGCGGCCCCGCTGCTGGACGGCGGCGCGTCGCGCCGGCAGGCGTTCGCGTTCGCGGCGGCGACGGGCGCGTTCGAGCCGCCGGCGGCGATCGGCGCGATCGCCGTGGCGGCGGTGGTCGCGGTGCTGCTGCCGGCCGGCCTGGCCTTCGCGGCGGGCGCGATGCTGTACGTCGTCATCGACGAGCTCGTGCCGGAGGCCCACGCCGGCAGCGATCGGGCGGCGACGCTCGCGCTCATCGTCGGCTTCGCGCTGATGATGACGCTCGACACCACGCTCGGCTGAGCTGCGACGTCCGTCCAGATCGAACAGAAGGGGGCGAATGTTCGCCACTCTCTGACTGATGGGGAGCATGGAGCCCTCCCACGACCTCGTCGTGCGGACGATCCGCGAGCACGCGAGCGCGCTGCTGCGGACCGCGCGACGGCACTCCCTGTGCGCCGACGACGCCCACGACGCCTACCAGCGGGCGATGGAGATCTTCCTGCGGCGCGCCCCGACCCTCGACCCCGCCAGCGTGGATCGGTGGCTGCACGTCGTCGTCAAGCACGAGGCGATGGCCGTGCGCAAGGCGCGGCTGGAGCTCGTGGCGTCCGAGGAGACCGACCTCGACGCGCGGCCGGCCGAGCGCGAGGCCGACGTCGACGAGCGGATCGTGCGGTGGGACCGGATGGCGCGCTCGGCCGAGGCGCTGCAGCGCCTCAAGCCCCAGGAGGTCACGGCGCTGTGGCTGAAGGCGCAGGGCCTCTCGTACGCGGAGATCGCCGAGCGCCAGCAATGGACCTACACGAAGGTCAATCGATGCCTGACCGAGGGGCGGCGCGCGTTCCTGCGCCGCTACGCGGGGATCGAGGCCGGCGAGGAGTGCGAGCGGTGGGCGCCGGTGGTGGCGGCGCTGGTGGACGGGGAGGCGACGGCCGAGCAGCTCGCGGCCGCGCGGCCGCACCTGCGCCGCTGCGCGGGATGCCGGGCCACCGTGCGGGAGCTGCGCGCGGCCGGGCCGCACCTGGCCGGCGTGCTGCCGGCGGCGGGGCTCGCGGTCGCCTCGGCGGGAGCGGCGGGGGCGCCGGGCGGCGGGCGCGTCGAGGCGCTCGTGCGGGCGCTGGAGAGCGCGGTCGTGGGGATGCAGGAGCGCGCGACGGCGTGGGCGGTGAAGGCGCAGATGGGCGCGGAGGCGGTCACCTCGGCGAAGGTCGCGGCGGTGGCGTCGGCGGCCGTGGTGGCGGGCGGCGGGGCGGTGACCGCCGTGCAGGTGGGCGGCGAGCACGGCGGGGGCGGGGGCGAGCGCGACCGGGCCGCGCAGCGGGCACCGGCGCGGGAGGCGTCCGCGCCGCCGGCGCGGACGGTGGCGCTCGTGACGCCGGGGGCGCGCCGGGCTCCCGCTTCGAGACCCGCCACCGGGGCGCAGCGCGCGACGGGCGGCCCAGCCGGGAGCGGCGGTGGCGGTCGTGGCGGCGAGTTCGCCGCGAGCGGGCGTGGGGCGCGCGAGTTCCGGGCCGTGGAGCGGCGCGCGCAGCGGCCGGTGGAGCGCGGGGCGCAGCGGCGCGTGGAGTTCCGGGCGCCGGCGGCGACGCCTCCGGCGACGACGGCCGTGAAGGCGCCCGCGCCGCCCTCAGTGCCCGAGGGCGCGAGCGCGGGGTCGGCGATCGTCGAGGGCGGTCGCGGGGGCGGCGAGTTCGGCGCCGGCTGAGCCGCCGTTTTGCCGTCCACACCGACGCTTACAGTCCCGTCGACCAGTCATTCGGCCCCTCTACGGAGCTCCGATGCCACTCTGCTTCATCGAACCCCAGGATGCCATCCGCGTCGTCGCCGAGTCCGTCGGCCGCGAAGCTCGTCGGCAGCTCGTCGGGGAGGTCGTGCGCGCGTGGGTCGACGAGATCCCCGAGCGGGAGCTCGAGCACCACTACGCCCAGGCCGTCGCCGACCTCGACGAGCACGACCTGTCGATGCTCGCCGCGTGGCACGCCTCGCTCGAGGTCGGGACGCCGATCGCCAACCGCGAGTTCCTCGTCAGCGCGTTCTCCAGCCTCGGCGAGAACCGGCGCGAGGCGCTGAAGATCGCCGCCGGCTTCCGCGGCGAGGAGGCCTTCGACGCGGGCGTGGCCGAGGAGCAGGCCCTCGAGACCGTGCTGCCGAGCCTCAGCCGCGAACGCGCGATGGCGCTCGCGGCCGAGTGCCTCGACCTCTACGTCTGGGACCGGCTGGGCTCCGACAACTGACGTCGCGGGCTCAGGCGCCCGGGGCGTCCGGGCCGGTGTCCGCGTCCGCGCCGCCCTCGGCGGCCGGGTCGTCGCCGGCCAGGATCCGGTAGAGCGAGCGGCGGGCCTCCGTCAGCACCTCGCGGGCACGGGCCACCTGCTGCTCGTCGCCGGCCTGGACCACCTGCATCGCCGCCGCGCCGACCTGCCACAGCAGCTCGCGCAGCTCGACGACGTGCTCGCCCAGGCCGCCGCTGGCCGCCTCCCACGGCGCGCCGAGCTCCTCGCGGTGCTCCTCGACGTGCCGGCGGCCGGCGTCGGTCAGCGCGAAGAGCTTGCGCCCGTCGCGCGTCTCGGCCCGGATCAGGCCCTCGTCCTCGAGCTGCGACAGGGCGGGGTAGACCGAGCCCGGGCTCGGGCGCCACGCGCCGTCGCTGCGCTGCTCGATCTCCTGCATCAGGCCGTAGCCGTTGCGCGGCTCCTCGTCGAGCAGCACCAGGATCGCGGCGCGGACGTCGCCGCGTTGCATCCGCCGCCCGCGCCGGCCGAACGGACCGCCGCGCCCGCCGAACGGCGGCCCCCACGGTCCGAACCCCGGGCCGCCCCGATGGCGGTGGTGATGACGCCCGCGCTCGCCGCGGCCGCTCATCGCCAGCAGGGCGACGACGCGCGGATCGCACAGTCGCCGCATGGTCATCGCGTGCATCGCGCCTCCTCGTGTCGTTGTTCTATCGCGATGCAGTAACGATATATCGCAACGTATCGCGTGTCAACGGTCGCGTCGGACGTGTGGCACATGACGTCCGCATAGCGGATGCCATGTGCCACACGTGCCCGGTCCACGCGGGGCGGTGAGGGGGGCGGAGCGGGCGCGCGCTCAGGTGCGGCGCAGCACGTCGTAGCGCCCCACGCCCTCGCGCCCCTCCATGCGGAAGCGGAAGAACGCGCAGTCCAGGCGCAGGCGCCCGAGGTCGAGCGAGGTGCCGCAGAGGACCTCGCCGGCGCCGCGGCGCGCGAAGCCGTCCTCGTCGTCGGCCGGCCACAGCTCCCAGCCGGCGCGGCGCTGGCGGCCCTCGGCGTCGTAGGCCGTCGACAGGCGCGGGTCGGCGATCGCGACCGGCCGCGGCGGAGAGCCCGCCAGCACGACGGCGGACAGCTCGTCGCGGCCGTGGTCGGTGGCGTCGGCGGGGCGGAACGCGCCGAGCACGACCGCCAGGTCGTCGCTCATCCACGCGCCGATCGTGCGCGCCATCGCCATCCGCTCCCAGTCGGGCTCGCCCCACTGGTGGCCGCGCTGGCCGAGGCAGTCGACCTCGACGGTCCGGTCGCCCACGCGCGCGGTCCCGCGCACGCGGCAGAGCTGCTCGTAGCCGCTCATCCCGCCGCCGGAGGTCGCGGCCGGCGCGCCGATCGCCGAGAAGCGCAGCTCGAAGCCGCCGTCGGCGCCCCCGTCGAAGCGGGCGGTCCAGCGCTCCAGCGGCGCCTCGATCGTCGTCGACACACCGCCGGCGTCGACCGCCTCCCAGGCGGACTCGGCCAGCTCGACGCCGCCCTCCGCGCTGGCGGCCGCCGTCTCGCGCCCGGCGAACAGCAGCGCCAGGCCGCTGCCGGTCCCGCCGGCCAGCCCGACGCGCGCCATCCCGAAGACGCCGGCGCGCTCGTCGCCGAACGAGAACGTCACGGCGTCGGAGAACCCGGGGCCGCTCGCCGGCCGGGGCGCCTCCAGGCTGGGGTCGATCGCATCGCTCACGGCAGTCGCTCCTGTTCGTGCTCCCGGGCGGAGCCTTCCACGTCGTAGGGGCGGCGCGCCATCCCGCCGCGCCGGCCCGCGACCTTCCCGACGCCCCAGCTCGCGCCCGTGGCCGCCATCCGGCTGGCGATGTTGGCCAGCGCGAGCCGGCGGAACACCGCCCGCGTCGGCGGCAGCAGCAGGAGGATGCCGAAGACGTCGGTGATGAAGCCCGGGGCGAGCATGGCCAGGCCGCCGGCGATGACGCACACGCCGTCGAGCACCTCGCGCGTGGGCACGCGCCCCTCGGACACCGCCGCGTTGAAGCGCCGCCAGGCCGAGCGGCCCTGGGCGCGCAGCAGCAGCCCGCCGAGGATCGAGCTCAGGATCAGCAGCCCGATCGTCGGCAGCACGCCGATCCACTGGCCGACCTGGATGATCACGTACAGCTCCGCGATCGGGACGGCGATGAAGAGGATCAGCAGCAGCGGCAGCACGGTCCTCCAAGCGTAGGGATCCCCGACCGGTGGACCACCGCGCCGAGGCGGGGGAGGTCTACACTGGATCCATGCCCTCCGTCGAGGATGTCGAAGAGGCCCTGTCCAACGTGATCGACCCGGAGCTCGGGCTCGACTTCGTCGAGCTCGGCCTCATCTACGGGATCGAGATCGACGGCGGCGACGTGCACGTCACGTTCACGCTCACGACGCCCGGCTGCCCGATCGGCCCCCAGGTCACCGAGCAGATCGAGGAGTTCGTCGGCGAGCTGCCCGACGTGACGAGCGTCCAGTCCACGATGACGTTCACGCCGCCGTGGAGCCCGGACCGCATGTCCGAGGACGCGAAGTTCGCCCTCGGCTTCTGAGCCGCGCCGCGCTCGGGCCGACCTAGCTCTGGCGCTTGCGGCGCTCGCGATCGAGATCGATCGCCCGGATGTCGTGCTCGCCGGGAAGCTTGGCGAGCACCTCGCCCACGACCTCGCGGACGTCGTGCTCGTCGTGGCCGAGGTCGTCGAAGAACGACTTCAGCGCCGACCAGGTCACCTTCAGCTGCGCGGGCGTCAGCTCGAGGCGGTAGGCGGTCTCGTCGGGCCCGATCAGGTCTGCGTCGAAGGCGGCCATGTGCGGAACGATACACGCGGCCACCACTATCCTGGCGCCGATGCGGCGGGTGGCCCTGCTCTCGATGGCGGTGTCGCTGGCCGCGCCGGCCGGGGCGGGGGCCGAGCCGACCGGGCGGCTGCTCGTGTCGCTGCGCGAACCGGCGGGCGAGGCCCGTGCGACCGCGGCGACCGCGCGTGCCGTCGCCGCCCGGACCGGCGCCCGCCGCGCCGGGCCCGGGATCCCGCGCCTGCGCATCGCGACCGTCGCGCCCCGCCCGGGGGAGTCGCTCGCCGCGCTGGCCCGCCGCCTGCGCCGCGACCCCGCGGTGCGCGCCGTCGACATCGAGCATCGCGCCCGCCCGCGCGCCCTGCCCGACGACCCGGCGCTGTCCACCCTCGACCCGGCCGCCGCGGGCGAGAGCCTGCAGTGGTGGGCCGTGCGCTCGCGGTTCCCGCAGGCGTGGGAGCGCGCCGACGGCGACAGCGTCGCGGTCGCGATCATCGACCAGGGCGTCGACGCCGGCCATCCTGACCTGGCGCCGAAGGTGCGGGCGCTCAACGACCTCGACCGCGACCCGTCGCACGCCGGCGCCGACGTCGACGAGAGCGGGCACGGCACGCACGTCGCCTCGCTGGCGTGCGGCCAGCCCGGCAACGGCTTCGGGGTCGCCGGCGCGGGCCTGCGGTGCGGCCTCATCGTCGAGAAGTCCGACCTGAGCGACGAGAGCGTCGTGCGCGCGATCGTCGACGCGACCGACCGCGGCGCCGGCGTCATCTCGATGTCGATCGGCACCGACGATCGCGCCGAGCCGCCGCAGGCGATGATCGACGCGGTCGACTACGCCTACGCGCGCGGGGTCGTGATGGTCGCCGCCGCGTCCGATCGCCCGACGACCGAGCAGGGCGACCCGGCCAACATCCTGCAGCCGACCGGCACCGGCCCGCGGCTGCGCGTCGGGAAGGGCCTCACCGTGACCGCGGCCGCGTTCACCGGCGGCAAGGCGCGCTTCGCCGGCGACGGGTCGCAGATCTCGATGGCCGCCTACGGCGCGTTCGAGCGGCCCGGCGCCAACGGCGTCCTCGGCGCGTTCCCGGCGATCGAGACGCGCCCGCACGTCGAGGTCGGCGGCCCGGGCGTGCGGCCGTGCGGCTGCCGCACCGAGCTGGCCGGCGACACCCGCTTCGCGTTCCTGGAGGGGACGTCGATGGCGACCCCGATCGTCGCCGGCGCCGCCGCGCTCGTGCGCGACCTCAACCCCGACCTCGGGCCCGCCGACGTGATCCGCATCCTCAAGCGCAGCGCGCAGCGCGAGCAGGGGCGCGGGTGGACGAACGCGCTCGGCTGGGGCGTCGTCGACGCCGAGGCGGCCGTCGCGCGGGCGGCCCGGGTCGACCGCCGCCCGCCCGAGTCGTCGGTGCGCGCCCCGCAGACGGCGACCGGCGGCTCGGTCGTCCTGCACGTCACCGCCAGCGACCCCGCGCCGCCCGGCGTGCGGGCGTCCGGCGTGCGCCGGGTGCGCGTCTACGCCAGCCGCGACGGCGGCAGGCCCCGGCTCGTGGCGACCACCACCCGCGGCGCCGTGCGCGTCCGCGTGCGTCCCGGCCACACCTACGCGTTCCACGCGCGCGCCGTCGACCGCGCCGGCAACGTGGAGAACGCGCCCCGCGAGCCGGAGGCGGCGACCCGGACCGCGTAGCGCCGGCGCTCAGGCCGGCGCCGGCTCGCCCGCGGGCTCCTCGGCCTCGCGCTCGCGGTCGCGGTCGCGCCGCTCGCGGGCCAGGCGCGCGAGCGCGTCGACCTCCAGCTCGACGCCCGACGCGATCGTGTCGATGTCGGGCAGCGCGTCGAAGTCGCCCAGCAGCCCGAAGTTGATCGACCCGTTGTAGGACATGATCGCCACGGCGAGCGCGTGGCGCTGGGGGAGGAAGGCGACCGGGAAGACGTCCTGCAGCTCGCGCCCGCACACGTACAGCGGGATCTGCGGCCCCGGCACGTTGGTGACGATCAGGTTGAACAGGCGCGTGGAGAAGTTGATCCGCGACGCCTGCGCGAGGATCGTCGGCGGCGCGAACTCCTGCACGCCCGCCAGCGTCTCGGCCCCGAGCGCCTGCTTGGACTCCTTCAGCCCGTCCATCGCCTCCTTCACGGCCAGCAGGCGCGCGAGCGGGTCGGCGATGTAGACCGGCAGCGGGCCGCGCACGACCGCGAGCCGGTTGCCGAGCTGGCCGTGCTCGTCGGCGGCCCGGATCGACACCGGCACGAGCGCGCGCAGCTCCAGCCCCTCGGTGCGCACGCCGCGCGAGCGCAGCCAGCCGCGCAGCGCGCCGGCGACCACCGCGAGCACGACGTCGTTGACGGTGGTCCCGAACGCCGACTTGATGAGCTTGAAGTCGTCGAGCCGGTTGCGGACGCCGACGAAGCGGCGGTGCGGGCCGATCTCCACGTTCAGCGGGGTCTCCGGCGCCGGGTTCAGCCCCGCCCACACGATCTCGCCGATGCCCTCCAGCGCCTCGACCCCCGAGTGGAGCGTGCGGTCGGGGTGGGCGGCGGCGCGCACCGCGCGCTCGGACAGCCGCAGGCCGGCGCGCACGAGGCCGCGCACGCCCCCCGCCAGCAGCTCGACGCCCGACGGCGGCCGGCGCGGCCGCCACGGCACGCCGGTCCCCTCGACCGTGCGCGGCACCGGCTGCAGGTCGAACAGGACCGTGGCGAGGTCGACGCCGCTGATGCCGTCGATCAGCGCGTGGTGGGTCTTGGAGATCAGCGCCCAGCGGCCGTCGTCGAGCCCCTCGACGACCCACATCTCCCACAGCGGCTTGCTGCGGTCGAGCTGCTGGGAGAACACCCGCGACGTGAGGTTCATGAGCTGCTCCCACGAGCCGGGCGGCGGGAGCGCGGTCTGGCGCAGGTGGTACTCGAGGTCGAAGTCGGGGTCGTCGACCCACAGCGGGCGGCCGCTGCCGAGCGGCAGCGTCGCGAGCCGGTGGCGGTAGCGCGGGACGAGGTGCAGGCGGCTGCGCAGGAGGTCCGAGAGCTCCTCGAACGCCGGCGGGGGGCCCTCGAAGACCGTCACCGCGCCGATGTGCATGTGCGACGACGGTCCCTCCTGCGCCAGGAACGAGACGTCGACCGCGCTGAGACGATCCCCGTGCTGTTGCATCTCCTGCCGCGAGCCTACACGGCCCTCGGGCTACGGGTTGCGGGCACCGATGCCGGTGAGCAGCTCGCCGACGCGCGCGGGCCCGCCGGCCTGCGGGGCCAGCGGCGGCGTCGGCAGCCCGGCCCCCTCGCGCATGCCGTCGAAGAGGTCGCGGAACGCCTCCTCCGACGTGTGGGCCGGCGTCCAGCCCAGCTCGGTGCGGGCCCGGGACGTGTCCATGATCGGCGCGCCGAGGCCGAGGTCGACCCAGCCGGCCGGCGTGGGCTGCAGCCGCGCGCGCCAGGAGAGGTCGGCGCCGCCGCGCAGCAGCCAGCCGGGGACGGGGACGGTGCGGGCGCCGAGCAGCCGCGCGAGCGCCTCGCCGTCGAGCACCGGCTCGGCCGCGACGTTGTAGGCGCCGCGAGCGCCGGGGTCCACCACGGCCAGGCGGTAGGCGTCGGCGATGTCGTGGGCGTGGACGGCCTGGAAGCGCAGCCGCGGATGGCGCGGGACGACCGGGATCAGGCCGCGGCGCAGCAGCGGGCCGGGCAGCAGCGGACCGGCGAACAGGCGGCGGATCTCGGAGGCGGCCTCGCGCTGGAAGATCAGCCCGGGGCGCAGGCGCGCGACCCGCACGTCCGGGTGCGCGGCCTCGAAGGAGTCGAGGATCCGCTCGACCGCCGCCTTGTGGCGCGAGTAGAACGAGGACCCGATGCCCTCGGTGGGCCACGACTCGTCGACGGCCCGGTCCTTGGGGCCGGGGCTGTAGGCGCCCACCGACGACGCGTACACGATCGCGCCCACGCCCGCGCGCGCCGCCGCGCGGAACACGCGCGCGGAGCCCTGGACGTTGACGGCGTGGGTGGTGCGCTCGTCGCGCGACGGCTGGATCAGCCACGCCAGGTGGACGACGACGTCGGCGCCGGCCAGCACCGGGGCGAGGTCGTCGGTGACGACGTCCGCGGTCCGCCACGTGGTCTTCGGCTGCTGCAGATCGGGCGCGCGCCGGGCGATCCCGACGATCTCGTCGACCCGCTCGTCGGCGGACAGCGCGCGGACGAGCGCGCTCCCGACGTTCCCGGTGGCTCCCACGACGGCGACTCGCATGGGCCCCGGTTGCCCAGCGGCGACTACGCTCAACCCGGTCATGGCGAGCTCGAACCCGGCGACGCCGAAGCTGCTGCTCTGGGCGCTCGGCATCCAGCTCGTGATCGGGGGGCTGCTGATCTGGCAGGCGGCGACCGACTTCGCGCTGTTCCGCTCCGACGACGGCGACACGGCGCCGCCCGCGCGCAGCGAGCCGGCTCCGGCGCCCGCGGCCGAGCCCGGCGCGACGGCCGCGGCGGCGGTGCCCCGCCCGCGCGTGGACCGCTTCGACGCGGCCGCCGCGATGCGCTGGGCGCGCCGCCAGGTCGCGCTCGGCCCGCGGCCCGCCGGCTCGGAGGCGGCCCGGCGCTCGGGCGAGATGCTCGCGAGCGCCCTGCCCGGCGCCCGCTTCGTCGACCTCGGGCCCGAGCACCCGGGGCTGCGCAACATCGAGGCCAGCCTGCCGGGCCGCGGGAAGCCGATCCTGCTGATCGCCCACTACGACACCGCGCCGGTGGCCGGCCACGTCGGCGCCAACGACAGCGCCGCGGGCGTCGGCGCCGTCATCGAGCTCGCCCGCGTCCTGGCGCGCACGCAGCGGCCCGGCGATCGCGCGATCACGTTCCTGCTCACCGACGGGGAGGAGGCGCCGTCGCTGCCGGTGCGCGGCGACTTCACCGAGGTGGCGCTGCGGGGCTCCAAGGCCGCCGCCGAGACGATGGACCCCCAGTGGGTGATCGTGCTCGACTTCATCGCCCAGAAGGGCCTGCGCATCGAGCACGAGGCCGGGTCGGACCCCGAGCTGTGGGCCCGCCTGCGCGCCGCGGCCCGGCGCGTCGGCGTGCAGCGGGTGTTCCCCGACGTCACACGGTCGGAGATCTTCGACGACCACACGCCGTTCGCGCGCCGCGGGATCCCGGCGATCGACCTGATCGACTTCGACTACCCGTGCTGGAACCGGCCGTGCGACACGCTCGACAAGCTGTCGGTGCGCAGCCTGGACGCGGCCGGTGAGGCCGTCTTCGAGCTGATCCGCGAGCTGCGCCGCCGCTGAGCCGCGGCGTTGTGTCGCGCACGCGACGTCCAGGGCGTGCGCGCGCCGACGGACGTGGCGCGCCGCCGCTCGTAGCGTCGCCTCCGGCAACCCAGACCGGAGAGAGAACCGAATGCTTCGTCCACGCCTGCTCCTGCTTCCCGTCGCGGGAACGCTCGCCTCCGCCGCGCTCGCTGCGCCGGCCGGTGCCGCCACGAGCTGCACCTACGACCCGGTGCTGCACACGGTCCTGATCCAGATGACCGGCCACGAGGACTCGGCCCGGGTCGAGGTGCTGCCCGGCGGCACGATCGAGATCGCCGGGGCCGGCGGCCCGACGGCCTGCGCCGGCGGCGACCCGACGACGACGACCACCGAGTCCATCCACGTCGTCGACACCTCCGACGATCCCGCCACCGGCGCGCCCGCCGACGGCGACACGACCGTCACGCTCGTCCGCCCGCAGGAGCTGTCGCCGGGCGTGACGATCGAGAGCGGCGACGCGGCGTTCTCGGAGATCGAGGTGTCGCTGGCCCTCGGCGGCGGCCAGCACGACCGCCTGACGGTGATCGGCGGCGACGGCGCCGACGTGTGGCGGATCGGCAACGGCGGGCTCAACGCCAACGCCGGCGTCCCCGACCCCGCGCACGACCCCGACGTCACGTGGGCGCCGGTCGACGAGCTGCACCTCCTCGCCGGCGACGGCGACGACGCCGTGACCCTGCACGGCGCCGCCGACGTCGGCCCGCCGTTCAACCAGGCGACCGCCGTGCAGCTGCGCGGCGGCCCCGGCGACGACGCGCTGTCGGGCGGGGACACGGCCGCCGGCGACTTCATCGACGGCGGCCCCGGCGACGACATCCTGTGGGGCTTCCAGGGCGACGACCGCATCGTGCCCGACGGCGACGGCGGGGACCTCGGGAGCGACACCGTCGTCGGCGGCCCGGGCACCGACACCGTCGACTACGGCGTCGCGAACGGCCCGGTCGTCGTCGACCTGGCGATCGCGGGCCCGCAGGACACCGGCCAGGGCGTCGACACGATCGCCGGGATCGAGGTGGCCCGCGGGAGCGCGCACGACGACGTGCTGCGCGGCGGCGACGCGGGCGAGATGCTGGCCGGCCGCGACGGCGACGACCTGCTCGTCGGCCGCGGCGGCAGCGACGTCCTCGACGGCGGCCACGGCCGCGACACGGTCTCCTACGAGGACGCGCCCGGCGGCGTGACCGTCGACCTCGGCACCGCCACGGCATCCGGCGCGGCCGGCTCGGACACGGTCCTGGCCGAGAACGTCATCGGATCGCCGTTCGCCGACGTCCTCGCCGGCGACGGCGAGGCCAACCGGCTCGTCGGCCTCGGTGGCGTCGACGTCATCGGCGGGCGCGGCGCGGCCGACGTCATCGACGTCCGCGACGGCGGGGCCGACAGCGTCGACTGCGGCGCCGGCGACGACCAGGTGATCGCCGACGAGGCCGGCGTCGACACGATCGCCGCCGACTGCGAGACCGTCGCGCTGCCGGCGGCCGCCGGCGGTGGCGGCGGTGGCGGCGGTGGTGGCGGCGGCGCCGGCGGGCTCGGCGGCGGCGGCGGCGCGGGGGGCGACGGCGGCACGGGCGTCACCGGCGATCCGTCCGCGCCCGACGGCGGCGGCTTCCGGATCCCCTCGACCTCGGCGCCGGACGGCGGGTCCTCCGCGACGTCGACCGTCCCGGCCGCGGCCGCGTCCCTGGGGCTGTCGGTCCGCGTCAAGCGCGTCGTGCGCGGCCGGGCGATCGTCCTGCGCGTCGCCTGCCGGACCGCCGCCTGCCGGATCCGCGCGACGGCCGCCGGCGCCCGGCGCGGCAAGGCCGTGCGGCTGACGCCCGCCCGCGCCCGCACGGTCACCGTGCGGCTGGGCGCCCGCGCCCGCGCCCGCGTGGCCCGCGCCCTGGCCGACGGCCGCCGCCCGAAGGTCGCGGTCCGCGTGCGCGCCGTCGACCCGACCGGCGCCCGCCAGACCAGGCGCGTCGTCGTCCGCTTCCGCGGCTGATCGCCGCCCGCGCGGGGAGGCCCTGCAGAGAGCCTCTAAGCTGGACTCCATGGTCCAGCGCCTCCTGCTCGCCTCCCCGCGCGGCTACTGCGCCGGCGTCGACCGCGCCGTGCAGACCGTCGAGCGCGCGCTCGAGCTGTACGGCGCGCCGGTCTACGTCCGCAAGGAGATCGTCCACAACAAGCACGTCGTGGCGACGCTGCGCGACAAGGGCGCGATCTTCGTCGACTCCGAGACGGAGGTGCCGGAGGGCGCCACGGTCGTGTTCTCGGCCCACGGCGTGTCGCCGGCGGTCCACGCCAACGCCGCCGCCCGCGCGCTGCAGACGATCGACGCCACCTGCCCGCTCGTGACGAAGGTCCACCGCGAGGCGGTCAAGTTCGCCAACGAGGGCTACACGATCGTGCTGATCGGCCACAACGGCCACGAGGAGGTCGAGGGCACGATGGGCGAGGCGCCCGACCACATCGTGCTCGTCGAGACCGAGGAGGACGTCGACCGCCTCGAGATCGCCGATCCCCAGAAGGTCGCCTACATCTCCCAGACGACGCTGTCCGTCGACGAGACGCGCACGATCATCGCCCGCCTGCGCGAGCGCTTCCCGCACATCACCGGGCCGCGGACCGACGACATCTGCTACGCCACGACCAACCGCCAGGCGGCCGTCAAGCAGATGGCCGGCGAGTGCGACCTCGTGCTCGTCATCGGGTCGCAGAACTCGTCCAACTCGCAGCGCCTGGTCGAGGTCGCGCGCGACTACGGCGCCGAGTCGCACCTGATCGACAACGAGTCGCAGGTGCGCGAGGAGTGGCTGGAGGGCAAGCGCGTCGTCGGCATCTCGTCGGGGGCGAGCGCGCCCGAGGAGCTCGTCCAGCGGCTCGTCGCGTTCTTCCGCGAGCGGGGCGTCGAGGACGTCTCCGAGTTCGAGGTCGTCCAGGAGGACGTGCGCTTCATGCTCCCCAAGACGATCCGCCAGGCGCTCGCCGCCTCCGCCGCCTGACCGCGCGGCCGCGCGCGCATCGCTCAAGTTCGCCTGCTCCCGGCCGAAAACGGGGGCACTATGAAGCTCGTCAGCCCGGGGGTCGCGACGCGGGAGACGCCGACCGACATCCGCCGCCGTCGGCTCGCGCGCCTCACGTGCGCGGCGATCGCCGCCGGTTGGGCGCTCACGGTCCTGAGCGCTGCCGTGCAGGGAGTGGACCTGAGCCGCAACATGCTGCTGCTGGCGGCCGTCGGCGCCGCGAGCGGGCTGCTGTGGGGCCTGCGCGACTGGGTCGCCGAGCGCGACCGCTCGCTGCAGATCCTCATGGCCGCCGCGTCGCTGCAGGCGTGCGCCGCCGCCGTCGCGTTCGACCGGGGCGCCGTCGCGGCCTGGATCTTCGCGTTCCTGCTCGCCGCGATCGCCGGCCAGGTCGGCGCGACGCGCGCGCTCGTCGCCGGGCAGGCCGGCCTGCTGGCCGCCGGCCAGCTCGCCGCGCTCGCCGCGCCGGACCGCGCGGCCGACGCCACCGGGACGGCCATCGTCGTCGCGGTCGCCGTGCTGCTGATCGCGGCCGCCAGCCGCGCGCTGGTCGAGCTGCGCGAGGAGGCGCGCCGGCGCGACGTCGCCGGCGACGTCACCCGGCTGCACGAGCGGCTGGCCGAGACCGTCGCCGCGGATCCCGAGCGCTTCGCGCTGCTGACGCTGGACCTGCACGGCGCCGATCCGGCCGAGATCCGGGCGATCGGCGAGCGCCTCGCCCAGCAGCTCCGCGGCGGGGACCTGGTCGCCCGCGCCTCGGCCGAGAACCTCGCGATCGTCGCCGACACCGACGACTCCGGCGCCGCCGCCCTGGCGCGGCGCATGGAGGAGGCGATGGCCCAGTACCGCCGCGACGAGGTCGGCCACCTGAACGCGGCGATCGGGATCGCGATGTACCCGCGCGACGGGCGCACCCCCGACGAGCTGCTGGCCCGCGCCGGCGCCGCGCTCGACGACCTGCGCGCCGCCGCCGACGCCCAGCGCGTCGGGCCGCTGACCCCGCACTAGGTCCCTGCTCCGCTGCGCCACAATGCGGGCGGGTCCATGCCCCTGCGCGCGCTCTTCCGCATCCCCGGCGTGGCCGGTCCGTTCGCCGCCGCGCTCCTGGGTCGTCTGCCGACGACGGCGCTCGGCCTGCTGCTGATCCTGCACGTCGAGGGGCTCACGAACCGCTTCTCGATCGCCGGGCTCGCCGCCGGGGGGTACGCGCTCGGCCTGGCCGTCAGCTCGCCGCTGCTCGGGCGGCTGATCGATCGTCGCGGTCAGGCCGCGGTCCTGCCCGTCTGCGCGACGCTCGCCGCGGCGGCGATCGCGGTCGTGGCCGTGCTGCCCGCCGGCGCTCCGCCCGGCCTGGTGGTGGCGCTGGCCGTGCCGGTCGGCATGGCGATGCCGCCGCTGGGCTCGACGCTGCGGGCCCTGTGGACGGAGCTTCCCGACGCCGACGCGCGCCATACCGCCTTCGCGCTGGACTCGGCGGCCATCGAGGCGGCCTACGTGCTCGGGCCGGTGGCCATCGCCGGCGGCCTGGGCGCCTGGTCGACGCGCGCGGCGCTGGCGTTCTGCGCGGTGGCGGTCGCGGCCGGCACGGCGCTGTACGTCGTCCAGCCGCGCGTGCGCGCCTGGCGCTCGCACGGCCGCGGAGGCGGGCTGGCCGGCCCGTTGGCCGCTCCCGCCGTCCGCGTGCTGATCGCGGTGCTGGCGCTCCTGGGCGCCGCGTTCGGGGCCGTCGAGGTGGGGGTCGCGGCGGCGGCCGAGGCGCACGGCCACCGCGGCTGGGCCGGGCCGCTGCTGGGGATCTGGGGCCTGGGCTCGATGGTGGGCGCGCTGATCGTGGCCCGCCGGCGCGCGCCCGCCGACCCGGCGCGCGCGCTCGTGGGGCGCGTCGCGCTGCTCGCGGGCGTGCACGCGGCGCTCGCCTCGACGACCGATCCGCCGGTGCTCGGGCCGCTGCTCCTCGTCGCCGGCCTGACGGTCGCGCCGGCGCTGAACGCCGCGCTCGTGATGCTCGGCCAGGCGGCGCCCCCCGGCACGGTCACCGAGGCGTTCACCTGGTCGACGTGCGCGATCACCGGCGGGATCGCCGCCGGCTCGTCGCTGGCCGGGGCGCTCGCCGAGGAGTCGGCGCAGGCGCCGTTCCTGGCGGTCGCCGCGCTCGGGCTCCTGGCGGCTGTGGTCGGCGCGCTGCGCCGGCCCGCGCTCGCGGCGGTGCACGCCTGATGACGACGCTCGTCGTGTCCGACCTGCACCTCGGCGGGCGCACCGGCGTCGACGTCCTGCGCCACGACCCCGCCGCGCTCGACGCGCTCGTCGGCGCGCTCGACGGCGTCGAGCGCCTGGTCCTGCTCGGCGACGTCCTCGAGCTGCGCCACGCGCCGGCGCGCGAGGTCCTGGCCGCGGCGCGGCCCGTGCTGGAGCGGCTCGGCGCCGCGGTGGGCGAGGTGGTCGTCGCGCCCGGCAACCACGACCACGCGCTGGTCGGCGCCTGGCTGGAGCGCCAGGCCCGCGAGCGCCCGCCCAGGCTGGGCCTCGAGCAGCGGATCGACCCCGTGGACGCGTCGTGGATGGCCGCGGAGATCGCCGGCTGGCTGGGGCCACGCACCTCGATCGCCTACCCGGGCCTGTGGCTGCGCGACGACGTGTACGCCACGCACGGGCACTACCTCGACCTGCACACGACCGTGCCGACCTTCGAGCGCCTCGCGGCGGGCGTCAGCGTCCGCCAGCTCGGGCCGCTGCCGGCGGGCGCGGACCCCGCCGACTACGAGGCGCGCCTGGCGCCCGTGTACGGCTGGCTGAACGCGGCCGCCGCCTGGGCGCCGGACGGGCGGCCGCCCGGGGGTGCGGGCGCGGCCGCGCGGGCGTACCGCGAGATCGCCGGGGGACGGCGCCTCCGCGGCCGCCTGCTGGGCGCCGGCCTGCCGGTGGCGGTCGCGGCGATCAACCGCGCCGGGCTGGGGCCGGTGCGCGCCGACCTGTCGGGTCCGGGCCTGCGCGTCGCCTCGCTGCGGGCGATGGACGAGGTCGCGCGCCGGCTGCGCATCGGCGCGGCGACCGTCGTCTTCGGCCACTCGCACCGCACCGGGCCGCTGCCGGGCGACGACCGCACGGAGTGGGGGCGCCTGCTCAACTGCGGCTCGTGGGTCCGCGGCGAGCACGGTCCGGCGACGCCCGCGCCCGACGACCCGTACGCGCCCGGCGGCGCCGTCCTCGTCGGGGCCGAGGGCGCGCCGTCGGTGCTGCGGCTGCTCAGCCCGCGCTGACGCCGGGCGTGAAGCAGACGGCCTCGCACGTGACGCCGTCGCCGACCCGAAGGTCGAGCACGCCCTCGGTGTGGCGGTCGTGCTCGACGAGCGGGTACGCGCCCGCGTGGTCGACGGCGATCGTGCGCCCGTTGGCGATCACCTCGCCGCGGCCCGACAGCACCGCCCACACGCCGCCGGCGGCGTAGGGCCCCGACCAGGGGCCGGTCTGGTCGGGCGTCGGCGCGACGACCAGCGCGTCGGGGTCGTCCTCGGGATGCACCGGCGCGAGCGGCTCCACGTCCAGGCCGAGCAGCTCGCCGATCGCCAGCTCGGTCTCGGCGTAGCCGCCCTCGCCGAAGTGGACCTCGTAGAGCATCCCCTGCTGGTCGAACAGGTAGCGCGCCGGCCAGCCCTCGTTGCCGTACAGGCCCCAGACCTGCATCTCGGGGTCGAGCACGACCGCGTGCTCGATGCCCAGCCGTGCGACGGCGTCGCGGACCGCGTCGGGATCGCGCGAGGCCTCGAACCCGGGGCAGTGCACGGAGATCACGCGCAGCCCCGCCGGCGCGTAGCGCTCGTGCCACGCGCGCACGTACGGGAGCGTGCGCAGCGAGTTGACCCGGCACACGTCGAAGAACTCGACGAGGACGGGCCGGCCGATCTGCTTGTCCATCCGCAGCATCGCGACGTTGATCCACGTCAGGCCGACGGGGAAGGGCGGCGCGGCGATGTCGGAGACGGGCGGGCGCACGACGCGCTCAACGGTAGCGCCGCAGGGCCGCCGCGCTGCGGGTTGCGCGCGCCTCGCCGGTCGTGAACACTGCCGTCCCACACCACCCGTCTCTTGGAGGAGAGAGGATGAGAACGCGCACTGTGGCCCTGGCCACGGCTGTGGTTGTGCTGGCCTGCGCGGCGACGGCGTTCGCCCAGCAGGTCAACACCTACACGGTGACCGGCAAGACGAGCCCGGCCAAGGCCGGGTCGAAGAAGAAGCCGGTCCCGATCTCGCTCAACTTCGACTACACGGTCGGCGAGGAGAGCGGGCAGCGCCCGAGCCCGGTCAAGCGGTACACGATCGGCTTCTACGGCGTGCAGTCCAACGGCGGCCTGTTCCCGAAGTGCACGGCCGCGCAGCTCAACGCCGCCCAGAGCGACTCCGGCTGCCCGCGCGGCTCGCTGGTCGGATCCGGCACCGTGATCAACGAGACCGGCGCGTCGAACAACCCGGCCGACAAGAGCATCGAGTGCAACCTGAGCCTCCGCGTCTACAATGCGGGCCAGGGGCGCGCGGCGCTGTGGCTGCAGGGCGGGCCGACGCAGATCGTGCGCGGCAAGCCGTGCGTCATCGCGATCAACCAGGCCATCGACGCGCGCTACGTCAACCATCCGGGCGGCACGGCGCTGCAGTTCGAGGTGCCGGCGAACCTGCTGCACCCGGTCGGCGGCCTCGACAACGCGGTCGTGCGGGTCGAGTCGACGATCAAGCGGATGACCGTGCGCCGCGGCGGGAAGCTGCGCGGCTACTACGAGTCGATCGGCTGCCGCAAGGGCAAGCGGCCCATCTCGGTGGACTTCCTGTCGGAGGCCGGCCAGTCGGTCACGGCCACCGCGCAGGCACGTTGCTGATCGGACGGTCAGTTTCGCTAGGGTGATGGTCCTCACACACGGGGTGGTGCGATCCGATCGGCCGCCCCGTGTGTTGTCTAGGTCGTGGGAGGAGTCCGCGCAGCGGGGAACGCCTCCCCCACCTGTCCCGCACTACGGAGGAATCCACCCTTGCGCAAGCTCGCAATCCTTCCGGCCGCTCTGGTGGCCGCTCTCGCGCTGACCTCGGTCGCCAGCGCGCAGTCCTCGACGTACGAGATCACGGCGTCGACGTCGCCCGCCAAGGCGGGCTCCAAGAAGCGCCCGGTGCCGGTCTCGATCACCTTCGGCGCCAAGGCCGAGGGCGAGGGTCGTCCCAGCACGTCCAGCCGCTTCGCGGTGACGTTCGGCGGCATCCGCGCCAACACGCGCGGCTTCAAGACGTGCACCGTCGCGGCGATCAACGCCGCCCAGAGCGACAACGGCTGCAGCAGCTCGGCCCGCATCGGGACCGGCAAGGTCGTCAACCTCGTCGGCGCGGCCGCCGACCAGAACGACACGTCGATCAGCTGCACGCTGAACGTGACGATCTACAACGGCGGCAACGGCAAGGCCGCGATCTTCCTGCGCGGCGGCGCGACCGTGCCGGGCGCTCCCTGCCCGGTCGGCGTCAACCAGGCGCTGGACGGCACGTTCAGCAACACGCGTGCCGGCGTGCGCCTGTCGTTCGACATCCCGGCGAACCTGATGCACCCGGTGGCGGGCCTGAACCAGGGCATCAACGAGCTGACCGCGACGCTGAGCCGCAAGAGCACGCGCGTGCGCGGCAAGCGCGTCAACCTGCTGGAGTCGACCGGCGGCTGCCGTCGCGGCCAGCGCCAGGTCGTGCTCGAGCTGACCGCCGAGGCGGGCGGCAGCAGCACCTCCCGGGGCACCGCGCGCTGCCGGTAGCACCCACGCGCCCAGACGCACGACGGACCACGGAGCGGGCCTCAGGGCCCGCTCCGTTCGTATGATCGCCTCATGACCCTTCGGGCCGCAGCCGTGCTGGCCCTCGCCGCCTTCGCCGTCCACGAGACGCGCTACCTGCTCGTCCCCGACGCTCACGCCGACGCGGGACACGGGTACCTGGCGGCGGCGCCGGCCCTCCTGGGCCTCGCGCTCGCGCTGGCCGCCGGCCGGACCCTCGTCGCGCTCGGCCGCGGCGAGCGGCGCGCCGGCCGCGGTCCGTCGTGGGCGCAGGCGGCGACCGCGCTGCTCGCCGTCCACGCCGGCCAGGAGCTGCTCGAGCGCGTGCTCGCCGGCGGCGGCCCGCTGGATGCCGGCGCGCTGCTGGTCGTCCCGCTGTGCGCGGCCGCCGGCGCCCTCGTCGCGCTCGCGCTGCGCCGCGCCGAGCGGCTGCTGCGCGCCGCGCCCGCCCCGGCGCGCGCGCCACGGGTGCGCCCGGCCGGCCCGGTGGCGCTGCTCGTGCCCGCCGGACCGCCCGCGCGCGTGCCGGCCGTGCTCCTGCGCCACCTGGCGGGACGCGCGCCGCCCGCCTTCGGCTGACCCGTCCCGTCGACCGAAGGAGGCAGTGCCCAGACCATGTCCAACGTCCAGCGATACCTGCTGGTGGCGCTCGCCGCCGTCGTGCTCGTCGTCGGCTTCGTCGTGCTCAGCGACTCGGGCGACGACGACTCCGGCAGCGCCACGAACGCGGCGACCGCCACGCAGCCGCCGCCCGCGCAGACCGGCGCCGACGGCGGCGCGACCGCGCCCGCCGAGGAGCCTGCGGAGGAGACGCCGGCTCCCGAGCCCGAGGAGACGACGCCGGCCCCCGAGCCCGAGGAGGCCGAGCCCCGCGTGCCGACGATCCGCGTGCGCGGCGGCGAGCCCGTCGGCGGCGTGAAGACGCTGCGCTTCGCCGAGGGCGACGAGATCGACTTCCGCGTGCGCTCCGACCAGGCCGACGAGGTGCACGTCCACGGCTACGACGTCACCAAGCAGGTCGAGGCGGGCGGCACCGCCCGCCTGCGCTTCGAGGCCTCGATCGTGGGGCGCTTCGAGGTGGAGCTGCACGGCAGCCACACGCAGATCGCCCGCCTCGAGGTCCAGCCGTGAGGCGCCGCACCCTCGTCGCGGCCGGCCTCGCCGCCGGTCTCGCGCTCGCGCTCCCGTCCGCCGCCGCGGCGCACGGGCTCGTCGGCAAGCAGGACCTGCCGATCCCGCGGTGGCTGTTCGCGTGGGGCGCCGCCGGCGTGCTGATCGTGTCGTTCGTCGCGCTGGCCACGCTGTGGCCCTCGCCGCGCCTGCAGGAGCTGCGCGAGCGCGTCGTCTGGCGGGTGCCGGCGGCGCGCGCGCTGGAGATCCTCGGCGGCGCGATCGGCGTGTTCGTCTTCGCGGTCGTCGTGTACGCCGGCCTGGCCGGCAGCCAGTCGCCGCAGGAGAACCTGGCCCCGACGTTCGTCTACTACGTCTTCTGGGTCGCGATCCCGTTCCTGTCGTTCCTGATCGGCGACGTGTTCCGCCTGTTCAACCCGTGGCGGGCGATCGCCGTCGCGGCCGCGTGGCTGGCGGCGCGCGTCGGCGGGCGCGACGCGCTGCCCGAGCCGCTGCCGTACCCGCGCGCGCTGGGCCGCTGGCCGGCCGCGATCGGGATCCTCCTGTTCGCGTGGGTCGAGCTCGTCTACGTCGACCGCGACGACCCGTCGACGCTGGCGATCATGGCGCTGGCCTATGCGGCGGTGCAGCTCGTCGGCATGAGCCTGTACGGCATCCGGCCGTGGCTGCGCAACGCCGACCCGTTCGGCGTCACGTTCTCGCTGCTGGCGCGCCTCTCGCCGCTGCACTGGCGCGACGGGCGGCTCGCCGTCCGCAAGCCGCTGGCCGGCGTCGTGGCGCTCGACCCGCGGCCCGGCACGGTCGCGCTCGTGTGCGTGATGATCGGCACCACCTCGTTCGACGGGTTCTCGATGGGGACCGTGTGGAACGACGTGGCGCCCGACGTCCAGAAGCTGTTCATGGACATCGGGCTCGGCGCCGAGGTGGCGCTGCAGATCGCGTTCACGCTCGGCCTGCTCGCGATGGTGCTCCTCGTCGCCGCGCTCTACCGGCTCGGCGTGGAGGGGATGCGCACGGTCGGCGAGGCGCACTCGGCGCAGGAGCTGGCGCGCGCGTTCGCGCACACGCTCGTGCCGATCGCGCTGGCCTACCTGGTCGCGCACTACTTCTCCGCGCTGACCTACCAGGCGCAGGCGATGGCGTACCTGATCTCGGACCCGCTCGGCGACGGCAGCAACCTGTTCGGCACCGCGTCGGCGTCGATCGACTACTCCTGGATCAGCGCCAACGCGATCTGGTACGTGCAGGTCGGCGCGCTGATCGTCGGGCACGTGTGCGGCCTGATCCTGGCCCACGACCGGGCGCTGGCGCTGTACCGCGACGCCCGCGCGGCGACCCGCTCGCAGTACTGGATGCTGGTCGTGATGGTCGGGTTCACGAGCCTCGGGCTGTGGCTCCTGTCGGCGGCGTCGCAATGACGGGACCGGTCCTCGCGCACATCGGCCACTGGTGGACGTCGATCCTCTACGTCGCCCCGGTGGTGGTCGTCGTGGTGTGGCTCGGGCTGCAGAGTTGGCGCGCCAAGCGCCGCGATCCGGAGCGATGATGAATCGGGTCGCGCGGAATGGGGCAGGGTGGCGGTGCCATGCGCATGAGCGCCCAGGAGCTCCACCGGCTGCTCGAGGAGGTGCCCGACACCTTCGAGCTCGTCGTCCTGTCGCCTGACGCCGAGCCGGACGGGCTGCTGGCCGCGTGGCGCTGCGCCCACGACGAGGCCTCGCGCGCGCTGTCGACCTGGCGGCGCGCGCCGGGGCCCGAGGCGTTCGCCGCGTTCCGCGCCGCCCAGGACCGCGCGGACGCCGCGCAGGACGCGCTGGCCGTCCACCGCTCGTAGCCGGCCGCGCGCCTACGCGGGTTCGGCCTCGAGCATGCGGATGTCGTGCGCGAGCCCCTCGGGCGTGAGCTGGGCGACCGGGAAGCCGATCCGCTGGCGGCCCCGGCGGTCGATCAGCAGGACGTAGGCGGAGTGCTCGAACCCCTCGCCCTGGGGCTGGATGCCGTACGCCTTCCAGATCGGCTCGAGCTCCTCGCGCGAGCCGAGCAGGAAGCGCATCCGCCGCGTCAGCTTCTGGTCCAGCAGGAACTGCTGCGCGCGGCGGGCGGTGTCGTTGGCCGGGTCGACGCTCACGGCCAGGGCCGGCACGTCGTGGCCGACCTGGTCCATCGCCCCGCGGATCTGCTGGGCGGTCAGCGGACAGGTGTCCTCGCACGTCGAGTACAGGAACGTGAGCACGACGACCTCGCCGCGGTGGTCGGCGAGCGTCACGCGCTCGCCGTCCTGGTCGGTCAGCGCGAAGTCCTGGGGCGGGATGCCGGGCGGCCGCAGCGCGCCCGCGAACTCGCCCGGCCGGGTCTGGGCGGCGGAGTCGGAGCCGTCGCGCTGGCCGGCGACGACCAGCGCGATCGCCGCCGCCGCGCAACAGGCGACGAGCGTCGCGAGGGCCAGGCGCAGGCGGGACATCGCCTCCATGATGGCGAAGTCGGCGCGCACGCCCTCGCGGCGGCGCGAATACGATCGCGCGATGGAGCTCGCGGGCCAGGTCGTGGTCGTCACCGGCGGCGCGTCGGGGATCGGGCGCGCGCTCGCGCGCCGCTTCGCCGCCGAGGGCGCCGCCGGGGTCGTCGTCGCCGACCGCGACGCGGTGGGCGCGCGGCGGGTGGCCGACGAGCTCGGCGACGTGGGGCTGGCGGTCGCCTGCGACGTCGGCGACCCCGACCACGCCGACGCGCTCATCGCCGCGGCCGCGCGCTTCGGCCCCGTCGACCTGTTCTGCGCGAACGCCGGCGTCGCCGTCGGGCGGGAGCTCGGCGACCTCGACGACTGGCAGGCGGCGATCGACGTCAACCTCGGCGCCCACGTCGTCGCGGCGCGGGCGCTCCTGCCCGGGTGGCTGGCGCGGGGGCGCGGCGCGTTCCTGGCGACCGCGTCGGCGGCCGGGCTGCTGTCGCAGATCGGCTCGGCGCCGTACGCGGCCACCAAGCACGCGGCGGTCGCGTTCGCCGAGTGGCTGTCGATCACCTACGGCGACCGCGGCATCCAGGTCGCGTGCCTGTGCCCGATGGGCGTCGCCACGCCGCTGCTGGAGCAGGCGGGCGCGGCCGGGGAGGTCGTGCGCGCCGCGGGCGGGGTCGTCGAGCCCGACACCGTCGCCGAGGATGTCGTGGCGGCGCTGCGCGAGGGCCGCTTCCTCGTGCTCCCGCACCCCGAGGTCGCCGACTTCGAGCGCCTGCGCGCCGGCGACCGGGAGCGGTGGCTGGCGGGCATGCGGCGGCTGCGCGCGCAGGTGATGGCGGACGCCTGAGCCGGCGGGGGCGGCGCACCCCCGGCGCTATACTTTCTGAAGCACCGGAACCCGGATAGGATTTCACCGTATGAGCCCCAGCGGAGCCGACTACATCCGCACCATCAAGGAGCAGATCACCGAGGTGGACCCCTCCGAGGTCCGCGAGCTGGTCGACGAGGGCATCGCCCTCCTCGACGTGCGCGAGACCGAGGAGTGGGACGCCGGCCACCTGCCCGGCGCGACGCACATCCCGCGCGGCTACCTCGAGTCCCGCATCGACGGCGCGATCCCCGACCGCGATCAGCGCGTCGTCATCTACTGCGCCTCCGGCACGCGCTCCGCGCTGGCCGCCAAGACGCTGTCCGACCTCGGCTACGGCCACGTCGAGTCGATGACCGGCGGCATCACGCTGTGGAAGGACCGCGGCTATCCGGTCGAGCAGCCCCGCAAGCTGACCCCCGAGCAGCGCGAGCGCTACTCGCGCCACTTCCTGCTGCCCGAGATCGGTCAGGCCGGGCAGGAGAAGCTGCTGGACGCCAAGGTGCTGCTGCTGGGCGCCGGCGGCCTCGGCTCGCCGACCGCGCTGTACCTCGCGGCCGCGGGCGTCGGGACGATCGGCATCATCGACAACGACGTCGTCGACCTGTCCAACCTGCAGCGCCAGGTCATCCACACGACCGACCGCGTCGGCGTCAAGAAGGTCGACTCCGCCGAGGAGTCGATGAAGGCGATCAACCCGGACGTGAACGTCGTCAAGTACGACTTCCGCCTGGACGCCTCGAACATCCTCGACGTGATCCAGGGCTACGACGTGATCGTCGACGGCCTGGACAACTTCCCGACCCGCTACCTGCTCAACGACGCGTCCGTGCGCCTCGGCATCCCGGTCGTGTCGGCGTCGATCCTCGGCTTCGACGGCCAGCTCACGGTCTTCAAGCCGCACGACGGCCCGTGCTACCGCTGCCTGTACCCGGTCCCGCCGCCGGCCGAGCTGGCCCCGAGCTGCGGCGCCAACGGCGTGCTCGGCGTGCTGCCGGGCACGATGGGCCTGCTGCAGGCGACCGAGGTCGTCAAGCTCGTCGTCGGCGTCGGCGAGCCGCTGATCGGCCGGCTGCTGCTCTACGAGGCGCTGGGCGCCACGTTCACCGAGCTGAAGGTGCGGCGCGACCCCGAGTGCCCGATCTGCTCGCGGCCGCCCGAGGACATCTCCGACGAGGAGATGGGCGTGTTCCCCGACTACGAGGCGTTCTGCGCCGCGGCGGGCTAGGGCGCTAGGGTCACCGGCTCTATGGCAACAGTCCGCATTCCCCCCGTCCTGCGCGCGTCCACCGGCGGCGCGAAGGAGGTCGGTGCCGACGGCTCCAACGTCGGCGACGTCCTCCGGTCGCTCGCCGAGCAGCACCCGGCCACGCAGAGCCAGCTCTTCGGCGAGGGCGGCGAGCTCAACCGCTACGTCAACGTGTATCTGAACGACGAGGACGTGCGCGTCCTCGACGGCCTCGACACCGCCGTCGAGGACGGCGACGTGCTCGTGATCCTGCCGGCGATGGCCGGCGGCGGCCGGTAGCGACGGCCCGCTCGCGGGCGCCCGCAGCGGGCGCTCGCGGCGACCGGCCCGTCGCGCCCGCGCCGCTATATTTCCTGAAGTGAGCCCCGTCTCGGATCTGCGCTCCCGCCCGTGCGGCGGCCGCTACGGCGACATCGTCGAGGCGATCGGCAACACGCCGCTCGTCGAGCTCAAGCGCCTGTCGCCCAAGCCGGGCGTGCGCATCTGGGCCAAGATGGAGTCGTTCAACCCGACCGGTTCCGTCAAGGACCGCGTCGCCCGCGCGCTGATCGAGGACGCCGAGGAGAAGGGCGCGATCCGCCCCGGCATGACGATCCTCGAGCCGACCTCCGGCAACACCGGGATCTCGCTCGCGATGATCTGCAAGCGCAAGGGCTACCCGCTGAAGGTCGTCATGCCCGACAACGTGACGCCGGAGCGCACCCAGCTCCTGGAGATGTACGGCGCGCAGATCGTCTACTCGCCCGGCGACCAGGGCTCCAACGGCGCGGTCGCGATGGCGCTGGAGATGGCCGAGGGCGACGCCTCGTACTACATGCCCTACCAGTACGGCAACGCGGCCAACCCGGGCGCCCACTACCACGGCACGGCCAAGGAGATCCTCGAGGAGCTCGACGGCGAGGTCGCCGCGTTCGTCGCCGGCCTCGGCACCGGCGGCACGCTCATGGGCAACGGCCGGCGCCTGAAGGAGGAGCTCGGCGACGGCGTCAAGATCGTCGCCGCGGAGCCCATGCAGGGCGAGCCGGTCCAGGGCCTGCGCTCCCTGGACGACGGCTTCATCCCGCCGATCATCGACCTGTCGGTGCTCGACCGCAAGATCTTCGTCACCAACCGCGACGCGATCATCTGGACGCGCAGGCTCCTCGACGAGGAGGGCGTGTTCGCCGGGGTCAGCAGCGGCGCCATCGCGCGCGTCGCGGTGCGCATCGCGGGCGAGCTCGACGAGGGCAACGTCGTCTTCCTCGTCGCCGACGACGGCTGGAAGTACCTGTCCAGCGGCATCTACACGCTGCCGGTGGACGAGATCGAGAACCTCGACTCCACCATCTGGTGGTAGGAGCCTGACCGCATGTTCCCAGGATCCATCGGACCCATGGAGGTCGTCCTCGTCCTCGTCATCGCGCTCGTCGTCCTCGGGCCCAAGAAGCTGCCCGACGTCGCGCGATCGGTCGGCAAGGGCATGCGCGAGTTCAAGGACGCCGTCAGCGGCGCCGACCCGCGCGAGCACGACGACGATGCGGAGTTCCCCGGGCTGAGCGACCCCGGGTCGCGCTCGACGCGCTCGTGAGCGCCACCGCGATGCGGGTCCCCGAGGCGATGATCGCCGAGATGGTCGCGCACGCCCGCGAGGAGGCCCCGGACGAGTGCTGCGGGCTGGTGGCGGTGCGCGACGGCGAGGCCGTCGAGGTGCGCCGCACCGAGAACCTCGCCCACAGCCCGCTGCGCTTCGAGGTCGACGGCCTCGAGGTGATGCGCGCCCTCGACGACTTCGAGGCGATGGGCGCCGAGCTCGGGGCGATCTACCACTCCCACACGCGCACCGAGCCCTACCCGTCGCAGACCGACATCAACTTCGCCGCCAACTGGCCCGGCGTCGAGTGGATCATCATCGGCCTCGACCGGTCCGGCGAGGCGACCGTGCGCACCTACCTGATCGAGGACGGACACGTCATCGAGCGCTGAGCTGGTGTGTCCCGCGTGCGGGCGCGCCGCGCCGCCCGCGGAGCGCTTCTGCCCGCACTGCGGCATCCCGCTCGTGGCGGCCGACGCGCCGGAGACGCCGGCCGGCGAGCGCCGCGAGCGAGCGCGCAAGATCAAGCCGCAGCTCGCCGAGGGCCCGCTCGTGCGGGTGGCCAGCGCCGCCAACCAGGCCGAGGCCGAGTTCATCCAGGGCCTGCTGCTGGAGGCCGGCGTGCCGTCGACGGTGCGACGGGCCGCCGGGTTCGACGTGCCCGACTTCCTCGCCGCCGGCCCGCGCGACATCCTCGTCGCCGCGTCGGGCGTCGACGTCGCCCGCGACGTGCTGCTGCAGTCCGACCTCGAGCGCAACGTGGCCACGAGGCCGGCCGGGCCGTCGCCGGCCCGGCTGGCGCTCGTGCTGCTCGCCGGCCTCGTCCTGCTGGCGCTGATCGCCTGGGCCGGGACCGCGCTGGTGCGGTAGGGGCTCGTGCCTACGCGGCCAGCGCGGCCTGGCCCTGCAGGTAGCCCTTCGGATCGGCGTGGATGCGCTCGGCCACGCGCGTCGCCAGCGCCATGATCGTCAGCGACGGGTTCACCGACAGCGTCCGCGGCACCAGCGAGCCGTCGCCGACGAACAGGCGGCCGACGTCGTGGCTCTCGCCGTGGATGTCGACCACCGAGCGGGCCGGGTCGGACCCCATCGGGCAGCCGCCCTGGATGTGGGTGCACGACGGGCCGGTCCACATGATCTCCTTCGCGCCCGCCTCGCGCAGCACGCGGCTGCCGAGCTCGAAGCCCGCGTCGCGGCGCGCGAGCTCGTTCGGCTTGAAGTCGGTCATGATCCGCTCGTTGCCGTCCTCGTCGAGCTCGATCCAGCCGTTGTTGTCGTCGTTGACCATCAGCAGCAGGCCGATCCAGTTGCGGTACTGACGGCAGGCGCGGTTGAGCTTCTGACCCCACACCGGCCCGTTCTCGTCGCACAGCGACACCGAGAAGCCGATCGGGTCCTGCACGCTCAGCGCCTCGAGGCTGAACCCGCCGTCCTCGTCGCGCTGGTGGCTCATGCAGTGGCCGCTGATCGGGTACACGCGGTGGGCGTCCTGCGGCTCGTCGAACAGCCCGAAGACGAACGACGCCGGGTGGAAGCCCAGGTGGCGCCCGATCATCGGGTTCGTGAGGCCCGAGCGCCACAGCACCTGCGGCGTGTTCAGCGCGCCGCCGGAGACCACGACCGCGTCGGCGGCGACCGTGTGCGACACGCCGTCGGCGTCGGTGTAGGCGACGCCCGTCGCCTGCGGCCCGTCGGGGCCGTCCTCGATCAGCACCCGGTCCACGAAGCAGCCGGACCGCAGCTCCAGGCGGCCGATCGCCCACTGGCGGTGGATGTAGGTGTTCAGCGTCGACTTGCCCGCGTTCGTGGGGCAGCCCTGCAGGCAGCTCCCGCACTTCATGCAGTTCTCGTCCGTGTAGGACATGACCGGCTCGAGCTCCTCGCCGACCGCCTCGAACGCGCGGGCGATCATGCGCAGGTTGTCGGTCCAGTCCGCGCGCTCGCGGATGCCGAGCTGCTGCTCGACGCGGGTGTACTGCGCGGCCAGGTCGTCGGGGCCGAACGGCTCGCCGGCGTCGTTGACCATGCCGGTCCCCGCGTGCCACTTGTCGAACTCGTGCTGGCTGGCGCGCAGCGCGACCTTCGTGTTGATCGTCGTGGTGCCGCCGACGCAGCGCCCGCCGATGATCGGCACGGGCGGCTGGCTGGGGTCGTTGGCGGGCATCGCGAAGCGCATCGGCCACCAGATGTCGGCCGAGGCGTGCGACTCCCAGCGGGTGAAGTCGGCCGCGGTGCGGTGCGGGCCGGCCTCGAGCAGCAGGACCTTGCGGCCGCGCTCGGCCAGCTCGCCGGCGATGACGCCGCCGCCTGCGCCCGAGCCGACGACGACGACCTCGTAACGCTCGCTGCTGCTCATGCTCCGGTCACCCCCAGATACGACCAGTCCTTCACGTACTTGCTCGCGAGCGGGAACTCGAAGCCGATCTCGTGCCAGGCGCCCGGGCCCTCGGCGCCGGGCGCGACGAAGTCGCTGTAGTAGGCCTCGCAGGCCATCGCCCGGATCATCTGGAACTCGGGCGTGGCGGCCAGCGGCTGCAGCGCCTCCTCGCCGCCGCCGGCGTGCGGGGCGAGCGTGTCGATGGCCGCGAGCGCGGCGTCGCGGACGGGCGGCGGGGCCTTGGCCAGCACCGCGTCGATGTACACCTCCGAGCCGACCCGCGCCGATCCGGGCACGATCGTCTCACACAGCGAAGCCAGGGCGGCGGCGCGCCGCTCGTCCAGGCATCGCAGCTCTCTCCTCACCGAGCTGGACATGACCGGACGGTACGACCGGGGGGCCGCAGCGGCATGTAGCTACGTGCAGACTTGCCTGCCCGCGGGTGCAGACCGGCGCGGCGCGTGTGCTTTCATCCGCGCCTGGACGCGCCCGGGACGGGCGCCTGCTGAGGAGAGCCGATGATCGTTCGCTGGGGCATCGAGACGCTGCCGGACGTGCTGGGCGAGCTGGGCGTGCAGCGGCCGCTGCTCGTCACCAGCGAGCGCTGGCGTGACCTCGACCTGCCTGTCGCACGGCGCTTCCACGGCGTGCAGGCGCACGCCGAGGTCACCGGCGTGCGGGCCGCGATCGCGGCGCTCGACGGCGGCGACGGCATCGTCGCGCTCGGCGGCGGCAGCGCGATCGACACCGCCAAGGCGGTCGCCGTCGACGCCGGCGGGCTGCCGGTCGTCTCGATCCCGACGACGTACTCGGGGGCGGAGTGGACGCCGTTCTACGGGGTGCGCGACGCCGCGGCGGGCACGAAGGGCGGTGGCGGCGGCGCGAACGTCGCCGGCATCGTCTACGACCCCGAACTGACGCTCGACCTGCCCGCCGGGCCCAGCGGCGGGACCGCGCTCAACGCGCTCGCCCACTGCGCCGAGGCGCTCTACGCGCCGGGCCGCAGCGAGGCCAGCGACGCCGACGCGGTCGCCGGCGCGCGCCTCATCGACCGCTGGCTGGAGCCCGTGCTCGCCGACGGCCACGACCGCGAGGCGCGCCGCGGGCTGCTGGAGGGCGCGATGCACGCGGGCTCCGCGCTGCGGGCCGGGATGGGCGTCGCGCACGCGATGGCGCAGGCGCTCGGCGGCCGCTACGGGCTCGCCCACGGGACGATGAACGCGATCTGCCTGCCGCCCGCCCTGCGCTTCAACCGCGACGCGGCGCCCGAGGCGCTGCGCGCCCTGGGCGAGGCGATGGGCGGCGCCGACCCCGCGCAGCGCAGCGCGGAGCTGGCCGACCGCGCGGGCGCGGGGCGCCTGCGTGACCACGACGTGCCGCGCGACGAGCTGCCCGACGTCGCCCGCGCCGCCGCCGCGCGGCCGGCCGCGCAGGGCAACCCGCGCCCGGCGGGACCCGACGAGATCCTCGAGCTGCTCCAGGAGGCCTGGTAGATGACGCGCATCCTCACGACCCACGTGGGCAGCCTGCCCCGGCCGCAGGACGTGGTCGACCTCGTGTTCGCCGAGGACCGCGGCGAGGAGGTCGACCGCGACGCCTACGACCGCGCCGTCGCCGCGGCGGTGGCCGACCGGGTCGCGCGCCAGGTCGAGTGCGGGGTGGACCTCGTCAGCGACGGCGAGATGAGCAAGGTCGGCTACGCCACCTACATCCGCCACCGCCTCAGCGGCTTCGAGATCGGCGACGTGCCGCGCGCCACGCCCGCCGACCTTGACGCGTTCCCGGGCTTCCGCGACCGCCAGGCGCAGTCGAGCAAGGGCTACCGCTACCTGCGCCCGATCTGCCGCGGGCCGATCCGCTACGAGCGCCCCGAGCTGCTGGAGCGCGACGTCGCCGACCTGCGCGCCGCGCTCGACGGGCAGTCGGTCGAGGGGGCGTTCATGAACGCGCCGTCGCCGGGGATCGTCGCGCTGTTCTGCCCCAACGAGCACTACGGCAGCCTCGACGAGTACCTCGACGCGATCGCCGACGCGATGAAGGTCGAGTACGAGGCGATCGTCGAGGCCGGGCTGCTGCTGCAGATCGACGCGCCCGACCTGGCGATGGGCCGCCACATCATGTACCGCGACGAGCCCGACTCGGTGTTCGTCGAGGCCGCGGAGCGCCACGTCGCGGCGATCAACCGGGCGCTGGCCGACGTGCCGGCCGAGCGGGTGCGCATGCACCTGTGCTGGGGCAACTACGAGGGGCCCCACCACCTCGACGTGCCGCTGGAGCAGATCGTCGACGTCGTCGTGGGCGCCAAGCCGTCGACGCTGCTGTTCGAGGCCGCCAACCCGCGCCACGAGCACGAGTGGGCGGTGTGGCGCGAGGCGAGGCTCCCCGACGACAAGGTGCTGGTCCCGGGCGTGATCGACACGACGAACAACTACATCGAGCACCCCGAGCTGGTCGCCCAGCGGCTCGGCCGGTTCGTCGACATCGTCGGGCCCGAGCGCGTGCAGGCCGGCACCGACTGCGGGTTCAGCACCTGGGCCGGGTTCGCCGGCGTCGACCCCGACATCTGCTGGGAGAAGCTGCGCACGCTCGCCGAGGGCGCGCGGCTGGCGTCCGAGCGCGCGTAGGCCGCTCGCGCGTCAGGCGGCGCGGCGGGCGCCGCCCAGGAGCGTCGCGAGGTCGTCGACGATCGCGTGGGCGTCGCGCAGGTCGGGCTCGTCGTGGGTGGTGCGCAGGGCGATCACGACCGCGCCGGCGGCGCGGCCGGCGGCGATCCCCGCGGGCGCGTCCTCGAGCACGACGCAGCGCGCGGGCGCGACGTCGAGCCGCCGCGCGCCGATCAGGAACGGCGCCGGGTGGGGCTTGCCGCGCTCCAGCCCGTCGGAGGACACGAGCACGTCGGGGCGGGGCAGGCCGGCGGCGTCGAGGCGCGCGTGGGCGAGCGCGGTCGAGCAGGAGGTCACGATCGCCAGCGGCCGGTCGCCGCCGAGCAGCTCGTGGGCGCCGGGCAGCGCGACGACGCCCTCGGTGTCGTGGACCTCGTGGTGCTCGAGGCGCGCGGCCTCGGCGGCGTGGTCGGCGCCGGCGGGGAGCAGGTCGCGGACGGTCTCGCGCGACGGGCGGCCCTGGGCGTGGCGGTGGACGGCCTCGACGTCCAGCCCGTGGCGGCGCGCGAACGCGCCCCAGGCGCGGCGGACGGCGGCATCGGAGTCGACGAGCGTGCCGTCGAGGTCGACGAGGAGGGCGTCGGCCTCGTGGTAGAGGCGGTGGGGATCGGTCATGGCGCGGGGGAGGGGTCGGGGGCGACGGGACGGGGGCGCGCGGCGCGGGGGCGGGCCGTCGGCGCGAGCGCGACGACAAGGACCCCGGCGAGGGCCATGAGCCCGGCCGACAGGTGCAGCGACGTCGCCTGGCCGAGGCCGCCGATGAGCGGCGGGCCGGCCAGGAAGCCGAGGTAGCCGAGCGAGCTGGTGGTCGCCAGCGCCGGGCCGGTCGGCACGCCGGGCTCGTCGGCGGCCGCGCGGAAGAGGGTGGGCACGACGCCGCTGAGCCCGAGGCCGAGCGCGGCGAAGCCGGCGATCGCGGCGGGCACGGTGCCGATGGCCAGGCCGGCCCCGAAGCCGACGGCGGCCAGCGCGCCCGAGCGGCGCAGCAGCGACACCGCGCCCCAGCGCGCCCACAGGGCGTCGGCGGCGAGGCGGCCGCCGGCCATCGCCAGCGAGAACACCGCGAAGGCGATCGCGCCGAGCGCGGCGGTCCCGCCGAGGTCGTCGTCGACGAGCTTGGCGCTCCAGTCGTTGGCGCCCCCCTCGGCCATCAGGCAGAAGAAGCAGGCGGCGCCCATGAGCGCCAGGCGCGGCGGCAGCTTGCGCCAGGGGAGGCGCTCGGCGGCGGCGTCGGGGTCGTTGTCGGCGGGCAGCAGGCGCGCGACGGCGGCGAGGCCCAGGCCGCCGAAGAGCACGGCGGCGATCAGGACGTTGGGCAGCGCGCCGACGTCGAGCGCGGCGCACAGCGCGCCCAGGCCGGCGCCGGCGAAGGCGCCGAACGAGAACGCCGCGTGCAGCGACGACAGGATCGGCCGGCGCAGGTGGCGCTCGACGGTGACGCCCTGCGCGTTCATCGCGATGTCGAGGCCGCCGTTCGTGACGCCGACGAGCACGAGGACGCCGGCGAGCACGGGGACGCTGGGGGCGAGCGCGGGCAGCACGATCGCGATCGCCAGGCCGACGACGGCCACCCGGCACAGGCCGCGGCTGGGGCGGCGGGTGAGCAGGCGGCCGACGATCGGCATCGTCACGAGCGCCCCGACCGCCGGGCCCAGGAGCGCGAGGCCGAGGGCGCCGGTGCTCGCGCCGACGTGGTCGGAGATCGCGGGGATGCGCGCCGCCCACGACGCGAACAGCGCGCCGTTGACGAAGAAGACGACGGTGATCGCCGCGCGCAGGCTCATGCGCCGATGACCTCGATGCCCAGCGCGCGGTAGGGGGCGAGCGCGCGGTCGTCCGCGCCCGCGTCGGTGACGAGGTGCGTGACGGCGGTCATCGGGGCGACGACGAACGGCATCGCCGTGCCGAGCTTGTCGTGGTCGGCGAGCGCGGCGACCTCGGCGGCGCCGTCGATCATCGCCGCCTTCACGTGGCGCTCCTCGATGTCGTTCGTCGTGACGCCGATCTCGGGGTGCAGGCCGCAGATGCCCAGGAAGACGAGGTCGGCGCGGATGGCCTGCAGGGACTCGATCGCGTCGGCACCGATCGTCACGAGCGACGGGACGTGCAGCGACCCGCCGACGACGGTGACGCGCAGCCCGGGATGCTCGGCGAGCGCGAGCGCGATGGGCGGGCTGGTGGTGACGACCGTGGCCTGGAGGTCGTCGCGCAGGCTGCGGGCGAGCTCGAGCGTGGTCGTGCCGCCGTCGAGGACGATCACCTGGCCGTCGCGGGCGAGCTGCGCGGCCCTGCGGGCGATCGACGCCTTCGCCTCGGGCGCGCGGTCGGCGCGCTGGCGGAACGGGCGCGCGTCGCTGGCGCGGGGGAGCGCGCCGCCGTGGACGCGGCGCAGCATGCCGGCCTCGTCGAGCTCGCGCAGGTCCCGCCGGATCGTGTCGGGCGAGACGTCGAGCTCGGCGCTCAGGTCGGCGGCGAGGACGCGCCCGTGGGTGCGCAGCCGCTCGAGGATCAGCTCGCGTCGCTCGTCGCTCAGCACCTGCCCGATCGTACACGAACATGCACGAACCAGCATGTTCGTGCACGGACGGGTGTGGGTCAGGCCTGCGGCACGCCGATCGTGCTGCGCACGACGTCGACGATCTCCGGCGGCGCCTTCGCGGTCGAGCCGGCGTCGTGCGGGGGTGCGGGGTCGTACTCGATCCCGAGCTGGATCGCCTGCGAGAGCTCCGGGCCGTATTGGCGGTCGATCAGCGTGAGCGCCATGTCGATGCCGGAGGAGACGCCGGCGGCGGTCATGACCTTGCCCTGCTCGACGACGCGCTCGTCGCCGACGACCTCGCCGGCGTACGGCGCCAGGCGCTCGAGGTAGGCCCAGTGGGTGGTCGCGCGCAGGCCCTCGAGCACGCCGGCGGCGCCGAGCAGCAGCGAGCCGGTGCAGACCGACGTCGTCCACGTCGACGTCTCGTGCGCGCGGGCGATCCAGCCGAGGAGCGCCGGGTCGTCGAGCACGTCGAGCGTGCCGTCGCCGCCGGGGACGAGAACGATGTCCGGGGCGGGCAGCGCGTCGAACGTCGTGTCGGCCGTGATCTGCACGCCGAGGTCGGCGCGGTACGGGCGCTTCTCGGCGCCGACCCAGCGCACCCGGGCGCCGTGCAGGCGCCCGAGCGCCTCGTACGGGCCGACGGCGTCCAGCGCGGCGAACCGGTCGTAGAGCGGGATCGCGATGTACACGGGGGCTCCCTTCGGTGGGGTCAGGCCGCGGCCGCGGTGGCGGCGGCGAAGCGGCTGCGGTAGGCGCTCGGCGACACGCCGACGCGGCGGGCGAACGCGCGGCGCATCGTCTCGACGGTGCCGAAGCCGCACTGCGCCGCGACCGCCTCGATGGGCGTGTCGCCGGACTCGAGCGCGACGCGCGCGGCCTCGACGCGCAGCGCCTCGACGTACGCGGCCGGCGTCTGGCCGGTCTGCGCCTTGAACGCGCGGGCGAAGTGGCGCGGGCTCATGTGCACCCGCTCGGCGAGGGCGGGCACCGACAGGTCGGCGTCGAGGTGCCCGGCGATCCAGCCCTGCAGCTCGCGCAGCGGAGCGCGCTCGGCCGTCTGCGCGGCGAGCTGGGCGCTGAACTGCGACTGCCCCCCGGGGCGCTTGACGAACAGCACGAGGAAGCGCGCGACCTGCAGTGCGGCGCGCGGGCCCAGGTCCTCCTCGACGAGCGCGAGCGCCAGGTCCATGCCGGCGGTGACGCCCGCCGACGTGCGGACCGGGCCGTCGAAGACGAAGATCGGGTCGGGCTCGATGCGCGCGCCGGGGCAGCGCTCGGCCAGCTCGTCGCAGTAGGCCCAGTGGGTCGTGGCGCGGCGGCCGTCGAGGAGGCCGGCGTCGGCGAGCACGAACGCGCCAGTGCAGACGGACGCGACGCGCCTGGAGCGGCCCGCGAGGTCGGCGATCCGCGCGACGACGTGCGGCGGGGCGTGGCGGGCGCCCCAGCCGCCGGCGACGATCAGCGTGTCGATCGGGCCCTCGACGTCCTCGAGGGCGCGGGCCGGCGCGATCGCGTACCCGGCGTCGGTGTCGATCGGGACGCCGCCGGCCGAGACGACCTCGATCTCGTACGTGCCGGGGACGCCGACGTTGACGGCGGCGAGGACGTCGGCCGGGCCGGTGATGTCGAGCGGCTGGGGGCGCGAGAGGGCGACGATGACGGTGCGGCGGGACACGGGAGGATCGTCCCGCGCGGGCCGCGTGTCCGCAAGGACGCATACCGGACGGATTCGGCCATCGGTCCCGGCGGCGCGTCAGGCCGCGTCCGCCAGGCGCGCCAGGTGCGCGCGCCAGGTGCCCTCGGTGTGCTCCAGGCGCCGCCCGTGGAACGCGCGCACGAGGCCCTCGCGCGGGCCGGCGGGGTCGAGCTCGATCGCGAAGCGGACCGCGGCGGCGTCGCCCTCCTCGCGGGCGAGCAGGTCGACGAGCGTGCCGCCGAGCAGGACCGCGTCGCGCAGCGCGGGCGGGAACGCCGGCGGCGGGCCCTCGTGCAGCCGGCGCGCGATCGCCGGGCGGGCGAGTGCGGTCTGCCCCGACAGCCACGCGCCGATCCCCTCGACCAGCCACGCCCAGCGCCAGGACCGGATCACGGTGCCGATGCGTGTCGGCGGCGGCAGGCGCGGCGAGGCGTACCCGACGGCCAGGCGCGCGTACAGGGCGGCGGGCGTGCGGGCGAGCATCTCGGCCGAGCCCTCGGCGCCGCTCGCGCGGGCGGCCAGCAGCGGCGGAGACAGGACGTGGACGTCGGTGCCGGCGACGCCGCCGGCCACGTAGCGGCGCGCGGCGGGCGCCGTCAGCCACCGCCGCAGCGGCAGCGCGGGGCGCGCCAGGGCGAGCTGGCCCTCGGAGGCGTGCAGGACGACCGCCACCTCGTCGGGCAGCGGGTCGACGAGCCCGACCAGCCGCGCCCGCATCCCCTCGAGCTGCTCGAGGACGGCCAGGGCGTGCTCGGCGTCCTCCTCGCCGTGACGCGCGGTGAAGTGCTCGGACGCCGTCTCCAGCCAGGACCCCACGCCGCGGGTGTTCGCCGCGGGCGCCCGGCACCCTGCCGATCGGCGGCGCCCGCCGCGCTACGAGCCGGCGTCGGCGTGCGCGCGCTCGTAGGCGAGCTCGGTGCGGATCCCGCGTCCGGCGAGCACCGCCTCGGCGTCCTCCAGCGAGCCCGCGTCGCGCACCGCGAGGGCCAGCGGCGCCGCGCCGCACGCCACGGCCCGCACCGGGTCGAACACGAACGCCAGCGCGCCCACCGGCCCCAGCGGGACCGACCGCGTGCCCCGCCGGATGAGGGCCGTGCCGGTGGCGCCGCGCGCGCACGCGACCGCCTGGGCGCTGGCCTCGGTCGGGACCGCCTCGACCGCGGCTTCGAGCTGCGCCACCAGACCGGGCGGCGTGCCCCACGTGCCCAGCAGCGCGCCGCCGGCCGCCAGCGCGGCGACCCGCTCGAGCACCTCGTCGAGCGTCAGCTCGCCGTCGCACGCCGCGCCCCAGACGACGCCCACCGCGGGCGTGCGCAGGTGCGGCGCCGCGGCGAGCATCACCGCGTCGGCCAGCGGGGAGCCGAGCCCCGCCTCGTCGCCCACGGCCAGCACGTCGCCGCCCACGTCGATCAGCGCGACGACGTCGCAGTCCAACCGCGCGCACGCGTCGTCGAGCGCGCGAGCCACGCCCGCCGGCCCACCGGACGGGTCCACCAGCAGCACGGGCTCGCCCAGCACCCCGGCCAGCCGCGACTCGGCGAAGTGGAACCCGCCGGGCCCGGTCGTCTGCGGTCGCGCCCACGCGACCGCGTCGTTCAGCGGCTCGTGGCCGGACAGCTCGGACAGCCGCCGCGGCCCGGGAATCGGGTCGACCACGCGGCGCTCCCAGGTGATGCCGCCGCACACGGCCTCGGCGCCGAACCGTTGCGCCAGATCGGCCACGACGAGCGTGCCGACGCAGTCGCCTCCGCCGCCGATGCCGACGCACAGCACGCGCCGGGCGTCGCGCAGGACGCCGTCGATGCTCTCCTGGAGGTTGACCCGTGACCCGTGACCCGGCCGCGTCTCGTCGCGGCCCATGACGGCGCTACGCCAGCGCCAGCTCGCGCCCGCCGACGATCGCGCAGATCTCCTCGGAGGCGCGCTCGAACTCGTCGTCGGACAGGACCGGCGTGCCCTCGAAGGGGAGATCGCGCTGGAGCTCCAGCCACGAGCGGCAGCCGAGGTACTCGTCCTTGACCTTCACGGTCACCGGACGGGGGATGCGGTAGACGCGCAAGAGCAGCACGTGCAGCGGATGGCGGCGCTTCCAGGCCAGCCGCTTCTCGGCGTAGTCGGGCGTCCACACGTAGTACGGCGACAGGGCGTCGACGCATCGCGGATCGTCGATCTGGAAGTGCGCGGCGACCTCGGCCCACGCGCGGATGCGCACGCGGTCGGGCTGGTCGATGCCGCCGTCGAACCAGAGCGAGTCCTCGGGGGTCTCGCCGTCGGGCCAGACGCCCTCCTCCAGCGCCCGGCGCAGCTCCGGTTGATGGGAGGCGCGCACGCAGTCACCGCGCTGATGGTCGAACGTCGGGTACAGGAAGAAGCGGTCGTACTCGAGGCGAAACTGCTTGTCGCTCTCGCGAATTCCGCCCTTTCGGAGGGTCACCAGCTGCTCGCCTTCGGCAAGCGCCCGGACGGTGACCGCCCATTCCTTGAAGGCAGTAGGCATAGGAAGGAAGGTTCGGGATCAGGACGACGAAGTCCCGCGCCATGGAATCCGGGCAGACGGCCCGTCGACGGCGCGGGAGCGTGTGGCCATCGTTGCAGACGTACACGCCGTTGTCCAAGTACCCCCACCCATTAGGGGGAAACGGCTGGCTGACCAGCCAATCCGTCCACGACCTCCTTGACCGCGGCGAAATCGGCCTCCCCGAGCCCGCGCGCCATCCCGCCCTCCAGCAGCTCCGCCGCCTCGGCCGCCGCCGGGAACGGCGCGTGGACCTCGTGCGCCTGCTCCAGGCACAGGCGCACGTCCTTGAGCATCTGCTCGAGCTTGAACAGCGTGGTGTAGTCGCGGTCGACCATCGGCTGGGCCTTCAGGTCGACCATCCGCGACGCCGACGCGGTGGCGCCGAGCAGCTCGATCAGCGCGCCGGTGTCCACGCCGCAGCGCTGACCCACCGCCAGCGCCTGCGCCAGCGTGGCCGTGTTGGCGGCCGCGACCGCGTTCGTGATGACCTTGATGGCCTGCCCGTGGCCGACCGGGCCGGCGTGGACGATCCGCTCGCCCATCGCGCGCAGCAGCGGCATCGCCGCCTCGACGTCCTCGGGCGCGCCGCCGACCATGATCGTCAGCGTGCCGCTCTCGGCGCCCGGGGTGGAGCCGCTCACGGGCGCGTCCACGAACCGCCGGCCCTCCGCCAGCGCCCGCGCGGCCGGCGCGCCGATCGTCGACATGTCGATGCACAGCGGCTCGGTGACGCCCTCGAGCGCCCAGGCCACCTGCGCCCCGTCGACGAGCATCGTGATCACGGCGTCGGCGCCCTCGGCGGCCTGCGCCGGCGTGTCGGCGACCCGCGCGCCGTGCTGGTCGGCCCACGCCTGCGCCTTGCCGGGCGTGTGCGTCCACACGGTCACCTCGTGGCCGGCGGCGACGACGTGCGCCGCCATCCGCGAGCCCATGATCCCCAGTCCGCAGAAGCCCACTCGCATGGCCGGGGAGGATGTCACGCGGCCGGCGCGGGCGGCGTCCCGGCGCCGTGCCCGCCGCCGCCGGGCGTCTCGATCGTCAGCCGCTGCCCGGCCCGCAGGGTGCCGATCGCCTTGGGCCCGACGGGCTCGCCGGCCACGAGGTTGCGCCCGCGCACGCCGTCCCCGCCGCCCGCCCCGCCCGGCGGCGCGTGGCGGCGGCGCTCGGTGATGAGCGAGTACGTCACGTCCTCGAGCGCCTCGACCTCGCGCACGACGCCGTCGCCGCCGCGATGCGCGCCCGCGCCGCCCGATCCGCGCCGCAGCGCGTAGCGGGTGACCCGCAGCGGGAACGTCCGCTCGAGCGCCTCGACCGGCGTGTTGAGCGTGTTGCTCATCGCCACGTGCACGCCGGAGGGCCCGTCGGCGTCGGGGCACGCGCCCTGGCCGCCGCCGAGCGTCTCGTAGTAGGTGAAGCGGTCGTTGCCGAGCGTCAGGTTGTTCATCGTCCCCTGGCCGCAGGCGCGCCCGAACGCGCGCAGCACCAGGTCGGCCACGCGGCTGGAGGTCTCGACGTTGCCGCCGACGACGGCCGCGGGCGGGCGCGCGTTCAGCAGGCTGCCCTCGGGGGCGAGCACGCGGACCGGCCGGTGCGCGCCGGCGCTGGAGGGGATGTCGGGGTCGGTGAGCACCCGGACCGCGAACACGCACGCGCTGACGGTCACCGACAGCGGGCAGTTGAGGTTGCCGTCGTACTGGGCCGCCGAGCCGGCGAAGTCGAGCACGAGCTCGTCCCCGGCGACGGTCGCGGCGACCCGCAGCTCGAGGTCGCCGTCGACGGCCTCGAGCACGTCGGTGGCGGTGCGGGTGCCGTCGGGCAGATCCGCCAGGCAGGCGCGCGTGCGCCGCTCGGCGTAGTCGAGCACCTCGGCGAAGCCCTCGCGCAGCCCGTCGAGCCCGACCCGCTCGGCGAGCTGCACGGTGCGGCGCACGCCCACGCGGTTGGCGGCGAGCTGCGCGCGCAGGTCGGCGCGGCGCTCGGACGGCTGGCGCATGCGCGCGGTCAGCTCGTCGATCGCGGCGTCGTCGAGGACGCGCGGCGCGATCACGACGCCCTCCTCGTCCAGCGTGCGCGAGTCGGCGGGCATCGAGCCGGGGATGCGCCCGCCGACGTCGGCGTGGTGGGCGCGCGACGCGGCGAACCCGAGCAGGTCGTCGCCGGCGGAGAAGATCGGCGTGATCACCGTGATGTCGGGCAGGTGCGTGCCGCCGCGGTAGGGGTCGTTGAGGACCCAGGAGACGCCGGGCCGATGGTCCTCGCCGAGCACGGCGGCGACCGCCATCGGCATCGCCCCGAGGTGCACGGGGATGTGCTCGGCCTGCATGACCATCTCGCCGCGCGCGTCGAACAGCGCGGTGGAGGCGTCGCGGCGCTCCTTGATGTTCGACGAGTGGGCCGAGCGGATCAGCACCGCGCCCATCTCCTCGCAGGCGGCGCGCAGCGCGCCGGCGAGCACCTGCAGCTCAATCGCGTCCAAGGATCACCGTCCCCGCGTCGTCGACCGCGCCCGACCAGCCGGGCGCCACGAGCAGCGTCGCCTCCGGGCCCTGCCACACGGCCGGCCCGGCCAGCCGCACCCCGGCGGCCAGCTCGCCGACCCAGATCTCGGCCTCGACGGGACGCCCGTCGACGATCACCGCCCGCGTGCTCGCCGGCTCGCGCGCGCCGCCGGTCGCCGCCAGCGTCACGTCGGGCCCCGGCTCGATCTCCGAGACCTGGATGGTGACGAGCTCGACCTCGGCCTCCGGATCGCGGTAGCCGTAGCGCTCCTCGTGCAGAGCGTGGAAGCGCTCGCGCACGTCGCCCTCCCACGGGACGGTCAGCTCGAACGACTGGCCGGCGTAGCGCAGGTCGAGCGTCACGCGCCGCTCGATCCCGGGCGTGGGGGCGCCGCCGGCGATCTCGCCG
>DATMSA010000136.1:0-3124 GCA_035565675.1 Capillimicrobium sp. | reverse complement strand
TCCGCACGACGCCGGGCCCGCACACGTTCGAGCTGCGCTACGCGGTGGACCCGTGCGGCTGCGGAGGCGGCGGCGGGACGGCGACGTTCAGCGACATCCGCCTGGAGATCACGCCGCTTCCGTAGGCCCGCTCAGGCCGCCGGGCGCACCTCGTACACGCACGCCGGCGAGCCGCTGACGATGTGCGCGACTCGCCGGACGTCGGCGCCGGGCAGCACCTCGCGCAGGAAGCTCAGCTCGGTCGTGCAGGCGTGGTGGTGGCGGCGGGCCACGGCGATGATCGCGCAGTTGTGCTCGACGAGGCGGTAGCCGCCGTCCTCGAGCGGCTGCACGTCGGCCAGGTAGCCGGCCTCGTCGAGGATCGCGGCGAGCTCGCGGACGCGCGCCTAGAAGCTGTGCAGCCCGGCGAGGCGCGCCTGCGCCTGGGCGACCCGCGTGCGCCGTCGCGCGTCGAACGCCCGCTCCAGCAGGGCCGGATCCTCGGCGCCGACGTGGTCGAGCAGCTCGCTCGTCAGCTCCCCGTAGGCCTTCGGGAACAGCGCGTCGGCGGCCGGCGCGAGCCGGTAGACGCGGCGCGGGCGGCCGGGCCCGCGGCGCTCGTCGCGGTGCTCGAGCAGGCCGGCGGCCGCGAGCGGCGCGAGCTGCTGGCGCGCCGCGCTCGCGGTCACGCCGAGCACGTGCGCGAGCTCGTCGGCGCGCGCCTCGCCGCGCTTGCGCAGCGCCACGAGGATCGCCCGGCGGGCGGGTGGGAGCTGGGGGAGCACGGAGTCCACCGTCCAAGGATAAGCAAGTGATAGCTTGCGAAAACCAGTTCACCGAAGGGAGCATCGATGGCCTACTCCGTCCCGGACCTGCCGTACGCGTACGACGCGCTCGAGCCGCACATCGACGAGCAGACCATGCGCCTGCATCACGACAAGCACCATCAGGCGTACGTCGACAAGGTCAACGCGGCGCTCGAGGGCACCGAGCACGCCGACAAGCCGATCGAGGACGTGATCCGCAACCTCGACGCGATCCCCGAGGACAAGCGCACCGCCGTGCGCAACAACGGCGGCGGCCACTACAACCACTCGCTGTTCTGGGAGCACATGAGCCCCAACGGCGGCGGCGCCCCGTCCGGCGACCTGGCCGCCGCGATCGACGAGGCCTTCGGCTCGTTCGACGCGTTCAAGGAGCAGTTCGAGGCTGCCGGCGCCAACCAGTTCGGCTCCGGCTGGGCGTGGCTCGTGCTCGACGGCGGCAAGCTCGCGGTCACCAGCACCGCCAACCAGGACAACCCGCTCAGCCAGGGCAAGACGCCGCTGCTGGGCAACGACGTCTGGGAGCACGCCTACTACCTGAAGTACCAGAACCGCCGGCCTGAGTACCTGAAGGCGTGGTGGAACGTGGTGGCCTGGGACAAGGTCGCCGAGCGCTTCGCCGCCGCGAAGGGTTAGAGCCCGTCGACGAGGGCGCGCATCCCGCCGGGATGCGCGCCGCGTCAGACGCGCACGATCAGCGCGTCGCCCTGGCCGCCGGCCGAGCAGATCGCGGCGACGCCGAGGCCGCCGCCCCGCCGGCGCAGCTCCGCCACCAGCGCGCCGAGGATGCGCGCGCCGGAGGCGCCGACCGGATGGCCGAGCGCGACCGCGCCGCCGTTGACGTTGACGCGCTCGGGGTCGATCCCGAGCGCGTCGATCGAGTGGACGGCCACCGACGCGAACGCCTCGTTGATCTCCCACAGGTCGACGTCGGCGGCCGCGATCCCGGCGCGCGCGAGCGCCCGCGCCGCCGCCTCGGCGGGGGCGGTGGCGATGACGGCGGGGTCGCCGGCCGACTGCGCGTGGCCGACGACGGTCGCCAGCGGCTCGTGGCCGCGGGCGCGGGCCCAGTCCTCGCCGGCGAGCACGAGCGCGGCGGCGCCGTCGTTGACCCCGGGCGCGTTGCCGGCCGTGTGCGAGCCGCCGGGTCCGGCCAGGCCCGGCAGCGCGGCCAGCGCGTCGAGGCTCGTGTCGCGGCGCGGCGCCTCGTCCTGCTCGACGACCGCGTCGCCGCGGCGGGCGCGGACGGTGACCGGGACGATCTCCTGCGCCGTCCGGCCGGCGTCGGCGGCGGCGATCGCGCGCTCGTGGGAGCGCAGCGCCCACGCGTCGAGCCGCGCCCGCTCCAGCCCCAGGTCGTCGGCGACCGCGGTCGCCTCCTCGTACATGAGCCGCCCGCTCCACGGGCTGCGCAGCGCGTCGCGCTGGAGCGCGTCGAGCACCGCGGCGTCGCCCATGCGCAGGCCGAAGCGGCCACCGGGCAGCAGGTGCGGCGCGCGCGACATCGACTCCATCCCGGCGGCCACCACGACGTCGGCGTCGCCGCCCCGGATCGCCTGGTCGCCGATCGCGGCCGCGCGCAGGCCCGACGCGCACGCCTTGTTGACCGTCTCCGACGACACCTCGCGCGGGATGCCGGCGGCGAGCTGCGCCTGGCGCGAGGGGACCGCGCCCTGCCCGGCCTGCACGACCGTGCCGACGACGACGTGGTCGACCGCGCCGGCGGCCACGCCCGCGCGGTCCAGCGCGCCGGCGATCGCCACCGCCCCCAGCTTCGGCGCGGGCACGCTCGCAAGCCCGCCGCCGAGGCGGCCGATCGGGGTGCGCGCCGCCCCCAGGACGACCGTGCGGCGCCCGGCCCCGCTCACGCCGCCTCGCGGGCGAGGTGGCGGGCGATCACGAGCCGCTGGATCTGGTTGGTCCCCTCGAAGATCTGCATGACCTTGGCCTCGCGCATGAGCCGCTCGACCGGCAGCTCGCGCGTGTAGCCGACCCCGCCGAGCACCTGCACCGCGTCGGTGGTGACGCGCATCGCGGCGTCGGTCGCGACGAGCTTGGCGATCGAGGCCTGGCGCCCGAACGGCAGCCCGCGGTCGCGCCGCCGCGCGGCGTCGAGCAGCACGCCGCGCGCCGAGGCGACGGCGGCGGCCATGTCGGCGAGCAGGAAGCCGAGGCCCTGGTGGTCGATGATCGCCCGCCCGAACGTGCGGCGCTCGCGCGCGTAGGCGACCGCGTGGTCGAGCGCGGCCTGCGCGACGCCGACGGCGACCGCGGCGATCCCCAGCCGGCCGCTGTCGAGCGCCTCGAGCGCGATCGGCAGG
>DATMSA010000135.1:0-7611 GCA_035565675.1 Capillimicrobium sp. | reverse complement strand
CCGCCCCGCGGGCCGAGGCCGAGCGCGTCGCCGGCCTCGTGCTCGACGACCCCGCCGCGGCCACCGCGCCGCTGATGCCGCACGGCCCGGCCGCGCGGCAGCGGCGCTACACCCGCGCGCTGGGGTCGGTCGCGGTGGTGGCCGTCGCGCTGCTCGCCGCCGACCTGCTGGGCGGCTGGCCGGCCTGGCCGTGGATCGCCGCGCTCGCGCTCCTGCCGGCCGCGGCGCTGCTGGCCGCCGACCGCCACCGCAGCCTCGGCCACGCGCGAATCGGGCCGTGGCTGGTCGTGCGCAGCGGCTCGCTGCTGCGCCGCCGCGCGATGCTCGCGGCCGACGGCGTCATCGGCTGGAACGTGCGCCGCTCGTACTTCCAGCGGCGGCTCGGGCTCGCGACGCTGACGGCCACGACCGCCGCCGGCCGCCAGCGCTACACCGCGCTGGACGTCGACGAGGCCGAGGCGCTGCGGCTCGCCCGCGCGACGACGCCGGGCCTGCTGGACCCGTTCCTGACCGGGGACGCGCCGCCGCGCTGAGCCGCCGCTACGAGGCCGTCTCGCGCTCGCGGTCGCCCGCGGGCAGCGCCGACGCGTCGGGCGCCGACGTCAGCGCCGGCTCCGACCGCGCCGCGCGCAGCTCGTAGGCCCGGCGGCCTTCGGTGTCGACGTCCCACAGCGGCCGGTCGGTCCGCAGCGCCCGGGCCAGCCCCTCGCGGGCGCGGCGCGGCACGATCGACGTCGCCGTGAACAGCGCCTTGTTCTCGTTGGGGATCCACACCTCGAAGCGGCCGGTGCGCAGCGCCTCGACGGTCGCGTCGGCGACGTCCTCGGGCCGCAGCTCCTTCTGGCCGACCGGCTTGCTGAGGCCGCCGCCGAGCTCGGTCGCGACGATCGCCGGCATGACGACGCTGAGCGACACGCCGTCGGCGCCCATCAGGCGCAGCTCCCCGCGCGCCGCCTCGGTGAGCCCGACGACCGCGAACTTCGTGGCCGAGTACGTGGCGCCGCCGGGGAACCCGACCTTGCCGGCCTGCGAGGCGACGTTGACGATGTGGCCGCGGTTGCGGGCGATCATGCCCGGCAGCACCGCCTTCATGCCGTGCAGGACGCCGTGAAGGTTGATGTCGACCATGCGGCGGGCCGCCTCGTCGCTCTCGTCGACCAGGCGCGCCAGGGACATGATCCCGGCGTTGTTGACGAGCACGTCGACCGGGCCGTGCGCGGCCTCGACGTCGGCGACGAATCGGTCGACCGAGGCGCGGTCGGTCACGTCGAGCGGCAGCGCGACGGTGCCGGCGCCGATCTCGTCGGCGGTGCGCCGGGCGGCCTCGACGTCGAGGTCGCCGATCGCGACCCGCATCCCCTGGCGCACGAAGGCGTAGGCCATCGCGCGGCCGATGCCGCGCGCGCCGCCGGTGATCGCGGCGACCTGGCCGGCGAGGATCCTGGGTTGCTTGGCCATCGTTCTCCTCCTGCGGTGACCCCTGCGATGACGGGGGCGTCACCTTAGCGGCCGGGCGACCGCCGGGCGCCGGTCAGAAGCGGCGCTCGAAGCGCGCGAAGGCCGCCCGCTGGGCCCGCAGGGCGGCGGCTTTCTCCGCATCGGGCAGGAACCCGTGCAGGAGGGAGTCGCGCGCGAAGCGCTTCAGCGCGCGGTACCCGAAGCCGTGGTCGGTCACCGCCTGCTCGAACTGCTCGGTCAGGTCGGTGCGCGACACGCCCTCGTCGTCGGTGGCCAGCGCCACGGGCACCCCGGACCGCACGTACAGGCGGATCGGGTGGCGCCTGCCGCTCACGCGCAGGATCTGGCGGTTGGAGGTCAGCGGCGCCTCCACGAGGATCCCGCGCCTGGCCATCGTGCGCAGCAGCCCGTACGGGTCGCGCTCGTAGGTGACGTCCACGCCGTGGCCGATGCGCTCGGCGCCGGCGACCTCGACGGCCTCGCGGATGTGGAAGCGCAGGTCGGCCGGCGTGGCCAGCTCGGGCACCAGCTCGCCGGCGTGCAGCGTCAGGTGGCCGGCGTCGTAGCGCTCGCGCAGGAACCGCAGCATGCGCATCTGCGCCCGGTAGTCGCGCAGCGCGATCGGCCCGTCCTCGGGCTGGACGAGGTTGAACGCGACCCAGCGCGGGTCGGCCGCCATCAGCTCGAACCCGAGGACCATCTGGGCGAACACGACGTTGGGCGGGAACCCGCGCAGGCCCTGGACCTGGAAGCGGACCGGCATCGAGCAGGCGGCGTCCGGCGCCGGCGTGTCGCAGCCCAGGAGCTGGCGCTGGCGGGCGATCATCGCGTCCAGCAGCGCGCTGCCCTGCGGGACGAGGCCGCGGATGCCGGCGTCGAGCAGGCGCTGGTGCTGGACGGCGAGGTCGTCGGTCCAGCCGACCTGCGCGGCCAGCCGCGACACCGCGCCGAACGCGGGCGTGACCATCGTCTCCAGGTACTGCTCGTTCTGCGCGGCCGCGCGCTGCGTGACCTCGGCGAGCATGTCGCCGCCGCGCAGCGTGTTGGCGCCGCCGAAGCGGTCGAACGTCGCGAAGAAGTGGTCGTGGCCGGACACGAGCCCGTCCTGGAAGCCCTTCATCGACCAGGCGCGCAGGATGCTGTTGTAGAGCTCGTTGTCGGACAGCGCGTCGCTCAGCGGCCGCTCGCCCTCGTCGCACGGACCGGCGTCGGCGACCCACGTCGCGACCGACACGCAGACGCCGTCCTCGGCGCCCCAGCGGACCATCGACTCGGCGTACACCGCGCCCGACAGGTGGTTGTGCAGGTCCGCCCCCTTGGGCATGTCCCACAGGAAGTCGCGCAGCGCGGCGGCGTCGTGGCGGATCTCCTGGAGATGGCGGGCGGTCGAGCGCTCGGACGCCGGCGCGACGGCCGGCGCGGCGACGAGGGCGAGGACGGCCAGGACGGCCGCGATGGGCAACGGCAGCGGGGATCGGCGCACGGGCGTAGCATCGCCCACGGGTCGGAAGGACATCCAGGGGAGGAGAGCCTCATGGCCGTGACCGTCGTCCTGTCGGAGATCCAGCGCGCGGCGCTCGCCGCCCTGTGCGACACGTTCGCGCCCGCGCTCGACGCGCCCGACGATCCGCACGGGCTGTACGCCCGCCGCGCCTCGGACCTCGGCATCCCCGACGCGATCGAGCAGACGCTGGCCGAGACCGCCGGCGAGGAGCAGCTCGCCGGCGTGCGCGGCCTGCTCGACGCGCTCGCCGCCCACGACCTCGCCGCCCTGCCGCAGGAGGGGCGCGAGGCGCTGGTGCACGGGCTGATGGACGCCGACCCCGGCGCGCTGGCCGGGCTGTCGACCCTGCGCGGGCTGACGCACCTGCTGTTCTACGGGCTGCCCGACGAGGCCGGCCGCAACCCGAACTGGCCGGCGATCGGGTATCCGGGACCGCGCTCGGCGCCGCCGTCCCCGCAGGAGGCGCCCAAGCGCATCGAGCTCACGCGCCCGCAGGGCGACCTGCTCGAGCTGACCGCCGAGGCGGTGGTCGTCGGCTCCGGGGCGGGCGGCGGCGTGGTGGCCGGCGAGCTGACCGCGGCCGGGCGCGAGGTCGTCGTGCTCGAGGCCGGCGGCTACTACAACGAGGCCGACTTCAACCAGCTCGAGCTGTGGGCGTACCGGCACCTGTACCGCCGGGGCGGGGTGACGCAGACCGCGAGCGGGTCGATCGCGCTGATGGCGGGCGCCAACCTGGGCGGCGGCACCACGGTCAACTGGACCAACATGCTGCGCACGCCGGCCTGGGTGCGCGAGGAGTGGGAACGCGACTTCGGCCTGGAGGGCCTGGCCGGGCGCGACTTCGACGTCCACCTCGACGCGGTCTTCGCGCGCACGAGCGCGAACCTGCGCTGCTCGGACCGCAACGGCCCCAACGAGCGCCTGCGCGAGGCGTGCGAGGCGCGCGGGCTCGGGTGGCAGCCGATCGTGCGCAACAGCGACCCCGGCGCCTACTCGCCCGAGACCGCCGGCTACATGGGCTTCGGCGACCAGTCCGGGGCCAAGCAGGGGACGCTGAGGACCTACCTGCAGGACGCCGCCGATCGCGGGGCGCGCATCGTCGCCGGCTGCCGCGTGGAGCGGATCCTCGTCGAGCGGGGACGGGCCGCCGGCGTGGAGGGCGTGGCCGTCGACGAGGCCGGCCGGCCGGTCGCGCGGGTGGTGGTGCGCGCGCCGGTGGTCGTGTGCGCCGCCGGCGCGCTGGAGACCCCGGCGCTGCTGCTGCGCTCGGGCATCGGCGGCCCCGCCGCCGGCGCGTACCTGCGCCTGCACCCGGCCACCGTGCTCGGCGGCTTCTACGACGAGCCGCAGCGCGGCTGGTGGGGGCCGCCGCAGTCCGCGCTGTCGGCGCAGTGGGCCGACCTCGAGGACGGCTACGGCTTCCTCGTGGAGACGTCGCACGCGTCGCCCGGCCTCACCGGCTCCGCCCTGCCGTGGGAGAGCGGGCGCCAGCACAAGGACGACATGGCGCGCGGCGCGCACCTGGCGGCGTTCGTGCTGCTGCTGCGCGACCGCGGGCACGGGCGCGTGACGATCGACGCGGCCGGCGAGGCCGTCCACCACTACGACCTGACCGACGAGCTCGACGTGCGCCACTTCCGGCAGGGCCTGGCGGAGCTCGCGCGGCTGCACGCGGCCGCCGGCGCGCGCGAGATCCTCAGCTTCCACCGCCGGCCGCTGCGCTGGCGGCGCGACAGCGGCGAGCCGCTGGAGACCTACGCCCGGCGCGTCCACGACGGCCCGCTGACGCCGTTCGAGCACCCGATCTTCGCGCTGCACCAGATGGGCTCGGCGCGGATGGGCACCGACCCGGCGACGAGCGTCGCCGACCCGTGGGGGCAGCTCCACGACACGCCGGGCGTGTGGATCGGCGACGCCGGCGCCTTCCCGACCGCGACCGGGACGAACCCGATGGCGACGGTGATGGCGCTCGCGCGGCGCACGGCGGCGGCGATCGCCGCCGGCTGAGCGGCGCCGACCGGCAGCGGCGCGGGCGGGCGCCCGCTAGATTCACCGGCCCATGTCAAGTCGCCAGGAAGAGAAGGAGCGGCGCCGGCGCGAGCGCCAGGAGCAGGAGGCCCAGGCGCAGGCGTCCGCGGCGCGGACCCGGCGGCTGCAGATCGTCGGCGGCGTCGTCGTCGCGCTGGTCGTCGTCGTCGTCGCGATCGTGCTGATCACGTCGGGCGGGGACGACGACGGGTCGATGAACGCCGCCGAAGGCGACGCGTCGACGGTCGCCGCCAACGCCGTCGCGCTGCCCGAGCGCCGCATCGAGAACCTCGAGGAGGCCGCGGAGGCCGCCGGCTGCACGCTCGTCGACCCGCCCAACGAGGGCGCCACCCACGTCGACGAGGTCGTCGAGTACGAGGCCAACCCGCCGACGTCGGGCAACCACAACCCGACGCCCGCCGCGGACGGGATCTACGACCCGGGCAACTCGCCGGCGAAGGAGAACTACGTCCACTCCCTCGAGCACGGGCGCATCCTGTTCCAGTACGCGCCGGGCGCGTCGCCGGAGACGATCGGCACGCTCGAGGCGCTGTACAACGAGGAGCTCGGCGGCTTCGGCAGCGGCTACCACATGCTCGTGTTCGAGAACAACACGGGCATGGAGGCGGCGGTCGCCGCGACCGCGTGGGATCACGCGATCACGTGCGCGGAGCTGACCGACGAGGCGATCGACGCGCTGCGCGCGTTCCGCGAGCGCTACACGGACAAGGGCCCGGAGTTCGTCCCGTAGGGACGCCGGTCCTCACCGCCCGTGACCTGAACCGGGCGACGCTCGCGCGCCAGATGCTGCTGGCGCGCGAGCGCACGACCGCCGAGGACGCGGTCGCCCGGCTGGCCGGGATGCAGGCGCAGGAGCCGCGCCACCCGTTCGTCGGGCTGTGGACGCGGCTGGAGGGCTTCGACGCCGGCGAGCTGCGCGAGGCGCTGGCCGTCCGGCGCTCGATCGTGCGCGGCACGACGCTGCGCGGCACGCTGCACCTGCACACGGCCGCCGACTACGCGGCGTGGCGACCGCTGCTGCAGCCCATGCTCGGCGAGGGCCTCGGCCTGCTCGGCGACCGCGCCGCCGGCCTCGATGTCGACGCCGTCTGCGCGCACGCGCGGACGCTGCTGGCCGACCAGCCGCGGACGTTCGCGCAGCTCCGCGAGCGCCTCGCCGCGGCGTTCCCCGGCGTCGACGAGCGCGCGCTCGGCTTCGCGGTGCGCATGCACGTACCGCTCGTGATGGAGCCGACCGACGCCACCTGGGCGTTCCCGTCGATCGCCCGGTTCGCCCTGGCCGACGGCTGGCTCGGCGACGCCTGGTCGGGGACGGCGGCGCCGGACGGCCGGCGGGAGCTGGTCCGCCGCCACCTCGCCGCGTTCGGTCCCGCGACCGTCGCCGACGTGCAGGCGTGGTCGGCGCTGCGCGACCTCGGCCCGGTCGTGGAGGGGATGCGCGACGAGCTCGCCGTGTTCCGGCCCGAGCGCGGGCGGCGGGAGCTGTTCGACCTGCCGGGCGCACCGCGGCCGGGCGCCGACGCGCCGGCGCCCGTGCGGTTCCTGCCGGAGTTCGACAACCTGCTGCTGTCCCATCGCGACCGCACGCGCGTGATCGCCGACGAGCACCGGCCGGCCGTGGTCACCCGCAACCTGCGGGTGCGCGCGACCTTCCTGGTCGACGGGACGGTCGCGGGCACGTGGACGCTGGAGCGCCGCCGCGGCGAGGCGGCCGTCGTCCTCGCGCCGCTGGGGCGCCTGCGCGCGGCCGACCGGCGGGCGCTGGAGCGCGAGGGCGAGGCGCTGGCCCGCTTCCTCGAGCCCGGGGCGAAGGCGCACGCGGTCCGCGTCGCCGACGCCTGAGTCAGCCGAACAGCTCGAGCTCGCTGATGCCGACCGACGTCGAGACGCCGTCGTCGGGGCCGTCGGCGAAGTAGACGAGGACCCAGCGGACCTTCTTCGTCCCGACGCCGTCCTCGCCGAGCGTGATGCGCGTGGGCCCGTCGACGTCGAGCTGGGTGGCCAGCACCTTCCAGCCCTTGTCGCCGAGCGACTCCGGCGGGGTCTCGCCGGTCGCGCCGTAGACCTCGATCGTGGTGCCCGGCGTGGTGGGCGTGACCTTCAGGCGGCGCAGCTTCTGCGCCGTGCCGAGATCGATGAGGAGCCCGGCCTGCGGCTCGGCGACCAGCTCCGGGGTCGACAGCGTGACCGACCAGCTCGTGTTCGGGTCGCCGTCGAACGCCATCTTCGGCTCGCCGGTGAAGTCGGTGTCGGCGTGCACGCGCGGCGCCGGGGAGCCGTCGGCCGGCGGCGTCGCGCCGGGCGGCAGCGGGTTGAAGCTCAGCGCGGGCGTGGTCGCCGGGTCCAGCTCGACGGGCACGAGCGGGGCGCGGGTGACCGGCTTGGGGCGGTCCTTGCCGCTCGTGCCGGAGCCCCGGTCCCCGCCGGCCGGATCCTCGGCCGCGGGCGGCGTGGCCGGCGGCGTGATCGGCGGCGCCGCGGGCGGCGGCGCGACCGGCGGCGCGGGGTCGATGATCGGCGGCTCCGCGGGCGGCGGCTCGACCGGTGGCGGCACGTCGGCGGAGCCGTCGACGGGCGGCACCGCCTCCTCGGGCGGGATG
>DATMSA010000134.1:0-22807 GCA_035565675.1 Capillimicrobium sp. | reverse complement strand
GGACCTGTCCGAGAGCGTCGCGGGGCAGTTCGCGGCGCGGCTCTTCGCCGACAACGGCGCCGACGTGGTGCTCGCCGAGCCCCCGGGCGGCAGCGCGCTGCGTCGGCGCGGTCCGTTCGCCGAGGTCGGCGGCGAGCGCTGGTCCTGCCTGTTCTGGCACCTGAACCTGGGCAAACGCGCCGTCGCCGGCGGGCCGACCGACGACGTCGTGCGCGCCCTGGCCGCGGACGCGGACGTCGTGCTCGTCGATCCCGCCGACACGATCACGCCGCTGCTGCCGGCCGAGGGCGGGCCGCGGGTGGTCTGCGACGTGACCGGCTTCGGGCGCTCCGGCGTCCTGGCGGGCTGGTCGGGCGGCGAGCTCGTCCATCAGGCGCTGGCGGGCACGATGTTCGAGAACGGCCGGCCGGACCGCGAGCCGTTGTACGGCGTCGGCCATCGCGCGTCCTACGCCGCCGGCGCGATCGCCTACCTGCAGTGCGTCGCCGTGCTGCTGGCCGGCGGCCCCCGTCGGCGCGTCGACGTGAGCGTCGCCGAGGTCGCGGCGTCGATGAGCTTCTGCCGCGCCACGCAGTACGCCTACAACGGCACGATCGAGGGCCGCGACGCGCGCACGACCCCGCGGGCGATCGTCCGCTGCGCGGACGGCTGGGTGGCCGTCTTCATCTACGACCACCGCTGGCGGCAGTCGTGCGCGGCGCTGGGGCTCGACGACCTCGTCGACGACCCGCGCTTCGCCACCGAGCACGACCGGCTGCGCAACTGGGACGCGTTCGTGGCCGCGCTCGAGCACGACCTGCGCGACCGGCCGGTCGACCAGGTGCTCGAGGCTGGCCAGCGCGAGAAGGTCGTGGTCGCGAAGGCCATCACGCCGCTGGAGCTGGCCGACGACCCGCAGCTGCGCTTCCGCGGCTGGTGGGACCGCTGCCGCGACGGCGAGCTCCCCCGGCTCGGCCCGATGTTCGGCTTCTCCGACACGCCGCAGCGCGATCGCGGCCCCGCGCCGGGCGCGCCCGCGCCGCAGCAGCCGTGGATCTCGGCCCGGCGCCGCGCCGCCGGACCCGGCGGCGACGGCCTGCCGCTGGCGGGCATCACGGTCCTGGACCTCACGACCGCTTGGTCGGGGCCGATGGCCACGCGGATCCTCGCCGCCCTCGGGGCCGACGTGCTGAAGGTCGAGGGCCCTGGCCGCATCGACGACTGGCGCGGGCCGGTCCGCGGCGGGCTTCCCTCCCGCTACCCGGACTTGGAGCCGGGCGAGCGGCCCTACGACCGCTGCTTCCAGTTCAACACGCAGAACCACGACAAGCGCGGGATCACGCTCGACCTCAAGACTGAGGCGGGCCGCACACTGGCCGTGCACCTCGCCCTCCAGGCCGACGTGCTGATCGCGAACTTCAGCGCCGGCACGCTGGACCGGATGGGGCTCGGCTCGGAGCGCCTGCGGGAGCTCAACCCGCGCCTGATCGTCGTCGAGATGCCCGCGTACGGCGACGGCGGGCCGATGGGGGCCTGGGTCGCGCTCGGCCCGAGCATGGAGCTGATGTGCGGCATGGGCGCACGCATCGGCTACGGCGACGGCCGCCCGACCACCACCGGGCCCGCGTACCTCGATCCGATCGGCGGCTTCAACTCGGCGGCCGCGGTCCTCACGGCGCTGGCGGCGCGGGAGGCGACGGGCGTCGGCCAGCGCGTCGAGCTGGCCCAGCGCGAGGCGGCCATGTACTGGATCGGCGAGCAGATCGTCCACGCGATCGCCACCGGACGCGACACCGAGCCCGACGGCAACCACGTCGACGACGCGGCGCCGCACGACGCCTTCCCCGCGCGGGGCGACGACGAGTGGGTGGCGATCGCCGCGAGCAGCGACGCGGAGTTCGGGGCGCTCTGCGAGGTCCTCGGGCTCGACGGCTGGGCCGGCACCGGCCTCGCCGAGCGCAAGCGCCGCGAGCAGGCGCTGAACGCCGACATCGCGCGGCGCACGCGCGACCGCGACAAGCACGAGCTCGCGGCCGAGCTGCAGGCCGCGGGCGTCCCGGCGGCGCCGGTCGCCAACGCCCGCGACGTGGCGTCCAGCGCGTTCCTGGCCGAGCGCGGCCTGCTGCAGCGGGTCAAGCACCCGGCCGTCGGGAGCCGCACGCAGCAGGGGCTGCCGCTGCACGTCGAGGGCTGGGACCTGGCGATCCGCACGCCGGCGCCATGCTTCGGCCAGGACACCGAGCAGGTGCTGCGCGAGCGGGTCGGACTCCACGACGGGGCGCTGGCCGGCCTGCGCGCGGCGGGGGTCATCAGCGATCGTCCTCGGGGCGCCGATCCCGCGCCCGCGGAGGTCGGGACATGAGCACGCACAAGGGGGTCAGGATGCAGACGGCCGAAGTGATCGCACCCGACGGGGTGCTCCTCCACGTCCGGGAGTCCGGCCCGCCCGACGCGCCGGCGATCCTGTTCATCCACGGCTGGTCGCAGTCGTGGCAGAGCTGGATGCGCCAGATGGAGAGCGAGCTGGCGGACCGCTTCCGGCTCGTCGCCTACGACCTGCGCGGCCACGGCATGTCGGACTGGCCGACCGACCCGGCCGCCTACAACCGGGCGAAGCCGTGGGCCGACGACGTCGACGCGATCATCACGCAGCGCGACCTGGGCCGGCCGGTGCTCGTGGGCTGGTCGTTCGGCGGCTACGTCGCCTGCGACTTCATCCGCGCCTACGGCGAGGAGCGCGTCGCCGGCGTGAACTTCGTCTGCTGGGCCGTGATGATGGGCAACACCGAGAAGGAGCGCGCGCTCGCCGGCGAGGGCTTCGAGACGTACTTCGCCGACGCGACCTCGAGCGACCTGCCGACCGCGATCGAGGCGATGCGCGGCTTCGTGCGCGCCTGCGCGGCGCGGGAGCTGCCGGCCGAGGAGCTCGAGACGCTGCTGGCGTTCAACATCATCGTCCCGCCGCAGGTGCGTCGCGAGATGGCGATGCGCGGCACGAGCGACAACAGCAACCTGCTGCGCACGCTCACCGTGCCGGTCCAGGTGACCCAGGGCGCGGACGACCGCGTGACGCGCCTCGCGGCGGCGCACCACATCAAGAACTGCGTCCCCCACGCCGACGTCCGCGTGTACGACAGCGTCGGGCACATGCCGTTCCTCGAGGCGCCTCACGACTTCAACCGCGAGCTCGCCGAGTTCGCGGAGCGCGCGCACGCCGCGACGCCGGCCCGCTGAGCGCGCTCGCGCGGGCCGCGGCCGTCGTGCGGGTGGCCGAACTGCGGAATCCGGATGTCAGACGACGTACGGTTTCCCGTCATGGACCACCGTGCCGAGGTGCGCGCGTTCCTCAAGGCCCGCCGGGCGGAGCTGTGGCCCTTCGACGAGGTCCGCGAGCACTGGGACCGGCTCGTCCTGCGCTCGTGGATCGACGACGGCGTGCTCTACCAGGAGGGGTCGCTCGACGCGCTCCTGTCGGCCGAGGAGCTCGCGGGCCTGGCGCAGCCGCCGCTGGTCGACGGGACGCTGATGTTCTGCGGGACGGTGCCCGCGATCGGCGGCATCCGGCCCGCGGCCGCGTTCTCGTACGAGCTCGAGGACCCGGTCCGCGGCCGCGCGATCCGGGGCCGGTACGCGCTGCGCTCGCTGCCGCTCGTCGCCTGAGCGGCGCCGCCGGAGCTCGAGCTCCGGCGGCGCCGCCGGGTTCAGCGGCCCTTGCCGCCCCGGTGCTGGGGCGGCAGCTTGCGCGGGATGGGGCGCGCGATGCGAGGCGCGGGGCGCAGGGCCGCGCGCCGGTTCATGGCGGGTGGACGGCGGTGCATAGGGGCCTCCTTCGGACGTGGGTCGGACGGGAGGCCGCCCGCGCTCGCACGGCGGGTGCGAGGACGGCGAGGCGTCATGGTTCGCGGACGGCCGGTGCACGCGGGCCGCGCCGGGGTGCGGCGGGCGCTGGGCGTGCAGCGTGAAACGTCGTCAGCGAATGATCATGACCCGGCCACCGTAGCACCGACTCCGCCGGCGATCAAGACCGGACTGCGGTCCGGTTAGTGCTATGATGGACGTCATGGAACTCGGAGCCGTCCACCTCACCGTCTCGCACCTGGACCGCTCGGTCGGCTTCTACCAGGACGCCATCGGTCTCTCGGTGCACCGTCGCGACGACCGCAGCGCCGTGCTGGGCGCCGGCGAGGAGGACGTGCTCGTCCTCGTCGAGGAGCCGGGCGCGCGCCCGGCCGGCCGCCACGCCGGCCTCTACCACGTCGCGCTGCTGCACCCCTCGCGCGAGGAGCTGGCCCGCGCGCTCCAGCGCCTGGCCGTCACGCGCACGCCGATCCAGGGCGCCTCCGACCACGGCGTCTCCGAGGCGATTTACCTGCCCGACCCCGACGGCAACGGGCTCGAGCTCTACGCCGACCGCCCGCGCGACCGCTGGCCCGCCCCCGGCCCCGGCGAGCGCGTCGGGATGTACACGCACGCGCTCGACCTCGAGGCGCTGCTCGGCCTCGTCTCCGCCGACGCGCCGCGGCCGCGCGCCGGCGCCGGCCTGCGCGTCGGGCACGTCCACCTGCACGTCTCCGACCTGGAGGCCGCCGTCGGCTTCTACGCGCGCGAGCTGGGCATGGACGAGATGACCCGCTATCCGGGCGCCGCGTTCCTGTCGTGGAACGGCTACCACCACCACCTCGGCCTCAACACGTGGCGCGGGGCCGGCGTCCCCGCGGCGCCGCCGCCGGGCAGCGGCGTCGCCGGCATGCGCCACATGACCGTCGTCGGCGCTCCCGGCGAGCCGCGCACGCTCACGGATCCGTCGGGGAACGCGATCGCGATCGTCCCCGCCGCGGCGCCCGTCGCCGCCTGATCGCGCCGGCGCCCGCAAGTTCCTCTCGCGGCCGTCGTTGGAGCGGTCACGCAACCACCACGGCAGGAGGAGGAACACGTGAAGCTGCGCACCAGGGTCGCGCTGGCCGCGACCGCCGCCGCGACGGCGCTCGCGGCGAGCGCCGGGCCCGCCCTCGGATGGGCGCCCGCCGACAGCGCGCCGATCCACCCGGGCGTCCAGACGAACACCGAGGGCAGCGGGCAGTGCACCGCGAACTTCATCTTCGAGGACGGCTCGAGCACGTACATCGGGCAGGCCGCGCACTGCTCGTCGACGGGCGAGGCGACCGAGACCGACGGCTGCACGTCGGCGTCGCTGCCGCTGGGCACGCGCGTGGAGATCGAGGGCGCCACGCGGCCCGGGGTCATGGTCTACAACTCGTGGCTGGCCATGCAGGAGGCCGGCGAGACCGACCCCGACGCGTGCGCGTACAACGACTTCGCGCTCGTGCGGATCGACCCCGCCGACGTCGAGCTCGTCAACCCGTCGATCCCGTTCTGGGGCGGCCCGGTCGGGCTGAGCACCTCGGGGACGTCGACCGGCGCCAAGGTGCTGTCGTACGGCAACTCGTCGCTGCGCGGCGGGATCACGCAGCTCAGCCCGAAGGAGGGCTTCAGCCTGGGCACGAGCGCCAACGGCTGGAACCACAGCGTCTACACGCTGACGCCGGGCATCCCCGGCGACTCCGGCAGCGCGTTCCTCGACGGCCAGGGCCGCGCGCTCGGGGTCCTGTCGACGCTGGCGCTCGCGCCGCTGGCGCTGTCCAACGGTGTCGGCGACCTCGCGCACGAGATCGCGTGGGCCAACGACGAGGGCGGCCAGTCGATCCGCCTCGTGAACGGCACCGAGCCGTTCCGCGGCCCGCTGCTCCCGATCTAGCCGAGACTTCCGCCCACCGCCGGGGGCTGAGATGCTCCCGGCGGTGGACCCGGAACCGCTGAGCCTGCCGCCCGAGGAGATCCGCCGCCTCGGGCACCGCGTCGTCGACCTGTGGGTCGACTCCCTGCAGACCCTTCGCGAGCGACCGCCGTCGCGGACCGCCGACCGCGCGACGCTCGACGCGCGCCTGCGCGAGCCGCCGCCCGACCGGCCCGGCGACGTCGACGCCGCGCTCGACCTGGCCGCCGACGTCGTCCTCGCGCACATGCAGCGCGGCGACCATCCGCGCTACTTCGCGCGCGTGCCGTCGCCCAGCAGCCCGGTCGGCCCGCTGGCCGACGCCCTGGCCGCGGGCATGAACGCGATCGCGACCTCGTGGACCGGCGCCTCGGGCCCGACGGCGCTGGAGCTGCTCGTCGTCGACTGGCTCGTCGAGCTCCTCGGCCTGCCGGCCGGGACCGAGGGCGTGTTCCTCAGCGGCGGGTCGATGTCCAGCACGACCGCGTTCGCCGCCGCGCGCCTGCACCGCCTCGGCGGGCACGACCCCGACGCCGTCGTCTACGCGTCGCGCCAGACGCACGCCTCGCTCACGCGCGGCCTGCGCGCGCTCGGCTTCGCCGGCGACCGCGTGCGCCTGCTCGACACCGACGACGCGTTCCGCCTGCCGCCCGACGCGCTCGCCGCCGCCGTGGCGCGGGACCGCGCCGCGGGCCTGCGCCCGTTCCTGGTCGTCGCGACCGCGGGGACGACGAACACCGGGGCGGTCGATCCGATCGAGCCGATCGCCGACGTCGCCGCCGCCGAGGGCCTGTGGCTGCACGTCGACGGCGCGTACGGCGCCCCCGCCGCGCTGACGCCGGCCGGCCGGGCGCTGATGGCCGGCCTGGAGCGCGCCGACTCGCTGACGATCGACCCGCACAAGTGGCTGTTCGCCCCGTACGAGTGCGCGTGCCTGCTCGTGCGCGAGCCGGGCGTGCTGGAGGCGGCGTTCGCGATGGAGCCCGAGTACCTGCGCGACACGACCGGCGACCCGGAGCCGAGCCTGCGCGACCGCTCGCTGCAGCTCACCCGCGCCACCCGCGCGCTGAAGCTGTGGCTCACGGTCAAGGCGTTCGGCGTCGAGGCCATCCGCGCCGCGATCGCGCGCGGCATCGCGCTCGCCGAGCGCGCCGAGGCGGCGCTGCGCGCCACGCCGGGGTGGGAGGTCGTCACGCCCGCCCAGCTCGCGATCGTCACGTTCGCCCACGACCGCGCCGACGCCGCGCGGCTGGTCGCGCGCGCGGCCGCCGACGGCTACGCGCTGCCCAGCTCGACGACGCTGGGCGGCCGCGAGGTGCTGCGCCTGTGCACGATCAACCCGCGCACGACCGACGTGGAGATCGACGCCACGATCGCGCGGCTGACCGAGCTCGCGGCGCGATAGCTTGCCGCGGATGCTCTTCCCGCTCCTCGCCGATCCGCCCGACGCCGTCGCCCTGCGCGTCGCCGACCGCGAGCTGACCTGGGCCCAGCTCCGCGCCGCCGCCGGCGGCGTGGCCGAGCGCGTCGCCGGCCTGGAGCGCGTGGGCGTGTGGGCCGAGCCGTCGGTCGAGACGATCGTCGCCGTCGTCGGGATCCTCGCCGCCGGCGCGGCCGTCGTGCCGCTGAACCCGAAGGCCGGCGAGCGCGAGCTGGCCCACATCCTGGCCGACAGCGACCCGGCGCTCGTGTTCGGGGCGACGCTCGACGGGCGCCCGCGGGCCGACGTCGACCTCGAGCCGGTCGGCGAGGCGGTGGCGCTGCCGCCCGAGCCCGATCCGGAGGCCCCGGCGTTCGTCGTGTACACGTCGGGGACCACCGGGCCGCCGAAGGGCGCGGTGCTCCCGCGCCGCGCGATCGCGACCAACCTCGACGCGCTCGCCGACGCGTGGGCGTGGACCGCCGACGACGTCGTCGTGCACGCGCTGCCGCTGTTCCACGTCCACGGCCTCGTGATCGGCACGCTCGGCCCGCTGCGCCGCGGCGGCCGCTCGCACCACGTGGGCCGCTTCTCGCCCGAGGCGATCGCGGACGCGCTCGAGGCCGGCGGGACGATGCTCTTCGCGGTCCCCACGATGCACCGCCGCCTGGCCGACGCCGCCGAGGCCGACCCGCGCATCGCCCGCGCGCTCGGCCGCGCGCGCCTGCTGGTCTCCGGCTCGGCGGCGCTGCCCGCCAGCGAGCACGAGCGCATCGAGCGCCTCACCGGCCAGCGGGTCGTCGAGCGCTACGGCATGACCGAGACGCTGATGAACACCTCGGTGCGCGCCGACGGCGACCGCCGGCCCGGCACGGTCGGCCTGCCGCTGCCCGGCGTCGAGCTGCGCCTGGCGCGCGAGGACGGCGACGCGAGCGGCATCGGCGAGATCCTCGTCCGCGGCCCCAACCTCTTCCTCGGCTACCTCAACCGCCCCGACGCGACCGCCGAGGCCGTCGACGCCGACGGCTGGTTCCACACCGGCGACCTGGCCACGCTCGACCCGGACGGCTACGTGCGCATCGTCGGGCGCCGCGCGACCGACCTCATCAAGAGCGGCGGCTTCAAGATCGGCGCCGGCGAGATCGAGAACGCGCTGCTCGAGCACCCGGCCGTCGCCGAGGTCGCCGTCACCGGCGAGCCCGACGCCGACCTGGGCGAGCGGATCGTGGCCTGGGTCGTCGCGCGCGAGGGGGCGCAGCGGCCCTCCGACCAGGAGCTGGCCGACCACGTCGCCCGCCTGCTGACGCCCCACAAGCGCCCGCGCGTGGTGCGCTGGGTCGACGCGCTGCCGCGCAACGCGCTGGGCAAGGTGCAGAAGAGGCAGCTCGCCGCGCCGTGAGCCGGTAGAACGGCATTCGGTTCACGCTCGTCTCGATCGAGACAGGTGTGTATCGTGCCGCGCGAGGTCGGCGTATGGGGGACGGCGGCCCGCTCATCCACACAGATCGACAAGGAGAGGTCGATGTCGTCATCCGCCCTGCGCAGGCGGCGGGCCGCCGCATGCGCAGCCGCTGCCCTCGCGCTCTCGGTGGCCGCTGGGCTGGTCGCCGCGCCCGGCGCGCTCGCCGCCGGCGACACCGTGCAGATCCGCGGCAACGCGTACAAGTTCAACAGCCCGTTCACGCGGCTCGTCGGCGCCACGATCGGCGTCGCCGAGATGCCGGGCGTCACGACGACCGCCGGCGCGAACGGCGCGTACGTGCTCGAGGTCCCGGCGGACTCGACCGTGACGCTGTGGGCCGAGCTGCTCCCCGACTACCGCCGCATCTACCTGCAGACGCTGCACGTCCGCCGCGACGACATCGCGCACCTGAACTTCCAGATCCCCAACTACGCCACGCGCGTGGGCCTGGCCATGATCCTGGGCCAGGCGCTCGACGCCGACGCCGACCCGATCGGCTGCGCGATCGTGTCGACGTTCAACATCCGCGCCGTCCGCGGCCCGGACTTCGACCAGTTCCTCACGATCCTCCCGCACGGGATCGCGGGCGCGACCGCCACGGCGTCGCCGTCGCTGGGGGCGCCGGTCTACTTCAACGAGAGCGTGATCCCCGACGCCTCGCGGACGAGCTCGTCGGTCGACGGCGGCGTCGTGTGGCCCAACGTCCCCGAGGGCGTCTACACGATCACCGCGTCGCACCCGACGAAGCGGATGGCGAGCTTCCGGGCGACCTGCGTGAGCGGCCGGGTCATCAACGCCAACCCGCCGTGGGGCCTGTACGAGCTCGACCCGGGCGAGGAGACCAACCCGGCGGCGCTGGCGCCGCCCGCGCCCGCGCCCGACCCCGACCCGGCGCCGACGCCGTCGCCGACCCCCGCCTGGACGCCGCCGGCCGACACCCCGGCGCCGACCGCGCCCGCCCCGGCGCCCGCGCCCGAGCCGGTCTCGGCGCCGAGCGCCGATCCCGACGCGGGTGACCGCAGCGTCGAGGCCACGCTCGGGCGCACGGCCGTGCGCGGCACCCGGGCCAAGCGGCGCGTCGTCGCGCGCCTGCACACCGGCGAGCCCGTGTCGGTCGAGGCCGCCCTGCTGCGCGACGGGCGCACGCTCGGCTCGGCGACCGGCCGCCTGGGCAGCGGCGGCGGCGTCGTGCGCATCGGCGTCGCCGGCGCGAAGCCGGGCCGCGCGCTCCTGCGCCTGACGGTCACCGACGCGGCCGGCAACACGGTCACGCTCGACCGCACCGTCCGCCTGCTGCGGCGCGGCTGACGACCTCGTGGGGCGCGGCGCCGGTCCGGCGCCGCGCCCTACGGCTCCTTGGGCGCGACGTAGACGAGCCGCCCGTCGTCGAGGCGGTAGACCTTGCCGACCTCCTCGCCGCGGCCGATCACGCGCTCGCCCTCCTGCGGCACCGTGCCGACCTGCTCGTCGGGCCCGGCGACGACCGCGTCGGGCGCGCGGTTCTGCTCGCGCCCGAGGCTGTTGATCGCCACGAGCAGGAACGCGAGCGCGAGCACGAGCCCGAGGTCGAACAGGTTGACCATGCCGGCCAGCGGGTCGCCGGCGCGGTCCTCGCGCATGCGCGCGCGGCTGGAGACCCGCGAGGTCACGCCGACGACACCACCGGGGCCGGCAGCGACTCGTGGGCCTGCTGCACCGACGGCTGGTCGAACAGGACCGCGGCGATGTACTCGAGGTCCGAGTGGTCCTGCGAGTAGAGCCTGTCGCGCACGAGGGAGAGCATGAACGCGACCATGCCGACGAGGATGCCGATGACCGTCACGCCGAACGCGACGCGCAGGCCGTCGGAGAGCTCCTTGACGTCGCCCTCGCCGAGCGCGGCGAGGGCGGGGGACAGCGGGATCAGCGTGCCCATGAGGCCCAGGCCGGGGCCGGCGCGCACGAGCATCCGCGTGCGCTCCAGGCGGCGCAGCGAGCGGAAGTCGAAGTCGGCCAGGCGCTTGGCGACGCGGTCGGCGGCGTTGGGCTGGCCCCACTCGGCGACGAGGTCGCGCGTGGCCTGGGCCATCGGGCCGTCGGTCGAGACGCGCAGCAGCGCGACCTGCGCGGCCCCCGGATCGCCGGCCTCGAGCGCGGCGCGCGCGTCGGCGGCGGCCCGCTCCAGGCGGCCGAGGTCGCGCCGCCGGCGGCGCAGCAGCTCGATCGCGAAGCTCCCGGTCTCGAAGCAGACGGCGCCGAGGGCGACGAACGCGAGGACGAAGACCGGGTACCTGAGCGCGTTGGCGATGTCGAGGAGCAGGTCCTCCACGGGAGATCAGCTTCGGGCGGCCGGCTGCTCGACGTCGATGATCTCGTACGTGCGCAGCTCGGAGTGGCCGCCGAAGCTGCGCTGACCGTCGCCGCGGTGCGCGCGCTTGAACAGGTCGCTGGACACCCAGTCCTCGAAGGCCTGCTCGGACTCCCACTCGGTGACGACCAGGTACTCCTGGTTGCGCAGGGGGCGCATGAGCTGGAAGCGCACGAAGCCGGGCGCCTCCGCCATGTGGCGCTCGCGGTTGAGGAACGCCTGCTCGAAGGCCTCGGCCTGCTCGGGAGCGACCGTGACGCAGTTCATGGACACGAACATGATCGGGTTAGGCTACCCGAAGATGCTCGAGGATCCGGGCCGTCACCTCGTCGGCCTGCTCGATGTTGGCGAGGTGCGCCGACTGCGGCACGACCGCCATCCGCGCGCCCGGGATCCCCGCCGCGATGCGCGCGCCGTGGTCCGGGGGCGTCGCCGGGTCGTCGGCGCCGGCGATGACGAGCGTCGGCGCCGCGATGCGCCCCAGCTCGGGCTCGAGGTCCATGTCGCGGATCGCCGCGCAGCAGCCGGCGTAGCCCTCGTCGGGGGTCGTCGCGATCATCTCGCGCAGGCGCCGCACGCGGTCGGGGTTCGCCGCCGCCCACGCCGGGGTGAACCAGCGGGCGACGACCGTGTCGGCCAGCGCCTCGGTGCCCTGTTCGCGCACGAGGCGGATGCGGTCCTCCCACGCCGACGGCGGCCCCAGCTTCGCCGACGTGCAGCACAGGACGAGCCGGTCGACGCGCTCGGGCGCGTCGATCCCCAGGCGCATCGCGATCATCCCGCCCAGCGAGACGCCGGCGATGTGCGCGCGGGGGATCTCGAGGCGGTCCAGCAGCGCGACGACGTCCTCGGCGAGGTCGGTCAGCGCGTACGGGCCCGGCGGGACCGGCGAGCGGCCGTGGCCGCGCAGGTCGAAGCGCACGACGCGCAGCTCGGCGGCGAGGCGCTCGATCTGCGGCTCCCACATGGCCAGCGTGGAGCCGAGCGAGTTGGCCAGGACGAGGGCGGGCGCGTCCGGCGGGCCCTCGACGACGTGGTGCAGCGGGATCGCGGTCACGGCGCGGATCCAACCATCCGGTGCGCGTCGAGCGCCCGGTCGACGAGCGCGCCGGCGCTGCCGAGGTAGCCGGAGGGGTCCAGCAGCCGGTCGATCTCGCCGGCGCCCACGCGCTCGCGGATCGCGGGGTCGTCGCGCAGCACGTCGGCGAACGCGCGCCCGGAGTCGGCGGCCTCCGCGGCCGCGCGCTCGACCACGTCGTGCGCGGCGCCCCGGCCGAGCGTCGCGCCCAGCGCGGTGCTGACGCGCTCGGCCAGCAGCAGCCCGCCGGTCAGCTCCAGGTTCGCGCGCATCCGCGCCGGGTCCACCTCGAGGCCCTCCAGGCAGGCGCGCAGCCAGGCGGCGGCGGCGCCGGTGGCGACGAGCAGGTCGTTCAGCGGCGCCCACTCCGCGTGCCAGGCCGCGGCGGCCCGCTCGTGCTCGTGCTCCATGGCGGACAGCAGCCCGCCCACCAGCGCGGGGGCGCGGCGCGCGCAGGCGACCGCGGCGATCGAGGCGACCGGGTTGCGCTTGTGCGGCATCGTCGACGAGCCGCCGCCGGCCGCCTCGCGCACCTCGCCGACCTCGGTCTGGCTGAGCAGGGTCACGTCGCGGGCGGCCTTGGCGACCGCGCCGCACGCCTCGCCCAGCGCGCCGGCGAGCTCGCCGATCCGCGTGCGGTCGGTGTGCCAGGGCAGCACGGGCTCGGCCAGCCCGAGCTCCTCGGCCAGCGCCCGCACGACCTCCAGGCCGTGGTCGCCCAGCGAGGCGAGCGTGCCGGCCGCGCCGCCGAGCTGCACGGCCAGGCGCCGCGCGCGCACGTCGGCCAGGCGCTCGCGCGCGGCGTCCAGCGCCACCATCCAGCCGGCCGCCTTCAGGCCGAACGTCGTCGGGACGGCCTGCTGCAGCAGCGTCCGCGCCGCCATCGGCGTGTCGCGGTGCGCGCGCGCGAGCGCGGCCGCGGCGTCGGCGGCCCCGGCCAGGTCGTCGAGGATCAGCTCCAGCGCCCGGCGCGCGACGAGCATCGTCGCCGTGTCGACCACGTCCTGGCTGGTGGCGCCCCGGTGGACGTGGCCGCGCGCGTCGCCCTCGACGGCGGCGGTGAGCGCCTTGACGAGCGGCTGGGCCGGGTTGCCGACCCGCGCCGCCGCCGCCCCGATCTCCGCCGCCGAGAAGCGGTCGACGTCGCAGGCGGCCGCGATCGCGTCGGCCGCCTCGGGCGCGATCAGTCCGACGCGCGCCTGCGCCCGCGCGAGGCCGGCCTCGACGTCGAGCATCGCCTGCAGCCAGGCGCGGTCGCCGACGGCCTCGCGCACGGGCCCGCGGGCCAGCACGCCGGCGAAGAGGTCACGCACGGGGGAGGCCGGCGTAGTTCTCGGCCAGCGACACCGCGGCCGCGCGCGACGACGTCACGTAGTCGAGCTGCGAGCGCTGCAGGCGCTCCTCGAAGGGATCCTGATCGGCCGGCTTGTGCAGCATCGAGGTCATGAACCACGAGAAGTGTTGCACCCGCCACACCCGCCGCAGGCACCGGGCCGAGTAGCCGTCCAGGCCGGCCGTCGAGCCGTCGCGGTACCACTCGACGAGCGCGTCGCACAGGTTCTGCACGTCGGACACGGCGACGTTGAGGCCCTTGGCGCCCGTCGGCGGGACGATGTGGGCGGCGTCGCCGGCCAGGAACAGGCGCCCGTACTGCATCGGCTCGGCCACGAACGAGCGCATCGGCGTGATGCCCTTCTCGAAGATCTCGCCCTCGTTGAGCGTGAAGCCCTCGGCGGTCTCCAGCCGCGCGCGCAGCTCGGCCCAGATGCGGTCGTCGGGCCACGCCTCGATGTCCTCGTCGGGCGCGACCTGCAGGTACAGGCGCGTGATCTGGGGCGAGCGCATCGAGTGCAGCGCGAAGCCGCGCTCGGTGCGCGCGTAGATCAGCTCGTCGTTGGACGGCGCGGCGTGGGCCAGGATCCCCAGCCACGCGAACGGGTAGACGCGCTCGTAGACGGTCAGCAGCTCGGCCGGGATCGTGGGGCGGCTGACGCCGTGGAAGCCGTCGCAGCCGGCGACGAAGTCGCAGCGCAGCTCCTGCGCGCGGCCGTCGTGGGTGAACGTGATCGAGGGCGCGTCGGTGTCGACGTCGTGCAGCGCGACGTCGGTGGCATCGAACAGCAGCGGCGCGCCGACGGCCAGGCGGTGGTCGATCAGGTCCTCGACGACCTTCTGCTGGCCGTACACGGTGATCGCGCGGCCGCACAGCTCGCGCATGTCGATGCGGTGGCGCACGCCGCCGAACAGCAGCTCGAAGCCGTCGTGGACGAGCCCCTCCTCGCGCAGCCGCCCGTCGAGCCCGAGCCGGGCCATGCAGTCGACCGTGCCCTGCTCCAGCACCCCGGCGCGGACGCGCTGCTGCACGTACTCGCGATCGCGCGCCTCGAGCACCACCGACTCGATGCCCTGCTGGCGCAGCAGCTCGGCCAGGAACAGGCCGGCGGGCCCGGCTCCGACGATTCCCACCTGCGTTCTCATCCGCTCCTCCTCGCCCCGGCGCCGGCCGCGCCCGCGGCGAGGTCGGCCTCGATGCGAGCCGCGGTCTCGCGCAGCGGCGGCAGCAGCTCGCGACGCATCGCGTCGATCGTGCGCCGGCCGGCGTGCGTGGACAGGTTCATCGCGGCGACGACGGTGCCGCCGCGGTCGTGGATCGGGACCGCGATCGAGCGCAGCCCCTCCTCGAGCTCCTGGTCGACGAGCGCGTACCCGTCGCGCCGCACCCGCTCGAGCTTCTCGCGCAGCACCGGGTCGTCCGGCGCCGCGCCCTGCGCGGCCAGGAGCACGCGGCCCATCGACGTGCGGTGCGCGGGCAGCCGCGTGCCGACGTTGATCGACACGGTCATGATCCGCGACACCGGCACGCGCGCGACGTAGATGACGTCCTCGCCGTCGAGCACCGACACCGACGAGGACTCGCGCACCTGCGCGACGAGCCGCTCCAGGTGCGGCTCGGCGACCTCCGGCAGCGACATGCTCGACAGGTACGCGTGGCCGAGCTCGAGCACGCGCGGCGACAGCCAGAACACGCGCCCGTCGGTGTGGACGTAGTGCAGGTCGACGAGCGTCAGCAGGAAGCGCCGCGCCGCGGCGCGCGTGAGCCCGGTCTCGCGCGCCACCTCGCTGAGCGTCATCTCGGGACGCTCGGCGCTGAACGCCCGCACCACCGCCAGGCCGCGCTCGAGCGACTGGACGAAGTGGTCGCCGCGCGCGGCGTCACTCACCGGGCCGCCGTGCCTCCGGCACGCCCATCTCGGCCAGCACGTCCTGGGCGATCTTGAACGCCGCGTTGGCGGCCGGCACGCCGGCGTAGATCGCGGTGTGGAGGATCACCTCCGCGATCTCGTCCGGCGTGAGGCCGTTGCCGATCGCGGCGCGCACGTGCATGCCGATCTCGCCCTCCGCGCGGATCGCCGTCAGCGCGGTGAGCGTGATGATCGAGCGGGTGCGGCGGTCGAGGCCGGGCCGGGCCCAGACGTCGCCCCAGGCCGTCCGGGTGATGAAGTCCTGGAACGGCTCGGTGAACGGCGTCTTGACGGCCTCGGCGCGGTCGACGTGCTCGTCGCCGAGCACGCCGCGCCGCACCTCCATGCCGCGCTCGTACGCTGCCGCGTCAGAGCTCGAAGAACGCGGTCTCGTCATCGCCCTGCAGGTGGATGTCGAAGCGGTAACCCCGCCCCTCGACCGGCTCGGCGATCAGCGTCCGGCGCGCATCCTCCGGCAGCGACTGCAGCACCGGGTCGGCCGCGTTGGCCTCGGGCTCGTCGCCGAAGTAGATGCGGGTCGTGAGCTGTCGCAGCACCCCGCGGGCCATGACCGTCACGAGCAGGTGCGGCGCCTGCGGCGTGACGCCGTCGGCGGCCGGGATCGAGCCCGGCTTCAGCGTCCGCACGCGCCAGCGGCCCTCGGTGTCGGTGCCCGACCGCGCGAAGCCGCGGAAGCCCTCGAAGGGGACGGCGCCGCGCGGGTCGTCGGGGTGGTTGAAGCGGCCGTTGGGGTCCGCCTGCCACGTCTCGATCATCGCGTCGGGGATCGGGTCCCCGCGCCCGTCGAGCACGTGCCCGAACACCTCGATCGCGTCGGTGTGGTAGGCCGCGACCGCGTCCTCGCGGTCCTCCCACGGCTCGGTGAGGCCGAACGAGAAGTACGGGCCGACCGTCTGCGACGGCGTCGGGCCGGGGCTCGGCTCCAGGGTCGGCGGCGGGTACGGGCCGACGGTGTCCTTGGCGCTGCTCATCCGTGCTCCTCCGCGGTCTCGATGCCGGGCGTCTCGTCGGGCCCGCGCAGGACGATGTCCCACTTGTAGGCCAGCGCCCACTCCGGCACGGTCTCCTCGAGGTCGAACTGGCTGATCATCCGGTTGCGCGCCCGCTCGTCGCGGACCGCGTTGAAGATCGGGTCCTGGAAGAACAGCGGGTCGCCCGGGAAGTACATCTGCGTGACGAGCCGCTGCGGCAGGGCCCGGCCGGTCAGCGAGAAGTGGATGTGCTGCGGGCGCCACGCGTTGTGGTGGTTGCCCCACGGGTACGCGCCCGGCTTGATCGTGATGAAGCGGTAGCGCCCCTCGGCGTCGGTGACCGTGCGGCCCACGCCCGTGAAGTTCGGGTCCAGCGGGGCGGGGTGCTGGTCCACCTTGTGGACGTAGCGGCCGCACGCGTTGGCCTGCCAGATCTCGACGAGCTGGCCGGCCAGCGGGCGCCCGCCGCTGTCGAGCAGGCGGCCGTGGACGATGATCCGCTCGCCGATCGGCTCGCCGTGCCCGTGCGCGGTGAGGTCGTGGTCGTGCGGGCCGACGCGCTCCTCGCCCAGCAGCGGGCCGGTGATCTCGCCGATGGACTGCGGCAGGTGGAACAGCGGCCGCTTCGGGAAGCGGTACTCCGTCGACCGGTACTCCGGGAAGTTCGACGGGTCGTCGCTCTCCGGGATCGGCGAGTACTTCGGGATCTGCAGTCCCGACTCGGTCTCCGACATCTCCCTCTCTCTCCTTCTCGCGTGGTGGTGCGTTAGGCCTCCAGCACGACAGCCAGCCCTTGGCCGACGCCGATGCAGATAGCGGCTAGCCCCCACCCGCCGCCACGTCGCCGGAGCTCGTGCGCGAGCGCGCCGAGGATGCGCACGCCCGAGCACCCCAGCGGATGGCCGATCGCGATCGCGCCGCCGTTGGGGTTGACGATCTCCGGGTCCAGCTCCTTCCAGTCCGCCAGGCATGCCAGCGACTGCGAGGCGAACGCCTCGTTCAGCTCGACGACCGACAGGTCGCCCCAGCCGATGCCGGCCCGCTTCAGCGCCTTGTTGGCGGCCTCGACGGGGCCGATGCCGAACACGTCCGGGTCCACGGCGTGCACGGCGCGTCCCGCGATCCGCGCGAGCGGCTCGCGGCCCAGGCGGTCGGCGGCCGCCTGGTCGCCGATCAGGACGGCGGCGGCGCCGTCGTTGAGCGGCGACGCGTTGCCCGCGGTCACGGTTCCGTCCTTGCGGAACGCGGGCTTCAGCTTGGCCAGCTTCTCCAGGCTGGTGTCCGGGCGGATGCCCTCGTCGCGCGTGAGCTCGCTGTCGGGCAGCGGCACGACGTGGTCGTCGTAGAACCCGGCCTCCCAGGCCGCGTGCGCCCGCTGGTGGCTCTTCAGCGCGAACGCGTCCTGGGCCTCGCGGCTGATGCCGTAGCGGTCGGCCAGGATCTCGGCCGACTCGCCCAGCGGGATCGTCCAGCGCTCGTCCATCCGCGGGTTGACCATCCGCCAGCCGAGCGTGGTCGAGTGCAGCGTCTCGTGGCCGGCGGGGAAGCCCTTGGCGGGCTTCAGCAGCACCCACGGCGCGCGGCTCATCGACTCCACGCCGCCGGCGATCGTCAGCGACGCGTCGCCGGTCTCGACGGCGCGGCTGGCGTCGATCGCCGCCTCCAGGCCCGAGCCGCACAGGCGGTTCATCGTCACGCCCGGGATCGAGGTGGGCAGGCCGGCGAGCAGGACGGCCATGCGCGCGACGTCGCGGTTGTCCTCGCCGGCGCCGTTGGCGTCGCCGAAGAAGACGTCGTCGAGGTGGTCGGGGTCGACGTGGCTGCGCTCGACGATCGTCTTGACGACGTGGGCGGCGAGGTCGTCGGGCCGCACGCCCGACAGCGCGCCCCCGTAGCGGCCGATCGGAGTGCGGATCGCGTCGATGACGTAGGACTCGGACACGGGCATCAGGCCTTCAGCGCGCGCAGCTTCTCGAGCTCCTGCGCGGTCGGGAGGGGCAGCGTGGCGACCTCGTCGGCGAACCGCAGGTCCCAGCCGGTGGCCTCGACGGCCTGCTCGCGCGTGACGCCCTCGTGCAGGCCGGTCATGACGAACTCGCGGGTCTGCGGATCGACCTCGAGCATGCCGAGGTCGGTGATGATCTTCACCGGGCCGCGGCCGCGCAGGCCGAGCTTCTCGCGGTAGCCGGGGGACCCGTCGCCGTGGCCGACGCTCGTGACGAAGTCGACGCGCTCGACGAACGCGCGCTTGGACTGGCGCAGGATGACGATGACCTCGCCGCAGTTGGCGGCGATCTCGGGCGCGCCCCCGGCGCCGGGCAGGCGCACCTTCGGCTGCGCGTAGTCGCCGACGACCGTCGTGTTGATGTTGCCGAAGCGGTCGATCTGGGCGGCGCCGAGGAAGCCGACGTCGATGCGCCCCGGCTGCACCCAGTAGTTGAACATCTCGGGCACCGCGACGACCGCGTCGGCGGTCTCGCCGAGGATGCCGTCGCCGATCGACAGCGGCAGGTGGGGCGGCTTGGCGCCGATCGCGCCGGACTCGTAGACGAGGACGAGGTTGGGCGCGTGCGTGTGCTGGGCCAGGTTGGCGGCGGCGCCCGGCGGGCCGATGCCGACGAACGTGGTCGTCCCGTCGGTCAGCACGCGCGCGGCGGCGATCGTCAGCAGCTCGTCGGGGGCGAAGTCGGTCATGCCAGCACCTCGCGCTCCAGCCACGCGGTGAACGACTCGCGGTCGCGCGCGATCGGGTCCCAGGCGCGGTAGGCGTCGTTGTCGCGGTCGTAGTAGCCCTGGGCGTAGGACGGGCGCGCGCCGCCGGGCACCTCGGCGATCGCGGTGACGACCCAGGTGGGGAGCACGACCTGGTTGGGCATCGGCTCCAGCTCGTCGACGATCTCCTCGACGGTGACCAGCGAGCGCTTGGCGCCGAGCACGGCCTCCTTCTGGACGCCGGTGAGGCCCCACATCTGCACGTTGCCCTTGCGGTCGGCCCGCTGCGCGTGGACGATCGCCACGTCGAGGCCGAGGTTGGGGACCGCGGTCAGGACCTCGCCGGTGAACGGGCAGGTGACCTGGGCGATGGTCTTGGTGTGCTTGGGCAGGTCGGTGCCCGTGTAGCCGCGCATGACCGCGAACGGCAGCCCGGCGGCCGACGCCGCGTAGCGGTTGGCCATGCCGGCGTGGCTGTGCTCCTCGATCTCCAGCGGGTGCGGCCAGCCCTTCTCGACTGCGTCGCGCAGGCGGTGCAGCGAGCCGACCCCGGGGTTGCCGCCCCAGGAGAAGATCAGCTTGCGCGCGCAGCCGGCGCCGATGAGCTGGTCGTAGACGATGTCGGGCGTCATCCGCACCAGCGTCAGGTCGCGGCGGCCCTGGCGGATGATCTCCTGGCCGGCCGCGACCGGGATGAGGTGGGTGAAGCCCTCGAGGGCGATGGTGTCGCCGTCGTGGACCAGCTCGGCGACGGCGTCGGTGAGGGTGGTGATCTGCGCGCGGCTCATTGTGCGGATGCCGAACAGTGTGCTCCTGGCGAACACAACCCTACCCGTTGCGGCGCCGGGCTCGCAAGCCGCGCGCGATCTCGCGCCCGCGGCGCTCGCGCTCGCGCGCCGCCGCGCGGCGGTCGTCGACCCACGCCTGCTCGCGCTGGAGCTTGCGGTGCGCGGCCAGCCGCGCCGGGTCGATCGCGTCGCGCACGGCGCAGCCGGGCTCGTCCTCGTGGCGGCAGTCGGCGAAGCGGCAGCGGGCGGCGAGCGCGTCGACGTCGGCGAAGGCGCCGCCGTCGCCGTCCCACAGGCCGGCCTCGCGCACGCCGGGCGTGTCGATCGCGAGCGCGCCGCCGGGCAGCGCGATCAGCTCGCGGGTCACGGTCGTGTGGCGGCCGCGCCCGTCGGCGGCCCGCACCGCGCCGGTCGCCTGGCGCTCGGCGCCCAGCAGCGCGTTGACCAGCGTCGACTTGCCGGCGCCCGAGGGCCCGAGCAGGACCGCGGTCGCGCCCGGCGCCAGCAGCGTGCGCAGGACGGCGACGCCGTCGCCGTCGCGCGCGCTGACCGCGACCGCGTCGGCCAGGCCGAGCTCGCGCGCCAGCCGCGCGGCGCGCACGTCGGCGTCCGCGGCCAGGTCGGCCTTCGTCAGGACGAGCGCGGCGGGCACGCCGCCGGCGCCGCCCAGCGCGGCGAGCCGCTCGACCCGGCGCGGGTTCGGATCCGGCAGCGGCTCGGCGACGAGCGCCAGGTCGACGTTGGCCGCCAGCACCTGCGCCTCGGTGCTCGCGCCCGGGGCGCGGCGGACGATCGCGCCGCGGCGCTCGAGCACCGCGGCGATCGCGCCGCCGGCGTCGAGCGCCACCCAGTCGCCGGTCACCGGCGTGACGCCGTCGGCGCGCAGGCGCCCGCGGGCGGGCACGAGCCGCGGCGCCGGGTCGGCGACCAGCCAGCGACCGCGGTGCTGGGCCAGCACGCGGGCGGGGGTCAGGTCGGGGTCGCCGAGCGACGCGAGCTCGGCGGTCAGGTCGGGACGCCGGCCGAGGCCGGCGAGATCGGCATGCACTGGGAGAGGTCCTCCACGAGACGAACGGACACGGACGCGGCGGGCACCCGGCCGTTCGGCGCGGGCGCCCGGCTCAGGCGGCCGTGGCGTGCGTGTGGAGGCGGTGCGTCATCGAAGACGACGATACCGGGTAGGTTCCCCGCATGCCAGAGCACTCCGACGCCTCCCGCGCGCTCATCGCCGAGCTGCAGACGACCGTCGAGAAATGGGTCGCCCGTGCGCAGCCCGCCGCTCGCGGGGCCGGCCCGGGCGAGGACGTCAGCGCGCTCGAGCTGGCGATCATCGACGCCGAGGACTTCCTGTCCCGCCTGCGGCGCGTGAAGGCGCGCGCCGAGGAGTAGCCCCGGCGCGCGCCTCCCTCCCAGCGCCCCCGTCAGCCCCCGTACCCGTAGGGCGCCTGCTCCTGCCGGCGCTGCTCGTAGAGCCGCTCCAGCAGCTCACGCAGCTGCTCCTGGCTGAGCTGCCGCGGGTCGCTCGGCAGTCCCTGCTGGGGCTGCTGCGAGGAGCTCCCGCCGCCCGCCTTCAGCTGCGGCACGACCTGCTTGACCGTCTCGACCGAGATCGCGAACCCCACGCCGGTGCTGCCGCCCGACGAGCTGGCGATCTGCGCGTTCACGCCGATGACCTCGCCGTCGCCGTTGATCAGCGGACCGCCGGAGTTGCCGGGGTTGATCGCGGCGTCGGTCTGGATCACGCCGGTGATCCCGTTTCCGCTCGGCGAGCGGATCTGGCGGTCCAGCGCCGACACGATGCCCGACGTGAGCGTGCTCTGGAGGCCGAACGGGCTGCCGATCGCGATGACCTGGTCGCCGACGTCGATGCCGTCGGCGTCCGCCAGGGGCAGCGGATGCAGGTCGCCGGCCTGGGCCGGGTCGACCTTCAGGAGCGCGAGGTCGGTCGAGGCGTCCGCGCCGACGACGACGGCCGCCACGCTGCGATCGGTCTCGCCGATCTGGACGGCCACCTGGCTGCCCGCGCCGGACACGACGTGCTCGTTGGTGACGATGTAGCCCTCGTCGTCGATGACGAAGCCCGAGCCGGTCGCCTGACCGGCCTGGACGAAGACGACGCCGTCCTTGACCGTCGCGTACAGCTCCGCGAGCGATCCGCTGTCGCGGTCGTCGCCGGACCGCGACGTGGCGGGCGCGCTCACCTGCGCGTTGCCGCCGGCGTCGGCGGACCGGCTGCGATCCTGATCGAGGACGCCGGCGAACAGCACCGCCGCACACACGCCCAGCGCCGTCAACGCGCCCAGCAGCGCAGCAGCGATGTTCTTCATACCGGTTCTCATGCGAACCAGTAGAGGGGCGTCACCTGAAGATCGCCCGAAGCGACCATGAGGATTCCCTGAAGGAATCCGATGGGTTTCCTAAGCGAGCGCGGGCTCGCGCTCGGGGGCGGCGACCGGCGGGGGCGTGAGCGTGAACTCCTCGGGACGCAGCTTCGACAGCCGCCGCGCGAACGTGTACGAGGAGCCCGGCCACAGCGTCGAGTTGCGGCCGGTCGCGTCGAGGTACCAGCTCCGGCAGCCGCCCGACGTCCACACCGTGCCGCGCGCGCGGGCGTCCATCTCGGCCACGAACGCGGCCTGGACCTCGGCGCGCGGCTCGATCGCCGCCGCGCCGGTCGCGCGCAGGTGGCGCAGCGCGGCGACGAGGAGGCCGACCTGTGCCTCCATCATGTAGACGACCGAGTTGTGGCCCAGCCCGGTGTTGGGCCCCAGCAGCAGGAACAGGTTCGGGAAGCCGTGGGCGATCGTGCCCAGGTGCGCCTGCGGGCTGCCGCCCCACGCGTCGACCAGCCGCCGGCCGTCGCGGCCGCGCACCCGCTCGCCGATCGGCATGTCGGTGACGTGGAAGCCGGTGCCGAAGATGATCGTGTCGACCTCGTGCTCGCGGCCGTCGGCGGTGACGATCGCGTGCTCGCGCACCTCGCGGATCGCGTCGGTGACGACCTCGACGTTGTC
>DATMSA010000133.1:0-27574 GCA_035565675.1 Capillimicrobium sp. | reverse complement strand
ATCTCCTCGCGTGCGGCGAACGCGACCTGCAGGTCGATCGCCCTGAGGTTCACCGTGCAGTGGTCGACGGCGCGCAGGCGCATCTCCACCCACTGATGGCGGCGATGGTAGAAGGCGACGTGCTCGAACAGGTCGAGGTCGAAGTCGGCGCCGAGCTCGCGGTTGCAGACGCGCAGGATGTTGAGGTTGAACGCTGCGGTGACGCCGAGGCTGTCGTCGTAGGCGGCCTCGATGACGCGCGGGTCCTTCACGAGGTCGGTCCCGAGCAGCAGCCGGTCGCCGGGCGCCAGCAGCCGCCCGAGCGAGCGCAGGAACCGCCGCCGCGACCCCGGCGTGAAGTTGCCGATCGTGCCGCCCAGGAACGCGACCGCTCGGCGGCCGGTGGGCGGCGGCAGGCGGTCGAGGTGGCGCTCGATGTCGGCGACGACGCCGTGCACCTCGACGCCGAGGTCGGCGAGCTCGTCGGCCGCCGCGCGCACGACGGTCTCGGACACGTCGACCGGCACGTAGCGGCTCGCGGTGCCGCCCTCGAGCAGCAGCCGCGCCTTCGTCGTCGCGCCCGACCCCAGCTCGACAAGCTCGTCGACGCCGTCCATCAGCTCGGCGGCGCGCTCGCGCAGGATCGCCAGCTCCGTGCGCGTCGGGTAGTACTCGGGCTGCGCGCAGATCAGCTCGAAGAGCTCCGACCCGCGCGCGTCGTAGAAGTGCTTGGGCGGCAGCTCCTTGAACGGCCGGGTGAGCCCGTCGAGCACGTCGTCGGCGAGCGACCGCTCCTGGGCCACGTGGATCTCGAGCGTCGTCATTCGATGTCCTTCGCGAGTCGCAGGCCCGCGAACAGCTGACGCCGCTGCGGCAGGTCCCAGTTGCGGAACGTCGCCGAGGCGACGCGCGGATGGGTGGCGCACGAGCCGCCGCGCAGCACGCGGTGGCGGTCGCCGAAGAACGGCTCGGAGTACTCGCGGTACGGGTACGCCGCGAAGCCCGGATAGCCGGCGAAGGGCGAGGCGGTCCACTCCCAGACCTCACCCACACCCGCGATCCCGCGCCCCTGGTTCCAGGTCACCGCCCTCTCCCACTCGGCCTCGCTCGGCACTCGCGCACCGGCCCAGCGGGCGAAGGCGTCGGCCTCGAACCAGGAGACGTGGACGACGGGCGCGTCCGGGTCCCCGGTGCGGACCGAGCGCGGACAGTCGCCGATGTCGTACTCCTCCTTCCACTTCCACGCCTCGTGCGACCACCACGGGCGGCGCTCGTAGCCGCCGCCCTCGGTGAACGTCAGCCACGTCGCGTTCGTCACCGGGCGGCGGGCGATGCAGAACGGCGCGAGCGCGACGTCGTGGCGCGGGCGCTCGTTGTCGTAGGCGAAGCCGTCGGGGCCGGCGCCCATCGCGAACGTCCCGCCGGGCACGTCGACCCACGCGTCGCCGCCGCCGACGGGCGCGGGCACGCCCACGCCGCCGGGCAGCAGATCGCCCACCGCCATCGCCTGCAGCATCGTCTCGGTGTGCTGCAGCTCGTGGCGCAGCACGAGCTCGTGCAGGTCGGTGACCCCGCGCCGCTCGGTGACCTCCAGCGTCCGCTCGCGCACCGCGCCGAGGTGCTCGCGCAGCGCGTCGCCGCGCAGGAAGTCGAGGTCGCCGCGCACCGCCCGCGGCGTCTCGAACGCGTCGTACAGCGCCGCGAGGTCGGCGCGCAGCATCGGCAGCCCGCCGAGCCGGTGGCCGATCCACAGGTCCTCGTAGGCGGCGATGTGGCCGAGGTCCCAGGCGATCGGGCTGAGGATCGGGTCGATCACCCGCTCCAGCGTCGCGTCGTCCAGATGGGCGACGAGCGCGAGCGTGCGCCGCCGCGCGGCCGCCATCTCCGACACCATCCCCGCCTGGACGTCCAGCGCGTCCGCCACAGGTCAACCGTACCGGACCGGTCCGCCGGCCCCGGGAGGCCGGCGGCGTCCGTCAGCGGATCGTCACGGGGCGGCGGCCTCGTCGACGACGACCTCGAGCGTGCCCCCGGCCAGCAGCGAGGCGGGGGTCGCGGGGTCCGGGCCCGCGGCCACGCGCGCCATCGCATCGCGCTTGGCGGGCCCGTCGACGAGCAGCATCGTCAGCCGCGCCGCGTGCAGGAGCGGCAGCGTGAACGTGACGCGATCCGGCGGCGGCTTGGGCGAGTCGTGCACCGGCGCGACGAAGCGGTCGCGGATGTCGAGCTCCGGGTGGCCGGGGAACAGCGAGCAGGTGTGCCCGTCGGGGCCCATGCCCGCCATCGCCACGTCGAACAGGGGCACGCCGTCGGCGCCGGCGGCCACCGTGTCGAGGATCTCCTGCTCGTAGCGCGCCGCCGCCTCGTCGGCGCCGAGCTCGCCGAGGACCCGGTGGACGTTGGCCTCGGGGATCTCGACGCGGTCCAGCAGCGACCGGCGGATCATCAGGAAGTTGGCGTCCTCGTGGTCGGGCGGCACCGCCCGCTCGTCGCTGAGCCAGATGTGCACATGGCTCCAGTCGGCGACCTTGGGGGCCAGCAGCTCGTGGCAGCGCTCCGGCGTCGTGCCGCCGGCCAGCGCGAGGTGGAAGGGGCGCGCGCCGGCCGCCGCGATCAGGTCGGCGACCTCCTGGGCGGCGTACTCGGCGACCGCCTCGGGGTCGGGCAGGCGCGTGATCCTCATGGCATCTCCGGGTTGTGGTCCTCGGGCGCCGGGGAGAGCGTCGGCTGCCCGTCCTGCATCTGCTCCTCCGCGCGGATGACGTGCATGACCGCGTTGATCAGGGCCAGGTGCGTGAACGCCTGCGGGAAGTTGCCCAGGTGGCGTCCGGAGCGCGGGTCGATCTCCTCCGCGTACAGCGCCAGCGACGACCCGTAGCCGAGCAGCTTCTCGCACAGGTCGCGGGCGCGCTGGTGCTCGCCGATCTCGCTGAGCGCGGACACCAGCCAGAACGAGCAGATCGTGAACGTGCCCTCCTCGCCGTCCATGCCGTCGTCGGTCTCCTCGGTGCGGTAGCGCAGCACGAGGTCGTCGACGGTCAGCTCGTCGGCGATCGCCAGCACCGTGGCGCGGATGCGCGGGTCGTCGGGCGGCAGGAAGCGCAGCAGCGGCATCAGCAGCGCGCTGGCGTCGAGGGCGTCGGTGTCGTAGTGCTGGGTGAACACGCCGCGCGCGTCGACGCCGCGCTCGCAGATCTCCGCGTGCAGGCGGTCGGCCGCGGCGCGCCAGCGGTCGTGCATCTCCTGGTCCTCGCGCACGAGCGCCAGGCGCGCGCCGCGGTCCATCGCCACCCAGCACATGACCTTGGAGGAGACGAAGTGCTTGGGGTCGCCGCGCACCTCCCAGATGCCGCGGTCGGGCTCGTCGCAGTGCGCGATCGCGTTCTCGACCAGGCGGCAGATGATCGGCCAGCGGCTCTCGGCGAGGTGGTCGCGCGAGCGCGTGTGCAGGAAGATCGAGTCCAGCATCGCGCCCCACACGTCGTGCTGGTTCTGGTCGAACGCGTCGTTGCCGATCCGCACCGGGCGCGCGCCGTCGTAGCCGTGCAGGTGGTCGAGCAGCGTCTCGCGCAGCTCGGTCTCGCCGCCGACGCCGTACATGATCTGGATGTCGGGGTCGCGCTCGGCGACGTCGGCGATGAAGTAGAAGAAGTCGTTGGCCTCCCAGTCGAAGCCGAGCGTGTAGAGGCCCCACAGCATGAACGTCGAGTCGCGGATCCAGCTGAAGCGGTAGTCCCAGTTGCGCTGGCCGCCGGGCGTCTCGGGCAGCGACGTCGTGGCGGCCGCGATCATCGCGCCCGTGGGGGCGTACGTCAGCCCCTTCAGCGTCAGCGCCGACCGCTGCAGGTAGGTGCGCCACGGGTGGTCGGGGAAGTCGCCGTGCGACAGCCACTCGTGCCAGAAGTCGGCGGTGTGGACGAGCCGCTCGTAGGCCTCCTCGTAGGTCTCGGGCCCGGCGTGCTCGCTGAACGCGAGCGCCACGAACGCGGTGTCGCCGGCGCGCAGCGTCGTGCGCGCCCGCACCCGCGAGCCCTCGAAGCCGAGGCGCAGGTCGGTCGTCATGCGCAGCGCCAGGTCGTGGCCCGGGAACGTCGCGACGGCCGACCCGTAGCCGGGCCCGTCGTACTCCCAGCGCGCGTGGACGCGCCCGTAGTCGTAGAGCGGCTGGCAGTCGAGGTGCACCTCGACCGCGCCGTTCACGCAGCGCATCGTGCGCAGCAGGACGTGGTCGGCGTCGTCGTCGGTCGGCGAGCGCCGGTGCGAGCGCGAGCGCTCGGTGTCGTGGTGCCAGGGCCCGATCAGCAGCAGGTCGCGCACGATGAGCCAGCCCAGGCGCGTGCCCCAGGTGGTCTCGACGATCATCGTGCCCGGCAGGTAGCGGCGCGCCGCCGGCACCATCGTGTCGGCCGGGCCGAGGCGGAACGCGCCGGCGTCGCGGTCGAGGATCGCCCCGAACACCGACGGGCTGTCCATCCGCGGCAGGCACATCCACTCGACCGCGCCGCTGGGGGCCACGAGCGCGGTCGTCTCGCAGTCGCTCAGGAACGCGTACTCGGCGATCGGCGGGAACGGGCTGCCGAGCGGGACCGAGCCGCTGTGGATCGGGGCGCGTCCGGGCTGGTGGCGGGTCGACATCGGCTCAGCCCACCATCACCGCGGCCGCGTCCAGCGCCGGCCGGTAGGTCGGGTCGCGCAGCAGCGCCTGGCGGATGCCCTCGCCGAGGATGCCGGGCTCCCCGCGCGAGGCGCCCATCACGGTCCAGGTGCGCGCGCCGCCGCGGCGCGTGACGCGCTCGGCGCGCAGCCCGCCGTCGCCGCGGTCGAGCGACAGCACCGTCCCGTCGCCGGTCTCGATCGTCAGCCCCTCCAGGCCGCGGACCGGCTGCTCGGGCGCGGGGCGCAGGCACAGGCGCACCTCGCCGCGGCGGGCGCGGGCGCGGCCCTCCAGCGAGCGGTCGCGGCGCTCGGCCAGCGCGCCGGGCCGCCAGCCCAGCTGCGCGCACAGCCAGCCGAGGAACAGCACGCCGGCGACGGTCGAGTCGGGGTGGTGGCGGACCTCCACGGCCGAGATCGTCGACAGCCTGGCCCGCTGGCCGGGCGGGTCGAACGCGGCCGCGACCCGCTCCCGCCACGGCGTGGAGCGCAGCCACGCGAGGTCGACGACGTAGACGCGCTCGGCCAGCGCGCGCGCCCGGCCGATCGCCTCCTCGAGGTCGGGCTCGTCGACGGAGTCCAGCAGCACGACCTGGGCGAGCACGAGCAGCTCGTCGATCGCGTCGGCGTGCCCGTGCGGCGCCCACAGCGCCGTCGGCAGGTCGGTGACGACGAGCGGGTCGACGATCGTGGCGAGGTGCTCGACGTGCTCCTGGCCGATGTCGAGGACGAGGTGCTCGTGCGCGGTCGTCATCCCGCTCTGGTGGGGCTCGGCGTCGACGAGCACGGTCGCGCGCGCGTCGATCGTGGTGCGGCGCGGCTCGATCGCCAGCAGCACGGTGCGCGAGGCGTGATAGCGGCCCACGCGCTCCAGCCGGTTCTCGATCTCGCCGCGCCACTGGCGGTCGACGACCGTGACGAGGTTGAGCACGCGCGCGGGGATCGCGCCGCCGTCCTCGCCGTGGCGGTTGTCGACGAGGAGCTGGCGCAGCGCGGCCTCGATCGCGGCGGGCGTCGTGTCGCGCTCGAACCAGGTGCGGTCGGCGATGACCGGGGCGGCGGCCGTCATATCGCCCTCCAGCGATCGTCGGGCTGCATGATGCGCGTGGCGGTGTCCGGGCCCTGCGACCCCGCCTCGTAGGTGTCGAGCGCCGGCTCGCCCGCCGCCCACGCGTCGAGCACCGGGTCGATGATCCGCCACTGCGCCTCGACCTCGTCGTTGCGCGTGAACAGCGTCGCGTCGCCGCGCATCGCGTCGGTGATCAGGCGCTCGTAGGCCTCGGGGGACTGCGACATGAACGCGGTCCCGTACAGGAACTCCATCTGCACGGGGCGGATCGCCATGCGCGTGCCCGGGATCTTCGCCCCGAGCGACAGCGACACGCCCTCGTTGGGCTGCACGGTGTAGACGAGCTGGTTGGGCTGCACGCCGAGCGAGCCGGCCTGCTCGAAGGCGAGGTGGGGGACCGGCTTGAGCGTGATCGCGATCTCGGTGACCTTGCGCGCCAGGCGCTTGCCGGTGCGCAGGTAGAACGGCACGCCGTTCCAGCGCCAGTTGTCGACCTCCAGGCGCAGCGCCGCGTAGGTCTCGGTCTGCGAGTCCGGCGGCACGCCCTCCTCGTCGAGGTAGCCGGGCACGTCCTCGCCGCCCTCGGTGCCCGCCGTGTACTGGGCGCGCACGGTCGCGTCGGGCGCCGGCGGCGAGATCGCGCGCAGCACCTTCACCTTCTCGTCGCGCACCTCGTCGGCCTGGAAGCGCACCGGCGGCTCCATGCACAGCAGGCACAGGAGCTGGAGCATGTGGTTCTGCACCAGGTCGCGCAGCGCGCCCGCGGCGTCGTAGTAGCCGGCGCGGGTGCCGATCCCGACGTCCTCGGCGGCGGTGATCTCGACCCGGTCGATGTAGTTGCGGTTCCACAGCGGCTCGAACATGCCGTTGGCGAACCGGAACGCCATCACGTTCTGGACAGTCTCCTTGCCGAGGTAGTGGTCGATGCGGAAGACCTGCTGCTCCTCGAAGACCGACAGCACGCGCCGGTTGAGCTCGCGCGCCTCCGCGCCCGTGGTGCCGAACGGCTTCTCGATGATCACCCGCACCCCGGCGCCCTCGTGGCGGGCCATCCCGTGCTCGCCGAGCTGCTCGACGATCACCGGGAAGAACGCCGGCGAGGTCGACAGGTAGAACGCGCGGTTGAGCGGGACGTCGTTGGCGGCGTCGAACTCGGCCAGCAGCTCCGCGAGCCTGTCGTACGTCTCGGGCTGGTCGAACGTGCCGGAGACGTAGCGGACGTTCTCCATCAGCGCGTCGAGCACCTTGCGGTCCGGCGTGCGGCGGCTGAACTGGCCGATCGCCTCGCGGGCCATCTCGCGGTAGGCGTCGTGGCTCTCGTCGCCGCGCGACACGCCGATGAGGTTGAAACGCTCCGGCAGCGCGCCCTCGTGGGCGAGGTTGTAGAGCGCCGGCAGCAGCTTGCGCCGGGCCAGGTCGCCGGTGGCGCCGAAGATCGTCAGCGTCGTCGGCCCGACCGGGAGGCGCTCGAGGCCCTCGACCAGCGGGTTGTCGGCGGCGACGGTCACGGCTCGATCGCGGCGGTCGTCGTCGGACGCTCGCCGAGCTCCAGCTCCTGGCCGGCCAGCAGCGCGGCGCCGCGGACGCCGGCGCGGCGGCCCGACCGGGCGATGCGCACCTCGGTGCGGGTGCCGACGCCGGGCAGGACGAAGCGGCGCATGGTCTCCAGGGCCGGTTGCAGGAGCAGGTCGCCGGCGGCCGACACGCCGCCGCCGATCGCGACGACCTCGGGATCGAACAGCAGGATCGCGTTGGCGATCCCGAGCCCGAGGTGGTGGCCGACGATCCGCAGCGCCTCGAGGCCGCGCGGGTCGCCGTCGCGGGCGACCTCCACGGCCTCCCGCCCATCGCGCAGTCCGCGCTCCCGGGCGAGGCGGTCCAGCGCGCGCCCGGACGCCAGCGCCTCCAGCGAGCCGGGCTGGGGGAAGCGCTCGTCGCTCTCGAAGCCGTCGCGGCCGTCGGCGAGCGGGTGGGCGGCGATCATCATGTGCCCGATCTCGGGCGCGGCCCCGGTGGCGCCGCGGTACACGCGGCCGTCGATGACGATCCCGCCGCCGACGCCGGTGCCGACGGTGAACATCACGAGGCTCTGGACGATGCGCCCCTCGGCGGCGTCGGCGTGGGCCTCGGCCAGCCCGGCGACCGACGCGTCGTTGTCGACGAAGACCGGCACCCCGAGGCGCTCGCGCAGCGCCTCGCGCAGCGGGACGTCCTGCAGCGGGATGTTCACCGAGGAGCGGACCTTGCCCGCCGTCCAGTCGATGACCGACGGCACGCCGACGCCGACCGCGTCGATCGGCTCGTCGCCCTGGGCGCGGCGGATGCCCTCGACGAGCTGGTCGAGCAGGGCGGCGGACGAGTCCAGGCGCGTGGGCTCGATGTGCGGCTCCGACAGCTCGCCGCCGCTGAGGACCGCGACGGACACCTTGGTTCCGCCGACGTCGACGCCGATCAGTCGCTGCCCCACGGCCGACGTGTGTATCACAGGGCCGCCGCCACTCGGTAACGCAGCAAGAGCGCGCCCTGACTGGTGTACGCGTCGACCGGCTCGAGCATCACGTCGCCGTCGAGCGGGCCGTGCACCGCGGTCAGCGCGCTCGTGCCGCCGACGATCTGCGGGGCGAGCACCAGCTCGAGCTCGTCGACGAGGCCGGCGCGCAGCAGCGCCGCGTTCAGCGTGGCGCCGCCCTCGCACAGGATCGAGCGCAGGCCGCGGGCGCGCAGGTCGCCGACGGCCGCCGCGACGAGGTCGTCGCCGGCGTCGTCGAGCACGACGATCTCCACGTGCGCGACGACCTCCGGCGGACACGTGAGCGGCACGCCGCTGTAGACGATCACCTGGGCGTCGCGCTGCGCGAACAGCGGGATCTCCCACGGCACGTCGCCGCGGCGCGTGACGGTCGCGCCGACGGGGCCGTCGGCCAGCCCCGCCGCCCGGCGCATCGCGCGGCGGCGCTCGTCGCGCAGCCAGGCGCCGTAGCCCTCGGCGCGCATCGTCCCGGTGCCGACGAGGATCGCGTCCGCGTGCGCGCGCAGCGCGTGGAAGAGCTCGCGGTCGCCCTGGCCGCCGCGGATACCGCGGCTGCGCCCGGCGATCGTCGTGTGGCCGTCGAGCGACGTGACCATGTTCAGCAGCAGCACCTCGCGTCCGGTCAGGTGCGCGGCCGCCTGGGCCGGCGTCACGGACCCGGGGTCGGGGAGGAGGCGGCGCAGCAGGAGCGGCTCGGACATCCGCCCGCCACGGTAGACGGTCGGATCGCGCGCGCACGTGCGCGGAGCCCCGCCAGCGGGCAGGATGCGCGCATGAGCGACGAACCGCTGGAGGGGCTGGCGGCCGCCGACGCGCTCCTGGGACGGCCGGTGCCGCTGCCGGCCGCGCCGCTGCCGCTCGCGCGCTGGACCGAGGTGCGGGCGGTCGGCCCGGAGGGCGTCGAGATCGAGTGGAACCTCGACGACTCGCGCGCGGGCGCGCCCGGGCGCCTGGCGCTGTACGTGGGCCTGGATCCGCCGCCCGAGCGCGACTGGCCCTCGGACGCCGAGCCGCGCGAGGTGCCGGTCGGCGACGTCGCCGGCCGCTGGCGCGAGGCCGAGCTGGTCGAGGCCCAGCCGTCGCTGCGCCCGGCCGTGGAGCTGACCTGGAACGCGCACGGGCTGTTCCTGCGGCTCACCGCCCAGGGGCCGTGGCCGCCGGCGCGACTGCTCGAGATCGCGGAGTCCGTGCGACCGGCATAGAGTCCGCGCTGCCATGACCGACACGACGCAGTCCCAGCACCCCGACCGCAACCTCGCCCTCGAGCTCGTGCGGGTCACCGAGGCCGGCGCGCTCGCCGCCTCGCGACTCGTGGGGCGTGGCGACAAGGAGGCCGCCGACCAGGCCGCCGTCGACGCGATGCGCCACATGCTGCGCTCCGTCGAGATGGACGGGGTGGTGGTCATCGGCGAGGGGGAGAAGGACGAGGCGCCGATGCTCTACAACGGCGAGGAGATCGGCAACGGCGAGCCGCCCGCCGTCGACATCGCCGTGGACCCGCTCGAGGGCACGACGCTGACCGCCAAGGGCATGCCCAGCGCCCTGAGCGTCATCGCGCTGGCCGAGCGCGGCTCGATGTTCGACCCGGGCCCGTGCGTGTACATGGAGAAGCTCGCGGGCGGCTCGGACATCGCCGACCTGCTGGACCTCGACGTCGGCATCGGCGAGGTGATCGGCCGCGTCGCCGAGCGGCGCGGTGTCCCGGCCGGCGACGTCACCGTCGTCGTGCTCGACCGGCCCCGCCACGAGGAGGGCATCAAGGCCATCCGCGAGGCGGGCGCGCGCGTGCGCCTCATCTCCGACGGCGACGTGTCGGCCGCGCTGCTGGCCGTCAGCGAGCGCACGCCGGTCGACCTGCTGTGGGGGGTCGGCGGCACGCCCGAGGGCGTGATCTCGGCCGCGGCGATCAAGTGCATCGGCGGCCAGCTCGTCGGGCGCCTGTGGCCGCGCGACGACGAGGAGCGCCAGGCCGCGATCGCCGCCGGCTACGACCTCGACCGCCAGCTCACCGTCGACGACCTCGTCGCCTCCGACGACTGCTTCTTCTCGGCGACCGGGGTGACCGACGGCGACGTCCTGCAGGGCGTCCGCTTCGTCAGCGGCGGCCGCGCGACGACCGAGTCGCTGGTCATGCGCTCGCGCTCGGGCACGGTGCGCCGGATCGCCGCCACGCACGACCGCAGCAAGCTGCGATCGATGGCGGGAGTCCGCTTCGGTTGACTCGCCCTGGGGGCTCGTCCCTCAGCGGACTCCTCAGCGAGTGTTCGCCCTGGGGGCGAAACTCGCGGGTCGCTCCACTCAGTCCGATCCGCTGAAGCGCCCCACGCGCGACTCGGCCAGGTCGAGGCGCGCGAGGGAGCGCAGGAAGCCGTGCGTGACGATCACGTGGATGCGCGACTGGGTGTTCTCGTACAGCCACCGGCTGATCCCGAACGCGATCGCCGGGAAGAAGTTGGCGACCTCGACCTCGACGTGGATGCGCCCGGGCGCGCGCTGCTCCACGGTGATCTGCAGGTGGCCGTCGTTCTCGCCGCGGCGCGCGACGAGCAGGCCGCGCTCGATCGGCCAGCGCACGACGCCGCGCTCGTCGCCCAGCACGTAGTCGGGCGCGCGGAACGTCAGCAGCGACAGCGCCGGCAGGCCGAACAGGCAGACGTCGCGGCCGTCGGGCCGGTAGTGCACCTGGATCACGCCGAGCGAGATGCGCGTGAGGAAGCGCCAGTACGTGCGCGCGAGCCGCTCGAGGTTCTCGGGCGACCACAGCGTGACCATCGCGCTCTCGGGGATGTCGACGTCGGCCGACTGCACCGAGCGGACCGCGCCGTCGGCGTCGGTCGTCGTGTGCTCCTCGGGCGAGCGGATCGTCGTGCGCGCCACCGCGCCGCGCGTGTTCAGCAGCCGCCGCGCGTTGGCGAACAGCAGGAGCGCCAGGGCGGCGAGCGCGCCCACGGCGATCTGGAGGCGGCGCCGCATCAGACGGGCTCCACCGGGACGACCGTCCCGGCCGGCAGGTCGCCGTCGCCGGCCTCGACGATCGCCAGGCCGGCCGCGCCGACCATCGAGCTGAGCACGTGCGAGCCCTGCGGGCCCGTCGGCGTGGCGCGCAGCGTCCCGCCGGCATCGGTCTCCAGCGCGACCCGGACGGCCTCGTCGCGCTCGGCCTGACGCTCGACCGGCTCCGTGAGGACGGCGGCGCGGCGCTCGACGTCGAACGGCGCGTGCTGGAGCGCGCGCAGCGCGGGGCGGGCGAACAGCAGGAACGTGACCATGCTCGAGACCGGGTTGCCCGGCAGGCCGAAGACGAGCACGCCGTCGCGCACGCCGAACCAGGTGGGCTTCCCGGGCCGCAGCGCGACGCGCCAGAAGCGCTGCTCGACGCCCAGCGCCTCCAGCGCGGGCTTGACGTGGTCGTGCGGGCCGACCGAGACGCCACCGGAGATCAGGACGAGGTCGGCGTCGCCCAGCGCGGCCTCCAGCGCGTCTTCGGTGTCCTCGAGCGTGTCGGCGGCTCCGGTGACCGTGAACACGTGCGCGCCGTGCTGCATCGCCAGCGCGGCGAGCGTCGTCGCGTTCGTGTTGTGGATCTGGCCGGGGCCGAGCGGCTCGCCGGGGTCGGCGAGCTCGTCGCCGGTGGCCACGACCGCGACGCGCGGCGGGCGCGCGCAGCGCACCTCGGCGCGGCCGGCGCCGACCGCGACGCCCAGCTCGGCGGGGCCGAGGACGGTGCCCGCGCGCAGGACGACGGTGCCGGCGCGGACGTCCTCGCCGGCGCGGCGGACGTTGCGGCCGGGCGGGACGTCGTCGTTCAGCGTCACCCGCTCGGCGTCCTCGGTGGTCAGCTCGACCTGGAGGACCGCGTCGGCGCCCTCGGGCAGCATGGCGCCGGTGGAGATGCGCATCGCCTCGCCCGGGCCCAGCGCGCGGTCGGCGGGCCGCCCGGCGCGCGACTCGCCGACGATCGGCAGCGTCGTCCCGGCCGGGGTGTGGGGGTGCTCGGCGCGCAGCGCGAAGCCGTCCATCGCGGAGCTGTCGAACGGGGCGACGTCGTGGGCGGCGACGACGTCCTCGGCGAGGACGCGGCCGAGCGCCGCCTCGATCGGGACCGGCTCGTCGTCGAGCGGCGCGACGGCGGCGCGGACCAGCTCGCGGGCCTGGGCGATCGACAGGAGCCTCGACACCGCGCGAAGCGTAGACGCGCCGGCCGGCGGACGCGGCGTCACCGGCACGTGCCGTCCTGGCGCGCTGGTATCCAAGGGGCCGTGGCCGACGCCCGACAGCGAGGCCGGGCGCGCCCGGTCGCCGACGCGCCCGTCGCCGCGCTCGTCGCGAGCGCCGAGGACGTCGCGCGCGACTGGCTGCTGGCGCTCCTGGGCGACGGCACGCTGGCGGCCGCGGCGAGCGTCCCCGTCGCCGACCTCGCGCGCGAGGGGCCGGGGCTGTGCGCGGCCATCGCCCGCGCCCTGGCCGACGACGCCGAGCTCGACCGACTCGCCGGCGGGGACCTGAGCGCGGTCGCTCGGCGGGCCGGCGCGATGGCGGGCGCCCGCGACGCGGCCGCCGCCGTCGGCGCCGTCGACGCGCTGCGGGCCGCCGTGTGGGCGGCCGCCCTGGACGAGCTGCGCCGCCCCGACCCGCGCCTGGTCGCCGACCTCGCCGATCGCCTGGCCGCCGTCGCCGCGGTCGTCGCCGCCGCGGCCGTCGCGGGCGTCGAGGCGCCCGCGGCGCCGGCGCCGTCCCCGCCGGCCGACCAGAGCCCGGCGCCGGAGCCCCCGGCGTCCGCGCGCTGGGACCCCGACGACGCCGCGCGCACGGTCGAGCGCGCCGCGCGCGACGTCGAGCCGCCGCCGGTCGTCGTCCCGCCCGCGAGCGAGCCCGGCGAGGTCCACGTCGCCGACCTGCGGCCGCGGATCGTCGACGGCGACCCGCTCGACCATCTCGCCGATCGCGTCGCCGAGCACCTCGACGGCCGCCGGTCGCTCGCCGTCCTGCTCGTCGAGCTCGACGGGATCGAGCGGCTCCTGGCCGCGGGCGGGGACGCCGAGGCGGCGGTGGCCGCGGCCGAGCAGGCGGTCGAGGGCATGCTGCGCCAGGGCGACTCGGCGCGACGCGAGGGGCCCGGGCGCATCTGGATCGCGCTGCCGGGCACCGGCCCGGCCGGCGCCCGCGCGCTCGCGCTGCGGATCGCCGTCGCGATCGAGCGCGCCGCCGTCCACCGGGGCGTTCCGCTCACCGCGTCGATCGGCTCCGCCGCGTTCCCGGTCGACGCCACCGACGCCCGTGGGCTCGCCGAGCGGGCCGAGGAGGCGCTGTTCGCGGCGCGCGCGGGCGGCGTCTAGCGGCGGGCGCCCGGCGTCGACAGGCGCACCCAGCCGACGTCGGTGGTGTGCAGCATCCCGATCGAGCGGGCGGCCGCCTGGGTGAGGTCGAGCGTCATGCCCTTCGCGAACGGGCCGCGGTCGATCACCGGCAGCTCGATCCGGCGGCCCTCGTGGAGCACGCTGATGCGCGTGCCGCACGGCAGCGTCTTGTGGGCCACGCCGATCGTGCGCTTGGTCAGCCGGATCCCGCACGCGGTCCGGCGGCCCCAGAAGCCCGGTCCGTACCACGTCGCGCGGGTGCGCCGGTGGACGGTCGTGGTGGCCGACGGCGTCTCCTCGGCGGCGGCCGCCACCGCGGCGGCCTGCACGGCGTTGGCGTCGGGGACGACGCGCAGCTCGTGGCGGCCCGGCTCGTCGCTCTCCCAGGTGACCTCGAGCGTGCCGTCGGCCTCGACGACGTCGCGGCCGACCAGCGTCCACTCGTCGTCGTCGCCGGCCCGGCGCTCGACGCGCACCGCGACGCCGCGCAGCTCGGGCAGCACGCCGCGGATGACGACCTCGTCGCCGAGCATCGCGGCGGGCTCGACGACGAGCCCGGTGGCGTCGTCGCCGTAGGCGGCGCCGCCGGTCGGCGCGGACGCCTGCGCGGAGGCGGCGGCGGGCGCCGAGAGGGCGACGGCGGCGATCGCGGCTGCGAGAAGCGGGATGCGAGCGGTCATGGGCGGTGGGCCTACGGGGTGAGCTGACGGGCTCGCGACGCGGAGAGCGCCGCTACGGCTCGCGATGGAGCCGACTCGCCCCGGCGGACGTGGCGTCCGCAGTGGGTCCCCCGCCGCCGGGTCGCATGGCGCACCGGCGTTCGGCGTGGCGGGGAGCATAACCACGTCGGGCCGTCCATGTCATCGGCCGCGCGGCGCGGCGGCTGAGCGCGCCGCTACAGGCGCGGGAGCTTCGAGCGGGCGGCGCGCAGCGCCTCGCGGCCGATCGCCAGGCCGACCTGGGCCAGGTCGGTGGCGGCCTGCACCGCGGACTGGGCGATCTCGCCGGCGCTGGGCGGTTCGATCGGCTTGCGCTCCGACTGCGGGGTCGGCTCGGGCGGCGGCGTGGGCGTGGCGGTCTTGGGCCTGGCGGCCTTCGCGGCGGGCTTCGCCTGCTTCGGTGCCGTCTTCGCCTTGGCCTTGGGCGCCGTCTTCGGCTTCGCCTTCGGCGTCGCCGAGGCGGACTCGCCGGCCGTCGCGCGGCGCGCGCTGCGGCGCGCCGGACGGGTCTTCGGGAGGTGCGAGAGGACGTCGTCGGAGTCGTCGCCGCCAACCATCGTCCGCACATTCTCGCGCACGCTCCAAGAACCGGTCGCAGACTGTCGATGAAGCGCACTAGGATGGGTCGTGCGCCCGCCCGCCAGGCACCACGCTCGACCGGCATCACGGCCGGAGAAACCGCACGGGACCGAGGCGACCGACGACATATGAGGAGGCGGTACCCTCGGGCTCCGCCTCATCGGGACGACCGCCGGACCAAGCCCGTCCGGCATGACGGAAACGGAACTTGATGTCAGTCGCAGAGCTTCAGGAACTCGAAGAGATCAAGGGCCTGCTGGCGAAGGGTCAGCAGGTGGGCGTCCTGACCCACTCCGAGATCGCGCAGGCGCTCTCCGAGCTGGACGTCGACGAGGCCGACGTCGAGGAGCTGAACTCGTTCTTCGAGTCGCAGGAGATCGAGCTCGTCGAGGACCTCGACCCGGCGGCCGCCGCCGCCAACGAGGTCGAGCGCGCGCCCGACAAGCGAGGCGGACGCCGCAAGAAGACGGCGCTCGACCTGCGCCCGGACATGACGACGGACTCGTTGCAGCTCTTCCTGAAGGACATCGGGAAGGTGCGGCTGCTGACGGCGCAGGAGGAGGTCGACCTCGCCAAGCGCATCGAGCGCGGCGACCTCGACGCCAAGCAGAAGATGGTCGAGTCCAACCTGCGCCTCGTCGTCTCGATCGCCAAGAACTACCGCAACCAGGGGCTGCCGTTCCTCGACCTCATCCAGGAGGGGACGCTCGGCCTGGTCCGCGCCGCCGAGAAGTTCGACTACCGCAAGGGCTTCAAGTTCTCCACGTACGCGACCTGGTGGATCCGCCAGGCCATCGCGCGTGCGCTCGCCGACAAGGCGCGCACGATCCGCATTCCCGTCCACGTCGTCGAGAAGCTGAACAAGATCGGCCGCGCCGAGCGCAAGCTCGTCACCGAGCTGGGGCGCGAGCCCACCGCCGAGGAGATCGCCGAGGTCACCGGGATCGACCCCGAGGAGGTCGACTCGATCAAGCGCTCCGCGCAGGCCCCGGTCAGCCTCGAGAAGCCGGTGGGCGACGAGGAGGAGTCGGAGTTCGGCCAGTTCATCGCCGACGAGCGCGCCGAGTCGCCGTACGAGCGCGCCGCCGAGATCCTCACCAAGGAGGCGCTGCGCGAGGCGCTGGAGAACCTGTCGTACCGCGAGCGGCGCGTGCTGGAGCTGCGCTACGGCCTCGGCGGCGAGCACCCGCGCACGCTCGACGAGGTCGGCCGCACGTTCAACGTCACGCGCGAGCGGATCCGCCAGATCGAGAACCAGTCGCTGAAGAAGCTGCAGTCGCTGGCCGAGGCGCAGAAGCTCCGCGACGTCGCCTGACCCGAAGGGACGCGCTAGGGGTGCCGACGGCAGCCCCCGCACCCGGGAAGGTGGGTTTCCGATGACTGGCGCCGGAGGCGGGCCCCCGTGGGCTCTCCGTCATGCCCGCCCCGGTGATCTGGAGCGGGTCGTGGCGATCTACAACCAGACGATCGCCGGGCGGATGGCGACGGCCGACCTCGAGCCGGTCGACGTCGAGCAGCGGCGCGCGTGGTTCCACGACCGCGACCCCGCGCGCCGGCCGCTGTGGGTCGCCGAGCGCGACGGCGCGGTCGCCGGCTGGCTGAGCGTCAACGACTTCTACGGGCGCGCGGCGTACGCGGCGACGGCCGAGGTCGGCGTGTACGTCGACGAGGAGCATCGCCGGGCGGGCGTCGCCACGGCGCTGCTCGACCACGCGATCGCGCAGGCGCCGCGCCTGGGGCTGACGACGCTCCTGGCGTTCGTCTTCGCCCACAACGGCCCGTCGATCGCCCTGTTCGAGCGCCACGGCTTCGAGAGCTGGGGGCGGCTGCCGGCGGTCGCGCGCCTCGACGACCGCGACGCCGACGTGACGATCCTCGGCCGGCGCGTTCCCTGACCACTCGGGAACGCAGGGCTTCATCTTGTAAAGTAATGGGGCGATGGACGATTCCTGCCCCGTCTCCCGGACCGCCGCGGTGATCTCCGGAAAGTGGACGATCCTGCTGGTGCGCGACCTCGCCGAGGGTCATTGCCGCTTCTGCGAGCTGGAGCGCTCGCTGGCCGGCATCTCGCCGCGCACGCTCTCGCTGCGCCTGCGCGCGCTCGAGGAGGAGGGCATCGTCGAGCGCCACACCTACCCCGAGGTGCCGCCGCGGGTCGAGTACCAGCTCACCGAGAAGGGCCGGGACCTGCTGCCGATCATCGAGGACATGCGCCGCTACGGCATCCAGTGGCTCGGCGGCGCCGAGGACTGCCGCGCCTCCGACGCGGCGACGCGCGACGGCGCCGACGCGCTCGTCTCCGCCTAGCGCCCGGCGAGCCGATGGCCGACCGGGCCGCGATCCGCGCGACCGTCCCCGCCGAGCCGCCGCCACCCGAGCCCGACGACGCCGCCGCCCGCGCCCGCGCGCTCGGCCTCCTGGGCTGGGTGCGGCGCGCCGAGTCCGGGGACGGGCTGCTCCTGCACGCCGAGGGCGACCCGATGGCGCTGGAGCGCCTGGCCGCCGAGCTCGGCGCGACCGCGGTGGAGCCGGCGCGCGTCGAGGGCCACGAGCAGTTCGCCGTCCGCGGCGTGAGCGCGGGCGCCTTCGTCGTGCAGGAGCACGCCGCCACCGCGCGCCACTTCGACCTGCGCCTCGAGGTCGACGGCGTCATGCGCTCGTGGGCGGTGCCGAAGGGCCCGTCGCTGGACCCGGCCGCCAAGCGCCTCGCGCTGCAGGTGCCCGACCACGACCTCGACCACAACGCCTTCGAGGGGCGCCTCGGCGACGGCGGCGTGATCGTGTGGGACCGCGGCACCTACGAGCAGGGCGGGCGCGTCCCGTGGCCCGAGGCGATCGAGCGCGGGCACGCCGTCTTCGTCCTGCACGGCGAGAAGCTGCGCGGCGGCTTCGCGCTGCAGCGCACCCGGCCGGGCCCCAAGGCCCAGTGGCTGCTCGTCAAGCGCCGCGACGACGAGGCCCGGCCGGGGTCCGACGTCGTCGCCGAGCGGCCGGAGTCGGTGCTCAGCGGGCGCACGCTCGACGAGCTGCTCGGCTGACGCCGCGGGGAGGACTCGCGGCCCGCGCATCGAACGGGAGCGCGTGCGTTCCCACACGCTTCACGTTGCACTGCGCCGCTACGTCGAGGAGGTCGCCTGGACCCTCGCCGCCGAGACCGCCGACGGGGCGGAGGTCCCGTTCGAGCTCGTCGAGGAGCGCGGCGCGCGCCGCACGGCGCTGTACTGCTACCGCCCGCTCGTCGACGAGTTCCTGCGCGAGCGCACCTCCACGCTGGTCCGCCTCGACGGCCACACGCCGGCGCTGCGCGCGCTGGCCCAGCACGACGGGATCGCCCGCTACCTGAAGGCGGCGGGCGAGCGCGTCCCGCCCGACCAGGGCAGCCGCGCCCGCGAGGCGCTGGAGCTGTTCCTCGAGCGCGTCTTCGCCGAGCAGACCGTCTTCGAGTTCGACGCCGAGCGCTTCGACCGCGCCTACCGCCACCTCGAGGAGATCGTCTTCGCCGGGCGCACCCACGCGTCGGCGATCGTGCCGGTGCTCGGCCTCGACATCGCCTCCGACGAGATCGTCCTCGGCGAGGGCCTGACGCTCACGCGCGTCGAGGCCTACCCGGGCGGCGCGCCCCCCGAGGCGCAGGCCGAGGCCGACGTCGTCGCCGCGTTCCGCGCCGAGGTGGAGGACGGCGGGCCCGACCCGTTCGCGCAGGCCGGGCGCGCCTTCCGGCGCCTCATCGTCGCGCTGCGCCTCTACGACGAGGGCGGCATCGCGCTCGGCCCGGTCGCCTGGACCCGCGTCGACGACGGCGTCTGGCGCGCCGCCACGCTCGGCACCGGCGGCCTCGCCCAGGGCCTCACGCTCATCGAGGCCGAGGAGGAGGACGAGCTGCGCGCGTTCTGCAGCCTCGTCTCCCGCCGCACGCCGCGCGCGGGCGAGCTGGCGTGGGCGCTCGGCCGCTTCGGGATGGCCTGCGAGCGCACCTCGCCGTCCGACGCGCTCACCGACGTGCTGCTGGCGCTGCGCGCGCTGCTGGAGCCCGAGGGCCCGGCCTCGGGGCGCCTGCCCGGCCGCCTGGCCGCGCTGTGCGCGGTGCCCGAGGAGCGGGTGGCGCTGGCCGAGCGGGCCGCGCAGGCGGTGTCGCTGGAGCGGGCGATCGTCGCCGGCACCGCGCCGCGCTCGCCGGCCGTCGACGAGCTGATCGCGGAGATGCTCGGGCACCTGCGGGCGCTGCTGCGCGACGTGCTCTGCGGCCACCTGGACGCCGACGTGCGCGCCCTGGCGGATCGGCTTCTGGTCGAGGCCTGAACGATTCCAGTCAAGCCCGTCCGGCTTCCGCCGACGAACATAATGTGCACACCATCGTCCCACTTGACCGGGAGAGCCCGTTCTCGGTCGAGGAGCTGTTCTTCTCCACGACGGACCTGAAGGGCATCATCCGGTCCAGCAACGAGGTCTTCGTGCGGGTCTCCAAGCACCCGCACGAGGAGCTCGACGGCGCCGCCCACAACATCATCCGCCACCCGGACATGCCGCGGGCCGTCTTCCGCGTCATGTGGACCGAGCTGCAGGCGGGCCGCCCGATCGCCGCGTACGTCAAGAACATGGCGGCCGACGGCAGCTACTACTGGGTGGTGGCCTCGGTCGTCCCCGTCCCGGGCGGCTACCTGTCCGTGCGGCTGAAGCCGACGACCGACACCCTCGCCACGGTCAAGCGCCTGTACGCGGCGGTGCGCGCGCACGAGCTTGAAGTCGAGGACGGCGACCTGCGCAAGCGAAAGCGCTCGATCGAGGCCGGCGTCGCTCGCCTCTCCGAGCTGCTCGCCGAGGCCGGCTTCGATTCCTACGCGGCGTTCGAGAACGCCATCCTGCCCGCGGAGGTCACCAGCCGCGACGCGCACCTGGCGAGCGCCGTCCGCGACCGCGTCGAGCCGCCGCCGCCCGGGGCGGATCGCCACCTCGTCGCGATCCTCGAGGGATGCGCGTGCGCCTACGACTTCCTCGACGGCCTGGCCGCCAACCTCCAGCGCTATGCGGCGCTCAACGCGTCGCTCGAGGGCAAGGCCGACTTCGTCGTCGAGCTCGCCGAGGCGATCCGGCTGTTCTCCATGAACGCGCAGCTCGCCGCCTCGCGCCTGGGCAGCGAGGGCGCCGCGCTCGGCGCGGTCGCCGGGCTCATGCGGGCGCGGTCGGACACCGCCGGGCCGATCATCTCCGAGCTGCACGCGCAGATCGTCGGGGCGGTCGAGGGCCTGGGCGGGATCGGGTTCCGGATCGCCGCCGCCAAGCTGCACGCCGAGATGCTGATGCGCTTCGCCTCCGAGCTGCTGCACGGCGGCGTCGACGCGCACACCCGCGGCGAGCTGGGCATCCTCGCCGAGAACCTCGACGACGAGGTCGAGCGGCTGCTGGCGGCCGTGTCGTCGGTCGACGACCGGCTGCGGGCGGTGACCGCGCGCGCGGCGGAGCTCGAGCGCGAGCTGAAGCGCCTGCGGGCGCTGGAGGTCAACGGGCGCGTCGAGGCGGCGCGCACGGCCGACTCCGAGCACGTGCACCAGCTCTTCGTGTCGATCGGCGAGCAGGTCGCCGCCGCCCACGACGAGCTGGCCGGCTTCGACGCCGTCGAGGTCGTCACGGCCCAGCGCGACCACCTCGCCGAGACGCGCGTGCGCGCCGATGTGGGCGCGCTGCGCCGGCACGTCGACGCCGCGCTGAGCGCGGTCGCCGCCGCCTGACGCTCAGCCGGCGGCGAAGAGGCGCTCGCGCAGCCGCGCGAGGCCGCCGACGTCGTGGACGTCGCCGCCGAGCTGGGGGACGAGCAGCAGCGGCGCCCCGCCGGTCTCGCGCGCCAGGCGCGCGATCGCCTCGCGGTCGCGCGCCGCCAGCGCCCGCGCGTCGGCGTGCGCGGCGGCGACCTTGCGCGCGAGGGCGGCGCCCAGGCGCCCCTCCAGCGCGGCCGCGACCGCGTCCGGGTCCGCGGGGCCGTCCGGCTCGGGCGTGACGCGGTTGACGATCACGCCGCCGAGCGGCATGTCGGCGTCGCGCAGGCGGCCGGCGAAGAAGACCGCCTCCTCCGACGGCTCGCGCGCCGGCGAGGTGACGACCACGAACGTCGTCGCCGGGTCGCCGAGCAGCGCCTTCACCGCCGCGGCCCGGGCGCGGAAGCCGTCCAGCAACCCGCCGAGCGAGCGGAAGAACACGGCCAGGTCGGTGAGCAGGTCCACGCCGGTCACGCGCTGCAGCACCGCGAACACGACGCCGGTGCCGCGGCCGACGATCCGCGCCGCCAGCCCGGTCGGGGCCAGCAGCGCGCGCAGCGCGCTGCCCTCCAGGAAGCCGAGCAGGCGGTCGGGGGCGTCGAGGAAGTCGAGTGCGTTGCGCGTCGGCGGCGTGTCGAGGACGAGCACGTCGAAGCGGCCGGACGCGTGCAGCTCGTACAGCTTCGCCACGGCGGTGAACTCCTGCGAGCCGGCGACCGCGCTCGAGAGCTGCTGGTAGATGCGGTTGGCGAGGATCTCGTCGCGGTCGGCGGCGTCGGGCGCGAGCTGCTCGACGAGCTCGTCGAAGGTGTGCTTGGGGTCGAGCGTCATCGCCCACAGCTCGCCGCCGGGGGCGAGCGCGACGCCGTGGGCGGCGAGCCGGCCGGGGTCGACGAGGCGCGGCTCGTTGCCGAGCTCGTCGAGGCCGAGCGCGTCGGCGAGGCGGCGGGCCGGGTCGATGGTGACGACCGCGACGCGGGCGCCGTGCGCCGCCAGCCCCAGCGCGAGCGTGGCCGACACCGTCGTCTTGCCGACGCCGCCGGCGCCCGCGCAGACGATCACGCCCTTGCCGTCGATCCAGGGCTCGACGCCCATGCTCACCCCGCCGCGCGCGTCAGCCGCGCGCCGAACGTGGCCGGGTCGGGCCCGTCGGGCAGGAACGGGAGCGTGACGGTCGCGACCGCCCCGCCGAGCCCGCGGCGCAGCCGGGCGAGCTGGGACCGCTGCTCGCGCGCGAACGCGTGCTGGTCGAGCGCGGCCGCGACGGCCGGCTCGTCGGCCGCCTCCGCCAGCGCGCGGGCCTCCGCGGCGGTGAAGCGGTCGGGGCGCACGCCGTTGACGACCACCAGCGACAGGTCCAGCCCCATCGCGGCGCGCAGCCCGTCGCGCAGCGCCAGCGTCTCGTTGACCGGCATCTCCTCGGCGCTCGTCACCGCGACCACGGCGGTCTGGGCCGGGTCGCGGAGCTGGGCGTCGATGATCCCGCCCTGGCGCGCGATCGGGCCGACCTTCGCGGCATCGGCGAACGTGCGCGGCGCCTGCAGCAGCGCCAGCCCGTGGCCGGTGGCGGGCGCGTCGACGACCACGAGGTCGTACGGCCGCGCGCCGGGGGTGCGGCGCTCGTCCTGGGCCAGCTCCCACAGCTTGCCGGCGGTCAGCAGCTCGCGCATCCCGGGCGTCGCGGCGGCGAGGTAGCCGAACGCGCGGCTGGACTTCAGCAGCTCGGCCAGCGGGCCCGGGAGCTGGTCGGAGAGGTACTCCTCCATCGCGTCCTGCGGGTCGATCGACACGTGGTCGGCGCCCGCGGCGGTGACGACGTGCTCGACGTCCGCGCGCCGGTGCACCTCGGCGACGACGACGCGGCGCCCGCGCGCCGCGGCCAGCCCGCCGAGCGCGGCCGCGACCGTCGACTTGCCCACCCCGCCCTTGCCGGTGACGAACAGCAGCCGGTGGTCCAGCAGCCCGGCCGGCGGGGCGGCCGCGGGCGCCACTACTCCTCGCCGTCCCAGTAGCCGAGCTGCTCGATGCGGAAGGTCAGGCCGCCGAGGCCGCGCAGGCGCACCTTGCTCGAGGTCGGGTAGAAGACCGCGTCGCCGCTGTCGCGCTGGCCGTAGGCGAGCAGCGTCAGGCCGCGCTCGCCGGCGCGGAAGCGGTGCGCCACGCCGGTCCCCGCCGGACGCGCGACGACCGAGCCCCGGCGGACCGGGTGCTCGGCGAGCCCGTCGCGCTCCAGGAGCTCCAGGACGCCGTCGCCGTCGAGGACGACGAACAGCTCCTCCTCGCGCGAGTGGCAGTGCAGCGGGTGCGTGCAGGCGCCCGGCGCGATCGTGACGCGCTGCAGGCCGCTGCGCTGCGAGCCGCCGATCGTGGCCAGGTCGACGCGCGCGATGTCGGTCGGCCCGCGGCGCACGGTCTGCGGCTCGACGTCGCCGGGCGCGACGATCCAGCGCGGGCGCTCGTCGGCCGGGTCGACCGGCGCGGGCAGCTCGAGCGACCCGACCGCGGCCTCGGCCTCGAACGGGTGCGGGCCGTCCAGCGGCAGCCAGCGCGGCGCCGCCCACATGACGTTGGGGCGCGGCAGCCAGGTCAGCGACGTCTCCGAGCCCGAGGCGAACGCGAGCACGTCGATCGGCCCGCCGAAGAGCGTGTGCGCGCCCGAGTCGACCGGGAACACGATCGACTCGCCGGCGCTCACCGGGTAGGCGCGGCCCTCGTGCCACACGTGCCCGGCGCCGTCGAGGACGTAGAAGATCTCCTCCTCGTCGGCGTGGACGTGCGCGGGCGCGTTGCGGGCGCCGGCGGGGATGCGCCAGCGGCTCAGTCCGGTGCGCCGCGCGCCCGCCGCCGCGCCGAGCAGCTGGCGCGTCGCCCGGATGTCGCCGTGGCTGCGCTCCTGCTCGGCGACCTCGTCCCAATGCACGACCATGGCGGAAGGAATACCGCATCGCCCTGCGAATACCGCGTGCGTGACGAGTCCACCGCGACGCAACCGGAGCACGCCGTGACCTCGAAGGCCAAGGTCATCGCCTTCGCCAACCAGAAGGGCGGCGTCGCGAAGACCACCACCACGCTCAACCTCGCCGCCGCGTTCGCCGAGGAGGGCCACCGCGTCCTGTGCGTGGACATGGACCCCCAGGGCAACCTGACGATGTCCCAGGGCATCGACCCCGACGGGCTCGAGAAGTCCATGTTCGACGTGCTGGTCTACGACCTGTCGATCCGCGAGGTGATCCGCAAGCGCGAGATCGACGTCGCCTGCGCGTCGATCGACCTGGCGGGCGCCGAGATCGCGATGTCGACGAAGATCGGCCGCGAGCGGTCCCTGCAGAAGGCGCTGCGGGCCGTCGAGGACGACTACGACTTCGTCTGCATCGACACGCCGCCGTCGCTCGGGCTGCTCACGATCAACGCCCTGACGGCCGCGCACAAGGTGATCGTCCCCGTGCAGTGCGAGTATCTGTCCATGCGCGGGCTGATCCAGCTTCAGAACACGCTCTCGATGATCCGCGAGAACCTCAACCCCGACGTGGACATCGAGGGGATCCTCCCGACGCTCGTCGACTCCCGCACGATCCACGCCAAGGAGGCGATCGAGATCCTCGAGGAGAACTTCGGCGACCGCGTGTTCGCCTCCCGCATCAAGAAGACCGTCCGCTTCGCCGAGGCACCCGTCCGCGGGATGTCCGTGCTCAAGTACGATCCGGACGGGATGGCGGCCCAGTCCTACCGCGATCTCGCGAAGGAGGTCCTCTCCAATGGCAAGCGGTAAGCGAGCGAGCATGCGGGAAGGTCCGCTGGCGGCCCTGTTCCGGTCGACCGCCGACGAGGGGCTGGAGCCGCGCGAGCCCGCCCCGGAGCCGCCGCGCGCCCCGGAGCCGCCGCGCGCCGAGGAGCCGCCGCCCGCCCCCAGCGAGCCCGAGCGCCGCGAGGTGCCGCACCCGTCGCTGGCCTCCCGCGACGCCGAGCCGCCGCGCACCGAGCCGCGCGTGCCCTCCCCGCAGGAGCGCCTGCGCCACGCCTTCTCGTCGGAGATCCCCGACGACATCCTCGAGCGCCCGTCCGCGCGCCACGATGAGATCGACCCGTTCGCCCGCGGTCCGCACGACCTGCCGCCCGAGGAGCCGCGCCGCGACGGCAAGCCGGTCCTGCGCGTGGTCGGCGTCGGCGGCGCCGGCGTCAACGCGGTGAACCGGATGGTCGAGGCCGAGGTCGAGGGCGTCGAGTTCATCGCGATCAACACCGACCTGCAATCGCTGCAGCAGTCGACCGCCGACATCACGCTGCACATCGGCCCGAACATCACCCGCGGCCTGGGCGCCGGCTCCAACCCGGAGCTGGGCCGCCAGGCGGCGATGGACGAGTTCGACCGCATCAAGGCCCTGCTGAAGGGCTCCGACATGGTGTTCATCACCGCCGGCGCCGGCGGCGGCACCGGCACGGGCGCGGCCCCGGTCGTGGCGCGCATCGCGCGCGAGCTGGGCGCGCTGACGGTCGGCGTCGTGACCAAGCCGTTCGGGTTCGAGGGGCGCCGGCGCGGCGACCAGGCCGAGACCGGCGTCGAGCTGCTCGGCCAGGAGGTCGACACGCTCATCGTCGTCCCCAACAACCGGCTGCTGTCGGTGCTCGACAAGCAGACGTCGATGATGGACGCGTTCCGCGTGGCCGACGACGTGCTGCGCCAGGGCGTCCAGGGCGTCTCGGACCTCGTGACGCTGCCCGGCCTCATCAACCTCGACTTCGCCGACGTGCGCACGATCATGTCCGACGCCGGCCCGGCCCTGCTGGGCATCGGCATGGGCACCGGCGACAAGCGCGCGATGGAGGCCGCGCAGGCCGCGGTCGCGTCGCCGCTGCTGGAGACGTCCATGGACGGCGCGCGCAAGATCCTGCTGTCGATCACCGGCGGGCGCGACCTGTCGCTGTTCGAGGTCAACGACGCCGCCAAGGCGGTGTCGGCGGCCGCGCACCCCGACGCCAACATCATCTTCGGCGCCATGGTCGACGAGAAGCTCGACGACCAGGTGTGGGTGACGGTCGTCGCGACCGGCTACTCCGACCAGCCGCCGCGCCGCCCCAAGCGGATCGAGGAGCCGGCGGGCGAGCCGCGCGTGGAGCGCCGCACGCCGCCGCGCGCCGAGCGCGAGCCGGCGGACCGTCCGGCCGGCAGCGCGACGCGCCGCACCGGGCTGGGCGTCAACGAGCTCGACGTCCCGGAGTTCGTGCCACGGCGGTAGACGCCGGCCGGGGCCGCGGGGTCGTCGCCGCGGGTCACCCGCTGACCGCTGAGGCCGGCGCGGCCGTGCTGCGCGACGGCGGCAACGCGGTCGACGCCGCGGTCGCGGCGATGCTGATGTCGTGGGTGGCCGAGCCGCTGCTCACGGGCCCGGGCGCCGGCGGCTACATGCTGGTCGCCGGCTTCGCCGACCAGCCGTCGCTGCTGGACTTCTTCGTCGCCGCCCCCGGCCTGGGCCGCGACCGGTCGGAGCCGCCGCCGCGGCTCACGCCGGTGAAGGTGAACTTCGGCGACGCGGTGCAGGTGTTCAACTGCGGTGCCGCGTCGGTCGGCGTGCCGGGGTGCCCGGCGGGCATCGGGACCGCGATGTACCGCTGGGGGACGCGGCGGCTGGCGTCGCTGGCCGCGCCGGCGGCGGCCGCCGCGCGCGAGGGCGTCGACGTCAACGCCCAGCAGGGCTACGTGTTCGACCTGCTGGAGGGGATCCTCGCCTCCACGCCGGAGGCGGTGCGCGCGTTCGGCGCGCGCACGCGGTTCACGAGCGCCGAGCTGGCCGACACGATCGAGCTGCTCGGGCGCGAGGGCGCCGAGCCGTTCTACCGCGGCGCGGTGGCCGAGGCGATCGTCGACTGGCTGGAGCCGCGCGGCGGGCTGCTGACGCGGGAGGACCTCGCGGCGTACGCGGCGGTCACGCGGTCGCCGGTGTGGACGCGCTACCGGGGCCGCACGGTCGTGACGAACCCGCCGCCGTCGGCGGGCGGGACGCTGATCGCGCTCGCGCTGGCGCTGCTGGACCGCACCCCCGGGCCGCCGGGCGCCGTCGACCTCGTGACCGTGATGGAGCGCGCGCAGGCCGAGCGGACGGACGCGTTCGTCGCCGGCCTGGACGAGCCCGGGTTCGCGCATCGCTTCCTGTCGTCGCGGCTGGGCGCGACGACGCACATCTCGGTCGTCGACGGCGAGGGCCGGGCGTGCAGCGTGACGTGCACGAACGGCGAGGGCTCCGGCATCGTCGTGCCGGGCACCGGCATCCACCTCAACAACATCATGGGCGAGGAGGACCTCAACCCGCTGGGCTTCCACGCCTTCGCGCCGGCGCGGCGGATGCCGTCGATGATGGCCCCGACGATCGTGCTGCGCGACGGCCGGGTCGAGCTCGTGCTGGGCAGCGCGGGCTCCAACCGCATCCGCTCGGCGATCCTGCAGACCATCGTCGGCGTCGTCGACCGCGGCCTGGACGCGCGCGCGGCGGTCGAGGCGCCGCGCCTGCACTTCGAGGACGGCGCGGTCTACGTCGAGCCCGGCGTCGACGTCGAGCCGCTGATCGCGGCGGGCCGCAGGGTCTCCCCGTTCCGCGCCCCGAATCTCTTCTTCGGCGGCGTCCAGGCGGTCGAGCGCGACCCGGCGACCGGCGCGGTCACCGGCGCGGGCGACCCGCGGCGCGGCGGCGTCGCCGTCGCCGCCTGACCGTCGAGCACCACGCGCGTCGAGGCAGGCGTGTGGCGCTTTCCCTCCACCCCTCGAAGGGAAGGCGCCACACGTCCGGGCGCGGCCGGCCGTGACGCGCCGACCCGCGCGCTACGCGGCCGCTTCGCGCGCGCGGCCCTCGGCCAGGAGCTGGCGCAGCACGTCGGGCGGCTGGGCGCCGGACACCGCCACGCGCATCCCCGCCACGAAGAACGGCACGCCGCTGATGCCGATCTGG
>DATMSA010000132.1:0-14551 GCA_035565675.1 Capillimicrobium sp. | reverse complement strand
CGGTGGCCGACGAGTGCGACGTTGCGAATGCGGTCTGCACGCTTGTGCATACCTACGCTCCTCTCTCGCGTGGAGTCCTGGACCCTACACCCGCATGGACCTTCCCTGGTCGCCCTCCGTCGTCGCGCTTGACGCCGTCCAGGCGGCATGCGTGGCGCTCCCGGCGGCCGGACTGCCGTGGGCGCTGCGGCGCTTCGCGGGACGCTGGTGGGCGCTCATCCCGCCGGTGTCGATCGTCGCCGTCGTCTACGGCATCACGGCCCTGCCCGGCCTGGCCGACGGCCTCACGTGGCTGGCGCTGATCGCCTGCCCGCCGCTGGCCGCCGCCGCGCTGGGCTGGGCGATGCACGGGGCGCGGCCGTGGTACGCGCTCGCCGCGATCCCGCTGCTGGCGTGCGCGTGGGCGTGGTCGGACGCGCTCGGCGGGCACCTGTGCGCGGTCGCCCTGTCGGCGCTGTCGACGGTGACCCTCGCGCGACTGCTGCGCGGCGTCGCGCCGGTGGTCCTCCTGAAGCTCGGGATCGTCGCGATGGCGGTCGCCGACGTCATCCTGATCCTCACCGAGGAGCTGCAGGAGCCCAGCCACGCCCTGACCGCGGCGGCGCCGCCCGCCGAGCTGCCGCGGCTGCAGGTGGCGATCGTCGATCCCGCGTCGATGGGCTACGGCGACCTGTTCCTGGCCGCGTGCCTGGGCGCCGTCGTCGCCGCGGAGGCGGTGCGCCGCGGCGACCAGGCGCGGATCGCCGCGCTCGTCCTCGTTCTCGCCGTCGCGTTCGACGCGCTGTTCCTGGTGCTCGACACGCTGCCGGCGACGGTGCCGGTGGCGGTGGCGCTGGGCGTCTGGGAGGTCGTGCGCCGCCGGGCGTCAGGCCGCGGCGGGGCCGACGTCGGGGTCGGCCTGCAGGCGTGAGCGCAGGCGCAGCACGGCCTTCGTGTGCAGCTGCGAGATCCGCGACTCGGTGACGCCGAGCACCTCGCCGATCTCGCGCAGCGTGAGGTTCTCGTAGTAGTAGAGCGCGACGACCAGCTTCTCGCGCTCGGGCAGGCGGGCGATCGCGTCGGCGACCCGGTCCTTGAGGTCGGTGGCGTCCATGATCGACGCCGGGTCCTCGGCCTGCGGGTCCTGCAGCGTGTCCAGCAGCGAGACCTGGTCGCCGCTGGCGTCCGAGACCGTCCACAGCTCGTCGAGGGCCGCGACCGAGGAGTTGGAGATCTGCAGCAGCGACTCCTGGAACTCCTCGACGGTCAGGCCGAGCTCGTCGGCCATCTCCTCGTCGGTCGGCGCGCGTTGGAGGCGGTGCTCGAGGCTCGAGTTGGCGCGCTCGATGTCGCGGGCCCGGGCGCGGACCGAGCGCGGCACCCAGTCCAGCGAGCGCAGCTCGTCGATGATCGCGCCCTTGATGCGCGTGATCGCGTAGGTCTCGAACTTGATCTCGCGGTCGAGGTCGAAGCGCTCGATCGCGGAGATGAGGCCGACGAGTCCGTAGGAGATGAGGTCGGCCTCCTCGACGTGCGCGGGCAGGCCGGAGGCCATGCGCCCGGCCACGTACTTCACCAGCGGCGAGTAGGCGACGACCAGTCGCTCGCGCGCACGCTCGTCCCCCGTCGACTTGTAGCGCCGCCAGAGGTCACGCAGCTCGATCGCCTTGACGTTGGTCTCCACGAGGTGTCTCCCCCGCTCACGCTCGCGGATGGCTGCGTGCGTAAGCGGTACGCAACCGCGCGGACTCTACCCGAGTGTAGATCTGAGTCGTGCTGATCGTGCTGTGCCCGAGCAGCTCCTGGATGGCGCGCAGGTCCGCCCCTCCGTCGAGCAGATGGGTGGCGAACGAATGGCGCAGCGCGTGGGGCGAGACGCCCCCCTGCAGGCCCACCTGGCGGGTCCACACGCGCAGCCGCCGGCGCACGTCGGAGGTCGACAGGCGGCGGCCGGACTTCGACACGAACAGGGCGTCGGTGGGGGTGCGGTGCGCGCCGTCGACGAGGACCGGCCGGGCGCGCTCGAGGTAGCGCGCGACCGCGCGCAGCGCCGCCTCGCCCGCGGGGACGATCCGCGTCTTGCCGCCCTTGCCCTCCACGCGCACGGACTCGGCGTCGAACTCGATCGCGGCGACGTCGAGGCGCACGATCTCCTCGGCGCGCAGCCCGCACGCGTAGGCGAGCTCGAACATCGCGCGGTCGCGCGCCTCCAGCGGCGTGGAGGCGGGGATCCGGTCCAGCAGGCGCGACAGCTCCTCGGGCTTGAGGACGCGCGGCAGCTTCTGCGGACGCCGCGGCGAGGGCACGAGGTCGGCCGGGTTGTGGTCGATCTCGCCGTGCTCGCGCAGCGCGCGGTACAGCGCCCGCAGCGACGCGAGCTTGCGCGCGACGGTCGTCGGCGCGTGGCCGCTCTCCGACAGCGAGGCCGCGTAGCGGCGCAGCGCCTTCGTGCCGACGGCGGTCGGCTCGAGGCCGGTCGCGGTGGCCCAGGCGGCGAACGCGCGCACGTCGGCGCCGTACTCGACGTGGGTGCGGTCGGCGACGCCGCGGCGGCGCAGGTCGGCGTCCAGGAGCGCGATCGCCGACTGCCAGGCCGGGCTAGCCTCGTGGGCCGTGGCCGTCTTCTTCATCGACACCGACACCGGTCAGGTCGCCACCCAGCGCCAGCTCGTGGAGGCGCGCATCGCCAGCGAGGACGGGCAGGTGCCGCGGCCCTGGCTGCGGATCCAGGGGACCGACGACGCGACGACGTTGTGGTACGCCGTGCTGCGGCGGCAGGAGCGCGGGATCTTCATCGGCAGCCTGGTCTTTCGCCACACCCCCCACCATGCCCTGCTCCTCAGCCGCGGCTGGGAGGAGGTTCCCCCCGGTGAGATTTCTGCCCGCTCGAAGGAGTAGCGGCCGCGCGGGTTTCGCCCCCCAGGGCGAACACCCGCAAGGAACCTGGCCCCCTGGGCCAGCGTTCCCTCAGTCGATGTAGATCGGCGCGCCGACGGGGACCTCGTCGTAGAGCTCCTCGACGTCGGGGATGCGCATCCCGACGCAGCCGTGCGAGGCCGCGGTGCCGATCGTGTGGTACTGGCTGGGGTCGATGCCGTGGATGCCGGCGCCGTCGTAGATGCCCATCCAGCGCGCCTTCAGCGGATTCTCGGGCACGCCGCCCGGGATCACCTTGCCGGCGAGGTCGCCCGTCCAGTCCGAGTACGGGACGTTCCAGGCGGGGTCGATCGCCTTGTTCTGGATGTGGTAGAGCCCGGCGGGCGTCTCCAGGCCCTGCTGACCGACGCGCACGTCGTACTTCTTCTCCAGCTCCAGGCCCTTCCACAAGTACAGCTTGAAGTTCTCGCGGTCGACGGTGAGGACGACCGGGTAGTTCTCGGCGAGCGTCTCACGGGTGACGGCCGGCTCGATCGTGGCCGTCTTGGCGCGCACCGTGCGGCGGGCGTCGGGGTTGGCGATCGCCGCCTCGATCCGGCGCTTGAGGTTGCGCGCCTTCAGCTTCACGCCCGGCCGGCCGTCGGTGGCGCCCAGGCTCGTGTCGTGGAACTCGACCTCGGCGTCGACGGGCTCGACGTCGACCTCCTCCTTGATGGAGGCGACGAAGCGATTGATCGCCTTGCGCGAGTAGTCGACCTTCGCCGGGATCGTGACGTTGACGCGGCCGCCGGTCGCCTCGCGCCACGCGCGCTTGAGGAAGCTGCCCTCCTGGCTCTGGCGCATCGCCTCGTCGACCATCCCGTCGACGTCGGCGCGGATGTGGGCCTCGTCGGCGGTGAGCTCCCAGGTCTGCCCGTCGTGGCGGACGACGATCGGCTCGTCGAGCGGGTCGAGGAGCTGCGCGCGGACCTTCTTGCGCGCCTGCGCCTCGTTCAGGCCGCCGACGTCGACGGTGCCGACGCGGACGCCGTCGGCGATCTTGTCCTTGCCGCGCGCGTCGAAGATCGCGACAGCCACCGCCAGGCCACCGAGGACCAGGACGACGACGGCGGAGACGATGACGACGAGACGGCGGCGCACCCCGGTTCATGGTAGGCAAAACGACCCCCCGCGCGCGAGGGTTGCACGGTGACCGTCAGCGGAAGGTCACGCAACGTGCGTCACGACGTCTCGCCCGGCTCGATGCGCTGGGGGTCGCGCTCGAGCGCGTCGAGGGTGCGGCGGAGCTGGGCGATCTGCTCGCGGGTGGGGCGCCACTCGGCGTCCGGGTCGCGCCGGACGCTCGGGCTCCAGCGCAGGAAGTCCTCGACCTCGCGCTCGTAGCGGTAGGGCCCGGCGGCGTCGCGCAGCAGCGGCGCGAGGCGCTGGTGCTCGCGCAGGCGCTCGATCGTCTCGCGCGTCGTGTAGCGCAGGCGGTAGCCGCTGGCCTTCAGCCGGCGGTTGTCGAGACCGCGGCCGAAGCGCAGCTCGTTGCGCATCTCCGGCGGGACGCGCACCCCGAGGCGGCGGACGATCGGAAGCACGAGGCCCGTCCCCCACGGCGGCAGGATCGGCGCCGCCGGCTTGCGCAGCAGGCCGATGACCTCGCTGAGCGCGAGGACGCCGTCGGCGGCGACGTTGTAGATCCCGGGCAGGTCGTTGGTCACCGCGTGGGCGAGCGCGCCGGCGATGTCGTCCTCGTGGACGAACTGCAGGCGCGGGTCGAAGCCGAGGATCATCGGGACGACCGGAAGCGCGAGCAGCTCGCTGAAACCGGTGCGCACGTCCGGGCCCAGGCCGTGGGCGAAGCGCAGGACGGTGACGGTCGTGTCGGGGTGGCGGGCGGCGAAGTCGCGCACCGACGCCTCCGCCTCGACGATGTCGCGCTCGATCGGCGTGCGCGCCGGATGGCGGCGCGTCATGTCCTCGGTGAAGAACGCCGGGTCGTCCTGCTCGGACCCGTACCAGGCGGCCGAGGAGCGGAACACGACCTTGCGCACGGTCGTCTGCGCGCCGCCGCACGCGGCGAGGATGTTCATCGTCCCGATGACGTTGTTCTCGTGCGCCTTGCGCGGCGTCGTCGTGATCGAGTCGATGACCAGGCGCGTGTCGACGACGGTGTCGATCTCGGCGCCCTGCACGATGCGGCGGATCAGCGTGTGGTGGTCGGCGACCTGGACGAACTCGGTGCGCTCCAGCTCGACCTTCGGCGGCCGCCGGTCGATGCCGATGATCGCCTCGACCTCGTCGTCGGCCTCCAGCGTCTGCGCCAGCCGGCCGCCCCAGTAGGTCGACAGCCCGGTGACGAGGATGCGGCGGCTGCGCATCCTCAGCCCAGCCAGACGCTCTCGCGCGCGGCGAGGATGTCGAAGAGCTCCTCCTGGATGCGCGCGCGGATGTCGTGGGCGACCTCCTGCACGAGCCCGCTGTCCTCCCACGGCTCGTCGCCCATCGCGTCGGTGCGCACCGGCGGCAGGAAGCGGATGCGGAACTTGGCGGGCAGGAAGGCGAACAGGGCGAGCGGCCCCAGGTGCGGGAACGTCGGCGTGATCGGGAAGTAGATGAGCCGCGTGAGCTTCTGGAAGACGCCGACGTGGGCGAAGATCGGCTGGGCCTCCTCGGCGCCCACGACGGCCACCGGCACGATCGGGACGCGGGCGCGCATCGCGGTCTCCACGAAGCCGCCGCGGCCGAAGCGGCGCAGGCGGTAGCGGTCCCTGTAGAGCTTCTCGGAGCCCTTGCGCCCCTCGGGGAACACGAGCGCGAGCTGGCCCTCGTCGTGCAGCAGGCGATGGGCGTTGGCCGGGTGCGCGGGGACGCAGCCGATCTTCGGCAGCAGCATGCTGAAGCCCGGGTAGCCCTTGAAGAAGTTCTCCACGAGCGGGCGGACGGGCCGCGGGTGCGGGTGCTCCTCGCGCACCGCCTTGGTGATCATCGCCGCGTCGGGCGGCAGCGCGCCCGCGTGGTTGGAGACGAGCAGCGCGCCGCCGGTGGACGGGACGTGCTCGATGCCCTCGACCTCGCAGCGGAACCAGACGCGGTAGTAGAACTCGTAGAGGGTGCGGTCGAAGACGCGGTCGACGCGCTCGGAGAGGCCCCAGTCGTCGAGCTGGCGCTCGGGCTCGATGGCGGGCAGCAGGTCGCGGCGGTCGGCCGGGGCCAGCGCGCTCGCGCCGTGGTCGGGGGTGGGCTGCGCCATCCGCGGCGATGCTACCCGCGCGGCACGCCGTTCAGCAGCGGCTCGAGCGCGCGCTCGAGCTGCGGCCAGTCGTCGGCGCAGATGACGTCCTCGACCTCGCACACGTCGGCGTTCCACGGGTGGCGCAGCGTGGCGACGGCGATGCCGGCCTCGATCGCGTGCTCGATGTTGACCGGCGAGTCGTCGATCAGCAGGTCGATGCCGATCTCGCGGCAGCGCGCGACCTTGTCGAACGAGCAGTAGAGCTCGTCGAACGGCAGCCCGATGTCGTGCAGCCACCGCTCGGTGGCGGGATGGCAGTGGTCGCGGCGGTGGCTGGTGACGTGGATGAAGTGGCCGGCCTCGTGCCAGCGGCGGACCGCGTCGACCGCGCCCGGGTACGGCTGCGCGGCGAGGATCGCGGCGTCGGTGTGGGTCTCCTGGATGCACACCTCGAGCTGCTTGGGCTTCAGGCGCGTGATGCCCCAGTCGAACTGCTCCTCGTAGGGCAGGTCGATGCCGAACCGCCGCCGGGCCGCGTCCGAGAGGACGTCCCAGTAGTGGTGCAGCGTCGAGTCGATGTCGATGGCGATGCGCATCCGTGGCGGCTCCCGCGCTCTAGTCTAGGTGGGGCTGTGGACCCCCTCTGGATCGAGGTGGATTGGGCGGCGCACCACCGCTGGGTGGAGGTCGCCGGCCGTCCCGTCAACGTCGTCGACGTCGGCTCCGGGCCGCCGGTCGTGCTCATCCACGGCCACTCCGGGGCGTGGCAGAACTGGCTGGAGCAGATCCCGGTGTTCGCCCGCCGCCACCGGGTGATCGCGATGGACCTGCCCGGGTTCGGCGCGTCGCCGATGCCGCGCGACCCGATCACGATCTCCGGCTACGGGCGGATCGTCGCGGAGCTGCTCGACCGGCTCGAGGTCAGCGCGGCCGGCGTCGTCGGCAACTCGATGGGCGGGTTCGTCGGCCTGGAGATGGCGATCAGCGCGCCGGAGCGGGTGGAGCGGCTCGTGCTGGTGTCGGCGGCGGGCGTGGCCGAGCGCTACATCGGCGTGCCGCTGGGCGTGATGGACCGCTGGTCGGAGCGGGTGCTGGGCCGCGCCGGGCGCTGGACGACCCCGGCCCCGTCGCGCGCCGAGCGGATGGCGCGCCGCCGGCGGCTGCGCCGCCTGGGCTTCACGCTGCTGTCGCCGCACCCGGAGCGGATCGACCCCCGCCTCTTCTACGAGAACATCCTCGCGTCCGGCCCGAAGCCGGCGGCGCCGCGGGCGGCCGCCGAGATCGCCCGCTACGACGTCCGCGACCGCCTCGGCGAGATCGCCTGCCCCACCCTCGTCGTGTGGGGCGACCGCGACCGGATCGTGCCGCCCTCGTCCGCCGACGAGTTCGTGCGCCTGATCCCCGACGCCCGCAAGGTCGTCTTCGAGGACTGCGGGCACGTGCCCATGCTGGAGCAGCCGGAGCGCTTCAACCGGCTCGTCGAGGACTTCCTGGACGAGGACCCGGGCGAGCGGGTGGACGAGACGTCGGCGGCGGCGTAGCGCGGCGGCGCCGCTACTCCCGCGCGCACCGCCCCCGCCCTCGCGTTGCTTGTCAGGTTGGTTGCCTCAGAGGGAACCAACCTGACAAGCAACGCGGTCAGACGAGCGTCACCGCGCCGTGCGAGGCGCTCGCGACGAGGCGGGCGTACTTGGCCATGACGCCGGTCGCGTCGGGGCTGACCGGCGGCTCGTAGGCGGCGACGCGCGCGGCGATCTCCTCGTCGGAGAGCGCGACGTCCAGACGGCGCGTGTCGACGTCGATCGTGATCCGGTCGCCCTCGGCGACCGCGGCGATCGGGCCGCCGGTCGCGGCCTCGGGCGCGATGTGGCCGACGGTGAAGCCGTGGGTGGCGCCGGAGAAGCGGCCGTCGGTGATGAGCGCGACCTCCTCGCCGATGCCCGAGCCGTTGATGGCGGCCGTGACCGCGAGCATCTCGCGCATCCCCGGGCCGCCGACCGGGCCCTCGTTGCGGATGACGACGACGTCGCCGGCGCGGATGCGCCCGTGCGTGACCGCGTCCATCGCCGCCGCCTCCCCCTCGAACACGCGCGCGGGGCCGGCATGGCGGCGGCGCTCGTGCCCGGCGAGCTTGACGACCGCGCCCTCCGGGGCGAGGTTGCCGCGCAGGATCGCCAGCCCGCCGGTCGCCTTCAGCGGGCGGTCGAGCGGGCGCACGACCTGCTGGCCGGGGGCCTCGATGGCGGCGTCGGCGAGCTCGCCCACGGTCTTCCCCAGCACGGTCGGCGCGTCGAGGTGCAGGACGCCGAGCTCCTTCAGCCGGCGGGCGAGCAGCGCGGTGCCGCCGGCGTGGAACAGGTCGGTCGCGTTGTAGCGCCCGCCCGGGCTGAGGTCGCACAGGTGCGGCGTGCGCTCGGAGATCGCGTCGAACACGTCGATGTCGAGGTCGACGCCCATCTCGCGCGCGACGGCCAGCAGGTGCAGCACGCCGTTGGTGGAGCCGCCGCTGGAGGTGATCGCGGCGATCGCGTTCTCCAGCGAGGCGCGGGTGATGAGGTCGTGCGGGCGCAGGTCGCGGCGCAGCACGTCCATGACCAGGACGCCCGCGTCGTAGGCGGCCTGCGCCTTGGACGCCTCCTGGGCCGGGATGCCCGAGGGGCCCATCGGCGAGATGCCCATCATCTCGAACGCCATCGCCATCGTGTTGGCGGTGAACTGGCCGCCGCAGGCGCCGGCGCCCGGGCTGGCGACCGCCTCGAGCTCGTGCAGCTCGTCCTCGGTCATCGTCCCCGCGGCCACCTTGCCCACGGCCTCGAAGACGTCGAGGATGCTGACGTCGCGCCCCTGGAAGCGGCCGGGCGGGATCGAGCCGCCGTAGAGCATCACGCTGGGGACGTCGAGGCGCGCGAGCGCCATCACGGTGCCGGGGATCGTCTTGTCGCAGCCGCTCAGCGCCACCACCGCGTCGAACAGGTAGCCCCGGGCGGTCAGCTCGATGGAGTCGGCGATCACCTCGCGACTGATGAGGCTCGCCTTCATCCCCGACGTGCCCATCGTGATGCCGTCGGAGACCGCGATCGTGTTGAACTCCATCGGCGTGCCGCCGGCGGCGCGGACGCCCTCCTTGACCTTCGCGGCGAGCGCGCGCAGGTGGAAGTTGCAGGGCATCGCCTCGATCCACGTCGAGGCGACGCCGACGATCGGGCGGCTGAGCGCCTCCTCGTCGAAGCCGATGCCCTTCAGGTAGGCGCGGGCCGGGGCGCGCTCGACGCCCTCGGTCAGGGCGCGGGAGCGGTGCTTGAGGTCGGTCCCGGCGCCCGTCGCGCTCACGGTGTGGAGACGCTCCCCTGGCGGCGCTCGCGGGCGGCGCGCTGGCGCTCCCACTCCGACAGGCGCCACAGGTCGCGCTGCACCTGGCGCGGGTCGACCTGGCGGCCGGGCAGGTGCATGTTGGACTCGGCGATGAGGCGGCGCTCGTCGCCGGTCAGCGCCATCCACTTGGCCAGCACGTCGTCGGAGTCGGGCAGCCGCGCGGACCCGTACGGGCGCGTCTCGTCGGGGAACTCGACGCAGTACTCGTTCAGCAGCCGCCGGGTCTGGGGCAGGAACGCGACGATCGGCTTGTGCGGGTAGATCAGGTACGCGTACGGCGCGCCGGCGAGCGGGTCGCGGGCGGCGCCGCGCTCGGGACCGTCGGCGATCGTCCCCCAGACGCGGATGAAGCCGAGGTCGCGGTACATCTCCCACTCCTCGTCGTTGACGCACGAGCGCAGGAGCTCGCGGGCGCGCTGCTCGGCGCGGCGCTCGCGGCCCGGGTCGTAGTCGAACGTGGGGACGCGGGCGCGGCGGGCCCGGTGGCGCTCGATCGCCTCCGACACGGTCGGCCAGCAGACCTCCCAGAGCAGCGCGACGATGACGATCCCGGCCGCGGTGAGCGCGAGCAGCATGGCCCGGCCCTACCGGCCGCCGGCGGCCTTGGGGAAGAAGATGACGCGCTCGGCGTCGCGCGGGACCTCGCCGAAGTCGCGCACGAGCTGGGCCTCGCGCCGGCCGCCGCGGCTGGCGGTCGGCACCGCCGCCCACATGCCCTGGTCGAGCTGCTCGCGAAACGCCTCGATGAGCTCGCGCTCCTGCTCGGGCACCTCGACGTCGCCCTCCGCGAGGAGCACCTCACCGTGCCCGGGCTTCATCCGCAGCAGCCTCATCGCCGTCCGCGATTATGACAAAGGGGGACCGCCGCCAGGGCGGTCCGCCCCACCCGCGGTCAGACCCAGCACGTTCACCGGTCCGGCCCCGTGTCCGATCTCGCGCAGCCCGTCGCGCACCGCCTCGCCGGCGATGCGCCGCGCCACCCGCGCGGCCTCCTCCAGGTCGAGCCCGTGGGCGAGCTGCGCGGCCAGCACCGACGCGTGCGTGCAGCCCGACCCGTGCGCGGCGCCGTCGGGGTAGCGCTCGCCGGGGAGCAGGACGAACCGCTCGCCGTCGAACAGCAGGTCCGTCGCCTCGTCGCGGTGCCCGCCGGTGACGACCACCGCGCCGGCCCCGAAGCCGTGGATGGCGCGCGCGACGTCCTCCAGCGGCGCGTCGGGGTCGTCGAGCGCGGCGAGCACGCGCGCCTCGGCCACGTTGGGCGTCGTGACGGTCGTGAGCGGCAGGATCCGCTCGCGCAGCGCCCGCTCGGCCTCGGGCTCCAGCAGCCGCCCGCCGGACTCCGCCACCATCACCGGGTCGACGACGACCGGCACCGGCTCCGGGAGCGCGCGCAGGGCCCGCTCCACGGCCTCGATCGTGGGGACCGAGCCGAGCATGCCGATCTTGATCGCGTCGAGGCCGATGTCCTCGGCCACGGCGGCGATCTGCCCCTCGATGATGTCCGGCGCGACCGGTTGCACGGCGCGGACCTCGAGCGTGTTCTGGACGGTGATCGCGGTGATGGCGGTCATGCCGTGCACCCCGCAGCGCGCGAACGCCTTGAGGTCGGCCTGGATGCCGGCTCCGCCACCCGAGTCGGAGCCCGCGATCGAGAGGACGCGTGGTATCGCCATGAGGTGACCAGAGTAGGCCAGCGCCCGCCGTCCGGGCCGCCTGACCGCGACGTGCGGCGGCGCCTCATCGCGCCTCCAGCGCCACGACGTACCCGCCGCCCGGCAGCCGCCGGAGGTGGCCCGCCAGCTCCAGCTCGGTGAGCCCCGCGAGCGCGGCCGCGACCGGCACGCCCGAGGCGGCCAGCCGGTCGGGTGTGTCGAGACCCGACGCCACGGCGGCGTGCAGCGCGCGCAGGTGCTCGGGAACCGCACCGGCCGCCGGCCCGCGCCGCTGCCAGCCGCCGACCCCGCACGCGAGGTCCAGCGCGTCCTCGGCGCTGCGGATGACGTGCGCGCCGTCGGCGAGCAGCGCGTTGGGCCCGCGCGCCAGCGGCGAGGTGACCGCCCCGGGCACCGCCCCGACGTCGCGGCCCAGGTCCCGGGCGAAGTCCGCGGTGATCAGCGACCCGGAGCGCTCGCGCCCCTCGACGACGACCGTGAGCCGGGCGAGCGCCGCGATGAGCCGGTTGCGCGCCGGGAAGCACCACCGCTGCGCCCGGGCGCCGGGCGGCATCTCCGACACGACGCATCCGCGCGCCCGGATCGCGGCGTACAGCCCGTGCTTGCTGGCCGGATACGGCCGCTCCGCGCCGCCCGCGAGCACGGCGACCGTCGCGCCGCCGCCCTCCAGCGCGCCCTCGTGCGCGGCGGAGTCCACGCCGAGCGCCATCCCGCTGACGACGGTCACGTCGGCGCTGGCCAGGCCCCGCCCCAGCCCCCGCGCCACCTGCCCGCCGTAGCCCGTCGCGCGACGGGCGCCCACGACCGCGACCGCCGGCTGGTCGACGGCGGTGAGCGCCACGAAGCGCTCGGCGTCGCCGGCGACGTGCAGCACGGGCGGCGCGTCGGGCAGCTCCCGCAGCGCCGCCGGGTAGCGCGTGTCGTGGCGGCAGACCGCCGTCAGCCCGGCGCGGTGGACCGCCTCGCGCGCCTCGTCGGGCGAGAACGCCTCGTAGCGGCGCGCGACGCCGGGGCTCGCGCCGACCGCGCGCATGAGGTCGCGGTCGCCGAGGGCGAGCAGGAGCGGGATGCGCGCGGCGCCGGCCCGGCGCCCGTACTCGATCCGGCCGGCGAGCGCGGCCACCAGCCAGGCGCGACGCAGGCACGCCGGGCACGGCGCCGCCGGCGGCGACGCGCTCGCGGGGCTCGGCACGGGCGCGCTCACGCGGCCTCCCGGACGGGCGCCACCGACTCGCCGCGCAGGTTCAGCGCCTCGATCACATCGGCCTCGCCCACGGCGTCGCGGCCGGCGAGGTCGGCGATCGTCCGGGCGACCCGCAGCAGGCGGTCGTGCGCCCGGGCGCTGATCGTGCCGTCGTCGTAGCTGCGCGCGAGCCGGGCGCGCGCCACCGGCTCGAGACGCACGAGGCGCCGGACCGTCGCGGCGTCCATGTGCGCGTTGCACGTCGCGCGGGCCGCGGCGAGCCGCTCGGCCTGCCGGGCGCGGGCGGCCAGCACCGCGGCGCGCACGGTGGCCGTGTCGGTCGACGGCGGCGCGGCGAGCTCGTCGGCGCTCGGCCGCAGCACGTCGACGACGACGTCGATGCGGTCCAGCAGCGGGCCGCTGAGGCGCCGGCGGTGGCGGGCGTGGTCGCTGTCGGTGCAGCGGCAGCGCTTGGGGTCGTCCGCGTGGCCGCACGGGCACGGGTTGGTGGCGGCGACCAGCATGAACCGCGTCGGGAAGCGCGCGGCGCGCTGGCCGCGGATGATCGTCACGTGGCCGTCCTCGAGCGGCTGGCGCAGCGCGTCGAGCGCGTTGCGGTTGAACTCGCTCAGCTCGTCGAGGAACAGCACGCCGTGATGGGCGAGCGTGGCCTCGCCGGGCGCCGGGGAGCTGCCGCCGCCGACCAGGCCCGACGGTGAGATCGTGTGGTGCGGGGCGCGGAACGGCCGCTCGTCGACCAGGCCGCCGGCCGCCGCGGCGCCGGCGACCGAGTGGATGCGCGTGACCTCAATCGCCTCGTCGCGGTCCAGCGGCGGCAGGATGCCGGGGATGCGGCGCGCGAGCATCGTCTTGCCTGTGCCCGGCGCGCCGCGCAGCAGGACGTTGTGGCCGCCGGCGGCGGCGACCTCGACCGCGCGGATCGCCGACCACTGCCCGCGTACGTCGGCGAGGTCGGCGGCCGGGGGCGACGGGCGCGACCGCTCCCGAGCGTCGGGCAGCGGTGGGACGTCCTCCTCCCCGCCGAGGATGCGCCCGAGCTCCCGCAGCGTGTCGACGCCGACGATCTCCAGGTCGCCGGCCAGCGACGCCTCCAGCGCGCGCTCGCGCGCGACGACCACCCCCTCCAACCCGGCGCGCCGCGTGGCCTCGGCCACCGCGAGCGTCCCGCGACATCCGCGCACCTCGCCGGTGAGCGACAGCTCGCCGTAGATCGCCCGGCGCGCGACCGCCGCGGCGGGCACCTGGCCGCTGGCCGCGAGGACCGCGCACGCGATCGGGAGGTCGAAGCCCGAGCCGTTCTTGCGCAGGTGCGCGGGCGCGAGGTTGACGACGATGCGCCGCTGCGGGAACTCGAAGCCGCAGTTCAGCAGTGCGCCGCGCACGCGCTCGCGCGCCTCGCGCACGGCGAGATCCCCGAGCCCGACGATGACGAAGGCGGGCAGCCCGGCGCGCACGTCGACCTCGACCGCGACCGGCCGGGAGTCGAGGCCGTCGATGCAGAAGGTGGTGATGCGAGCGAGCACGCCGGCGACGCTAGACGTCCGCGTGTGACGCAACAGCACCGGTTTGCCACGCAAGACGCGCGGAAGCGACACGACTTCGCGCAGGCCGAGGCGGCCGCGCGAAGTCGTGGCGAAGTCGCCGCAAAGACGGGGCAAAGAGGTGCTGAACCGTCACATCTCGAGGCGTACGGTCGCTCGCCATGTCCGACGACCTGCGCCACCGCCTCGGCCGCCTCGGCGAGGACCTCGCGGCCGCGCACCTCGAGCGCCGCGGCTTCGAGGTCGTCGCGCGCAACCACCGCACGCGCTACGGCGAGATCGACCTCATCGGCTACGACCGCCACACGCTCGTGTTCGCCGAGGTCAAGACGCGGCGGTCGGGGTCGGGAGCGCCGTGGGACGCGCTGGGGCCCGCCAAGTGCCGCCAGGTGCGCCAGATGGCCCGCGCCTGGCTGGCCGAGACGAGCGACCGCCCGCGCGGCGCCGAGCTGCGCTTCGACGCCATCGGCGTGGTCATCGACGCGCGCGGGCGCCTGGTGCGCCTCGACCACCTCGAGGGGGCGTTCTGAGTGCGGGCGCTAGATGTCCTGCCTAGGGACGTTCCGAACGGTGTGATGTAGGAGGCATCCGGGTCGCTGCCGAGTCTGTGGGTCCTGCGAGAGATCCACGACGTCGGAGGACCCGGATGCTGGGCAAGCGTAGGTGGCTGCCGGCGTGGCAGCGT
>DATMSA010000131.1:0-46507 GCA_035565675.1 Capillimicrobium sp. | reverse complement strand
GCCAAGCCGCCGGAGCGCCTCTCCAACGAGTCGCCGGTCGGCAAGGCGCTGCTGGGCGCCAAGAAGGGCGACGTGGTCGAGGTCGTCCTGCCCAACGGCAAGAAGCGCCGGTTGAAGATCACGAAGATCGACGTCGGGCTCTAGCCTCCCGAAGGTGAGCGACGAGCAGTCCGAGCTCCTCGCCGCGCGGCGGGCGAAGCTCGAGCGCCTGCGCGCCGAGGGCATCGACCCCTTCCCGCACAGCTTCCCGGGCGTCGTGCCCACGGCCCGCGTGGCCGCCGAGCACCCCGACCTGGAGCCGGGCGCCGAGACCGACGACCGCTACCGCGTGGCGGGCCGCCTGGCGGCCCGCCGCGGCCAGGGCAAGATGGCGTTCCTCGACCTCGTGGACCGCTCCGGGCGCCTGCAGCTGCAGGCGCGCGTCGACGTGCTCGGCCCCGAGCGCATGGAGCGCCTGGTCGGGCTCGACCTCGGCGACCTGATCGGCGTCGACGGCAGCGCGATGCGCACCAAGCGCGGCGAGATCAGCCTGCGCGTCGAGGACGTCACGGTGCTCGCCAAGTCGCTGCGCCCGCCGCCCGACAAGCACCACGGCCTGCAGGACGTCGAGACGCGCCACCGCCAGCGCGAGCTCGACCTCATGGCCAACGAGGAGACCCGCTCGCTGTTCATGCTGCGCGCGAAGGCGATCGCCGCCGTCCGCCGCCAGCTCGACGAGGACGGCTTCATCGAGGTCGAGACGCCGGTCCTGCAGCCGCTCTACGGCGGGGCGCTCGCGCGGCCGTTCATCACGCACTTCAACGCGCTCGACCGTGACATGTACCTGCGGATCGCCACCGAGCTGTACCTCAAGCGGCTCATCGTCGGCGGGCTGGAGCGCGTGTACGAGCTCGGCAAGGACTTCCGCAACGAGGGCCTGTCGCCGAAGCACAACCCCGAGTTCACGATGGTCGAGTGGTACGAGGCCTACGCCGACTACCACGACGCCGCGGCCCGCCTGGAGCGGCTCGTCCACGGCGTCGCCCAGGCCGTCGGCTACGACGGCGAGCTGGACTTCACGCCGCCCTGGCCGCGCGTGACGCTGCGCGACCTGCTGATCGAGCGCGCCGGGGTCGACATCCTCGAGGTGCGCGACCGCGACGCGCTGGCGGCCATCGTCGATCCGCTCGCGCCCTCCGAGAACGAGCAGCGCACGTGGCCGCAGCTCGTCGACGACCTGTTCTCCAAGACCGTCGAGCCGACGCTCGTGCAGCCGACGATCGTCATGGACTTCCCGGTGGAGCTGTCCCCGTTCGCCAAGCGCCACCGCAACGGCGACGAGCGGCTGGTCGAGCGCTTCGAGGCGTTCGTCGGCGGGATGGAGATCGCCAACGCGTTCACCGAGCTCAACGACCCCGACGACCAGCGCGCCCGCTTCGAGGCGCAGGTGCGCCTGGCCGCCGCCGGCGACGACGAGACGCAGCCCTACGACGAGCTGTTCCTGGCTGCGCTCGAGCACGGGATGCCGCCCACCGGCGGCCTGGGGATGGGGATCGACCGTCTCGTGATGGCGCTCAGCGGGCGCCGCTCGATCCGCGAGGTGATCCTCTTCCCGGCGATGCGCGACTGAGGCCGTCTGGAATCCCTGGTGCGCGGCATGACGCGCGCGCTGCGGTTCCATGGAGTGGTCAAGCGCTACGGACGGCGCGCCGCGCCCGTGCTCGCGGACGTCGACCTGGAGGTGCGCCCGGGCGAGGTCGTCCGCGTCACCGGCGCCAACGGCTCGGGCAAGACGACGCTGCTGCGCCTGGCCGCCGGGGTCTCGCGGCCCAGCGCCGGGCGCGTGGAGCGCGGCGGCCGCGCCGGCTGGGCGCCCGACCGCCTCGACGCCGCGCCGCCGCTGAGCGCCCGGGAGCTGCTGCGCGCGCTCGGCGTCGCGCCCGGCGAGGCCGCCGCGCTGGCCGAGCGGCTCGGGTTCGCCGCCTGGCTCGACGGGCGCCTGGCGCACGACTCCTCCGGGACGCTGCACAAGGTCCTGCTCGCCCAGGCCCTGGCCGGCGACCCGCCGCTGCTCGTGCTCGACGAGCCGTGGGCCGGGCTCGACGAGGACGCCCGCGCGGCGCTCGCGACCGTCCTGGCCGAGCGGCGGGAGCGCGGGGCGGCGCTCCTGCTCAGCGAGCACGGCGCCGGCCCGCTGGCCGCCGACCGCACGCTCACGGTCGGCGCCGGCCGGATCGAGGCCGCCGCGCCGTGACCGTCTGGCTGGTGGTCCTGGCCCGCAGCGCCCGCTTCCTCGGCCCGCTCGCCGCGCTGCTGCTGCTCCTGCTGCTCGTCTACCTGTACGAGGACAACCCCGTCCGCGACTCGTACGGCTCCACGGCGCTGTACCTCGTCCCGATCGCGGCGTGGATGACGCTCGCGCTGCTCGACGCGACGGACCCGCAGGTCCGCGAGCTGGCGGCCGTCCGCCGCGGCCGCCTGCGCACCGACACCGAGCGGGTGGCGGCGGCCCTGGCCGTCGTCGCGGCGCTGGCGGTGCTCGCGGTCGCGGCGCCCGCCGCGGCGGGCGCGTTCGAGCGCGCCCCGACCGCCGGCGATCTGGCCGTCGGCCTGCTCGCCCACCTGGCCTGCGGGGCGATCGGCGTCGGCCTCGCGGCGTGCGCGGCCCGGCCCGTCGTCGCGCGCCCGGCCGTGGGCGCCGCGGCGATCGCGGGCGCGCTGCTGGTCCTCGTCGTCCTCGGCGCCCCGCCGATGTCGCTGCTGGACGCGCTGCACGACGACGGTCCGACCGCCGGCCCGCTGATCGCCGCCGGCGCGCTCGGCGCCGCGCTCGTCGCGGCGGCCCTGGCGCTCATGGGGCGGCGCGAGTGAGCGGCCGCAGGCCCCGCACCTCGGGCCGGCCGTCGGCCTCGACCCCGATCTCGCAGGCCACCCCGTAGACGTCGGCCACCAGGCCGGCGGTGAGCACCGCGGCGGTGGGCCCGGCGGCGACGATCCGCCCGGCGCGCAGCACTGCGAGCGCGTCGCAGTAGCGGGCCGCGAGCTGGAGGTCGTGCAGCGCCACGACCGCGGTGCGCCCGAGCCCGCGCACCAGCTCCAGCAGCTCCAGCGCCTGGCGCACGTCGAGGTGGTTGGTGGGCTCGTCGAGCAGCAGCTCGCGCGGCTCCTGCGCGAGCGCGCGGGCGAGCTGCACGCGCTGGCGCTCGCCGCCCGACAGCGTGTGCCAGCGGCGCCGCTCCCAGCCGTCGAGCCCGACGAGCGCGAGGGCGTGGGCGACCGCGGCGCGATCGGCCGGGCTCTCGCCGCCGAGCGGCCCGCGGTGCGGCAGGCGCCCGAGCGCGACGACGTCGGCCACCGACAGGTCCAGCTCGGTCGCGGCCTCCTGGGCCAGCAGCGCGACGCGCCGCGCGACCGCGCGTCGCGGCCAGGCGCGCAGCTCCCGTCCGTCGAGGAGCACGGCCCCGCGGGTCGGGCGCCGCAGCCCGGCCAGGCAGCGCAGCAGCGACGACTTGCCGCTCCCGTTGGGCCCCAGCAGGCCGAGCACGCGGCCCGGCTGCGCGCGCAGCGTGACGCCGTCGAGCACGCGCGTCCCGCCCGCCTCCCACACCACGTCGCGGGCCTCGAGCGTCACGGCGCCGCCCGCCCCCGCCGCAGCAGCAGCGCGAACGCCGGGACCCCGACGAGCGCGGTCACGATCCCGACCGGCAGGTCGCGCGGGGCGAACGCGGTGCGCGCGATCGTGTCGGCCCACAGGAGGAACAGCGCGCCGCCGACCGCGCTGGCGGCCAGCAGCGCCCGGTGGCGCGCGCCGCAGACCAGCCGCACGGCGTGGGGGATCACGAGGCCGACGAACCCGATCGCCCCGCTGGCGGCCACGAGCGCGGCGGTGACGGCCGCGGTGACGACGTACAGCCGCACGCGCACGCGCGCGACGGCCACGCCGAGCGTCGCGGCCGCGTCGCCGCCGAACGCGAACGCGTCGAGCGCTCGGGCGTGGCCGGCGCAGACCGCCAGCCCGGCGCCGAGGACGGCGGCGCACACCGCGACGCTCGTCCACGTCGCCGCCGCCGTCGAGCCCAGCAGCCAGTAGAGGACGCCGCGCGTGGCCTGCGCGTCGCCGGACCAGATCACGACGAACGCGGTGAGCGCCGCGAAGAGCTGGGTGCCGGCGATCCCGGCGAGCACGATCCGCTGGTCGCCGCGCCCGGCGCCGCGCCCGGCCAGGGCCAGCACGAGCGCGAACGCGACCGCGCTGCCCGCGAACGCGCCGCCCGACAGCGCCAGCGCGCCGCTGCCGACGCCGGCGACGAGCACGAGCACGGCCCCGGTCGAGGCGCCGGACGACACGCCCAGCAGGTAGGGGTCGGTGAGCGGGTTGCGCGTGAGCGACTGCAGCACCGCCCCGCACACGGCCAGGCCGGCGCCGACGAGGATCGCCAGCAGCGCGCGCGGCAGGCGCAGGTCCCACACGATCGCCTCCTGCAGCGGCGAGACCCCCGCCGGGGCCGGCGCGAGGCCCGCCCGGTGGGCGACGATGCCGGCGACGTCCCCGATCGGGACCCCGGCGGGGCCGATCCCGACCGCGAGCGCGAGCGACGCCGCCAGCGCCACCAGGCCGGCGGCGATCAAGGACGGCGCGCCAGGCGCCGCAGCCCGGCGGCGAGCTTCTCGGCGGCCAGGACGCTGCGCACGGTCGGGTCGGTCTCCGAGCCGGCGACGACCACGAAGCGGTCCTCGCGCACGGCGCGCATCCGCCGCGTCACCGGGTTCGACCGCAGGAACCGGCGCTTTTGCGCGGCCGAGTCGCCCTCGCCGCCGCGCGTGAGGTCGGCGAGCACGATCACCGACGGGTCCAGCGCGGCCGCCGCCTCCCAGCTTCCCTCGAACCACTTCTGCGGCTCGTCGTCAAACGCCTGGCGGGCGCCGACGAGCCCGGTCAGCGTCGCGGGCATGCCGCAGCAGCCGGCGAAGTAGGGCGCCGTCGTCCCCGAGTAGTGCCAGAGCAGGGTCTCGCCGGCCCCGGCGTCGGCGACCGCGGTCCGGGCGGCGTCCAGGCGCTCCTCCTGCTCGGCGACGAGCGTCTCGCCGGCCTCCTGGACGCCGAAGATCGCGGCGATGTCGCGGATCTCCCGGAACACCTGCGCGAACGTGACCCGCTCGGGCAGCAGCGACGGGTCCTCGCAGCCGTTGGCCGACAGGTAGGCGGGGACGCCGAGGCGCGCGAGCGCGTCGCGCGGGCCGGCGGCGTCGGGCGCGAACGCCGACGCGTACGTGGAGTAGACGAAGTCGGGCTCGGCCTCGAGCACGCGCTCGCGCGAGGGGTAGCCCTCGGCCAGCACCGGGACGCGCGCGTAGTCGGCGGCCAGCTCGGGCAGCGGCGGGTCGGTCTGGTAGGCGGTGCCGATCATCCGCTCGGCGAGGCCGAGCGAGAGGAGGATCTCGGTCGCGTTCTGCTCCATGGCGAGCGCGCGGCGCGGCGGCGCGGCGACGACCACGTCGCGGTCGCAGGTGCGGACCGTCGTCGCCTCGGGGGCGGCGTCGGCGGGGGCGAGGGGCGCGGACGCGCCGCCGCAGCCGGCGGCGACGGCGGCCATGGCGATCAGGCACGCGGCGCCGGCGCCGCGCGGGGGAGTCGGGAGGGGCATGCGCCGGGACGATAACAAGACTCAGTCTCGTTATGTCGGGCGGCGGGACGGTGCGCCGCGTCAGTCGACCAGCCGCCGCGACGCCGCCCAGCGGCTCAGCTCGTGGCGGTTGGAGAGCTGCAGCTTGCGCAGCACCGCCGACACGTGCGCCTCGACGGTCTTCGCCGAGATCCCCAGCCGGTGGGCGACCTCCTTGTAGAGGTAGCCGCGCGCGATGTGCTGCAGCACCTCGCGCTCGCGCGGCGTGAGCTGGTCGAGCTCGGGGTCGGAGGGAACCGGCAGGTCGCCCGCGCCGGCCGCGAACGCGTCGAGCACGAACCCGGCGAGCTTGGGCGAGAACACCGCGTCGCCCTCGGCCACCCGGCGCACCGCGTCGGCCAGCTCGGGCCCCGAGATCGTCTTCGTCACGTACCCGCGGGCGCCCGCGCGCACGGTCGCGATCACGTCCTCGGCCGCGTCGGAGACCGACAGCGCCAGGAAGCGGGTCTCGGGCAGGTCGCTGCCGATCGCGCGGATCACCTCGACCCCGCCGCCGCCGGGCATGTGCACGTCGAGCAGGACGACGTCGGGGCGCGTCTCGCGGATGCCGCGGATCGCCTCGGCCACCGTGCCGGCGTTGCCGACGACCTCGACGAGGCCGCCCAGCTCGGCCCGCACGCCCGCCCGGAACAGCCCGTGGTCGTCGACGAGGTACACGCGCGTCATCGGGCCACCACCAGCTCCACCTCCGTCCCGCCGCCGGGCTCGCTGCGCACCCGCGCCTCGCCGCCGGCGCGCGCCATGCGCCCGACGATCGACTCCCGCACCCCGCGGCGGTCGGCGGGGATCGCGCCGGGGTCGAACCCGGCGCCGCGGTCGCGCACGAACACCTCCAGGCGCTCCGGCGTCGCCTCCGCGTAGACGTCGATCCGCTCGGCGCCGGCGAAGCGGGCCGCGTTCAGCATCGCCTCGCGGGCGGCCTGCACGGTCGCCGCGGCGCGCTCGTCCAGCGGCGCGTCGCCCACCGCCACCACCTCGACCGCCACGCCGTGCAGGTCCTCGACCTCGGCCGCGGCCGCGCGCAGGGCGGCGGCGAGGCTCTCGACCTCCGGGACGAGCGGCTCACCGGCCAGCCAGGCGCGCAGCTCGCGCTCCTGGCGGCGGGCCAGCGTCGCCACCTCGCGCGGGTCGTCGGCCCGCCGCTGGATGAGCGCCAGCGTCTGCAGGACCGAGTCGTGCAGGTGCGCGGCCATCTCGGCCCGCTCCTGGGAGCGCACGCGCTCGGCGCGCTCGTCGGCCAGCGCGCGCGCCACCCGCAGCCACGCCGGGCCGAAGATCAGCCCGATCCCCACCACCACGACGAGCGCGGCGAGGAGGACCGAGCGCGCCTGCGCGAGCGCATCGGTGGCGCCCAGGAACGCGATCGCCCCGAGCACGACGAGCGCGGCGCCGGCGACCATCCGCGGCTGGAGCTCCGGCAGTGCCCCGCGCAGCGTCTCCAGCGGCGTGGCCGAGCGGCGCCACAGCAGCATCAGCCCGCCGGCCGTGAGCGCGACCGGCCACAGGATCGCGTCGCCCGGCCACACGCCGAGCCGGCGCAGCGACAGCAGCACGGCGACGACCACCAGCACGACGCCGGCGGCCTGGCGGGCGGCGCCCGCGGGAGGACGCGCGGAAGACGACACCGACCGATTCAACCAGGGCGGCGCACGACCACGGTGCCGAGGTCCACGCCGGCGTGCACGACGAGCTCGGCCTCTCCGGCGCCCGGCTCGCCGAGCTCGCGCGCCAGCGTCGTGGCCACGCCGCCGCGGCTCTCGCCGAGGAGGTCGATCGACCCCGCGCCCACGTGCGCGCGCACGACCACCCGGGCCCGGGAGGGGATCGTCACGGTCAGCACGCCGATGCCGACGCGCGCGTGCACCTCGGTGCGCCCGGGCGGCGGCTCGATCGCGCCGAGGTCGACCTCGAGCGTGCCGAGCCCGACGCGGTAGCGGTCGCGCAGCTCGGCGGCGCTCGCCGGGCGGTGGCGGGCGGCCCAGGTCTCGCCGTCGCTGATCCGCGCCCACGCGCGGGCGAGCGCGTCGCGGCCGGGCCACGGCCGCGGCGGCGCGGCCGGCGCGGCCGCCGCGGGAGCGGAGCGGGCCCGGGCCGCGCTGCCGCTGGCGATCAGCACGATCCCGGCGGCGCCCGCCAGCAGGGGCGCCAGCCAGCCGAGCCCGACGTGCACCAGGCCGGTCGTGTCGACGAGCAGCACGGCGCCCACGGCGACGAGCGCGAGCCCGCCGGCGAGCGAGGTGGCGTCGACCTCATCCACCGGCGGCCGCCTCCCGCTCGACGCGGAGCTGCCCGAAGCCGACGTGGGCCTCCAGCTCCAGCCGGCGGCCGGGGACGCCGGTGGTGCGCGCGCCGTCCTCGGTCGCGTCGACGTCGACGCCGCTCGTCGAGCGGCCGAACGCCACGACCTCCCCGGCCACCGCCGACCCGTCGACGCGGACGTCGACGTCGGCCGGCACGGTCACGACCGCCTCGCCCATCCCGAGCTCGACCCGCGTGCGCGTGGTCCCGATCGGGAACGGCACCTCGCTCAGGTCGACGCGCAGCTCGCCGGCGGCCAGCCGGTACTCGTCGCGCAGGCTCTCGAGCGTCGCCGGCCGGTGGTCGCGGTCGCCGACCCCGCCGCGCAGCGGGACGGGGCCGAGCGCGAAGATCGCGACGATCGCGGCCACCAGGAAGGCGGGCACGACCAGCGCGGGCGATCCGCCGAACGGGGCGCTGAGCACGAGCACGACGCCGGTGGCCATCACCGCGCCGGCCGCGTACAGGTCCCACGGCGGGTCGTCGAAGATCGCGATGAACGCCACGGCGACGGCGCCGAGCAGCACGGCGAGCAGGCCGGCGGCGACGCTCGTCACGACGCGCCGGCGGGTCGTGTCGCGGGGCGACGGCGGCGGGGGCGGGGGCGGCGCGGGATCGTCCGTCTCCCAGGTCGGGCGCACGCGGGTCGCGCCGGTGGGGGCCGCCGGCTCGCCCGGGGCCGCGGGGAGCGTGGCCTCCGCGCCGTCGCGGTCGCGCAGCGCCAGCCAGGCCAGGCCGCCCAGCACGACCGCGCCGGCGACGAGCCAGGCGCGGTCCCAGGGCCACGGGTCGCCGGCGACGACGACCACCGCGAGCAGGAACAGGAGACCGGCGCCGGCGATCGCGGCGCCGCGGTCGCGCGCGCTGCCGGCCAGGCGGATCAGCGGCTCGCCGCCGCCCTCCTCGGGCAGCAGCAGCGCGGCCGCCACGTAGGCGAGCAGGCCGACGCCGCCGAAGGCCACCAGCACGACGGCGATCACGCGGACGGTGGTGGGGTCGAGGTCGGCCGCGCGGGCGATGCCGCCGCACACGCCCGCGACGACGCGGTCCTCGCGGCTACGCTCGATGGAACGGGGCATCTGCATGCGGGAGAGCATTGCGCGGCCCGTCGCGGGGAACCATGGGGGATGACCCCGATGGGACCCCCGACGACCCCCGAGCGACGCCGGGGCCCACTGGTAGACTGAGACATGCCCGCGATAGGACCCGCCGCTCAGTTTCGACCCCGTACAGGTCGATAACCCGGGCAGCGGGTAGTTCACCGTCCCCACGACCCCACACCCAGCGCCGCCCAGTAGGAAGGACGTATCCAATGTTCGAGCGATTTACGGAACGAGCCCGCCAGGTGGTCGTTCTCGCGCAGGAGGAGGCGCGGACGCTCAAGCACAACTACATCGGCACCGAGCACATCCTCCTCGGCCTCCTGCGTGAGGAGGAGGGCCTCGCGGCCCGCGTGCTCGAGTCGCTCGACATCACCGTCGAGCGCGTGCGCGCGCAGGTCGTCCGCATCGTCGGCTCCGGCGAGGAGGTGACGTCGGGCCAGATCCCGTTCACCCCGCGCGCGAAGAAGGTGCTCGAGCTGGCGCTCCGCGAGGCGCTCAGCCTGGGCCACAACTACATCGGCACCGAGCACATCCTGCTCGGCCTCGTGCGCGAGAACGAGGGCGTCGCGGCGCGCATCCTGCTCGACTTCGACGCCGACTCCGAGAAGATCCGCAACGAGGTCATCCGCATGCTGTCGGGCCCCGGCGGCCGCCGCCAGGGCAGCGGCGCCGGTGCGGCCGCGGCCGGCGCCGGCGGCGCGCAGGGCGAGGGCAAGAAGTCCTCGAAGCTGCTGGACCAGTTCGGCCGCAACCTGACCAAGCTGGCCTCCGACGGCAAGCTCGACCCGGTCGTCGGCCGGGAGACCGAGATCGAGCGGATCATGCAGATCCTCTCGCGCCGCCAGAAGAACAACCCCGTGCTCATCGGCGAGCCGGGCGTCGGCAAGACCGCGGTGGTCGAGGGCCTCGCCCAGCGGATCACCAACGCCGACGTGCCCGAGCTGCTGAAGGGCAAGCAGATCTACACGCTGGACCTCGCCGCCCTCGTCGCCGGCTCGAAGTACCGCGGCGAGTTCGAGGAGCGCCTGAAGAAGGTGATGAAGGAGATCACCCAGCGCGGCGACATCATCCTGTTCATCGACGAGCTCCACAACCTCGTCGGGGCGGGCGCCGCCGAGGGCGCGATCGACGCCGCGTCGATCCTCAAGCCGGCGCTGGCGCGCGGCGAGCTGCAGACGATCGGCGCCACCACGCTCGACGAGTACCGCAAGTACCTCGAGCGCGACGCCGCGCTGGAGCGCCGCTTCCAGCAGATCCGGGTCGACCCGCCGTCGATCGAGGAGACCGTGCAGATCCTCAAGGGCCTGCGCGACCGCTACGAGGCGCACCACAAGATCAACATCACCGACGAGGCCCTCGAGGCCGCGGCGGAGCTCAGCGACCGCTACATCAGCGACCGCTTCCTGCCGGACAAGGCGATCGACCTCATCGACGAGGCCGCCGCCCGCATGCGCATCAAGTCGATGACCTCCCCGCCCGTGTACCGGGACCTGGAGGAGGAGATCGAGACGACGCGGCGCCAGAAGGAGGCCGCGATCGAGGCGCAGGAGTTCGAGAAGGCCGCCAACCTCCGCGACAAGGAGCGGCGCCTGACGAACAAGAAGCGCGAGCTCGAGGAGCAGTGGGAGCAGGGCGAGTCCGGCGAGCGCCCCTCGATCGGCGAGGAGGAGATCGCGGACATCGTCTCGATGTGGACCGGCATCCCGGTCTTCAAGCTCACCGAGGCCGAGACGGCGAAGCTGATGCGCATGGAGGAGGAGCTCCACAAGCGCGTCATCGGCCAGGAGGCCGCGGTCGAGGTCATCTCGAAGGCGATCCGCCGCTCCCGCGCGGGCCTGAAGGACCCGAAGCGGCCGACCGGCTCGTTCATCTTCCTCGGCCCCTCGGGCGTCGGGAAGACCGAGCTGGCGCGCACGCTCGCCGAGTTCCTGTTCGGCGACGAGGACGCGATGGTGCGCATCGACATGTCGGAGTACATGGAGAAGCACGCCGTCTCGCGCCTGGTCGGCTCGCCTCCGGGCTACATCGGCTACGACGAGGGCGGCCAGCTCACCGAGGCCGTGCGGCGCAAGCCGTACTCGGTGCTGCTGCTCGACGAGATCGAGAAGGCCCACCCGGACGTGTTCAACATCCTCCTGCAGATCCTGGAGGACGGCCGGCTGACCGACGCCCAGGGGCGCACGGTCGACTTCCGGCACGCGATCGTGATCATGACCTCGAACATCGGGGCGTCCGAGATCGCGCGCAACACGCCGCTGGGCTTCGCCGTCACCGAGGACGAGACCGGCATCACGTACGACGACATGAAGAACCGGATCATGGGAGAGCTCAAGAAGGTCTTCCGTCCCGAGTTCCTCAACCGCATCGACGACGTGATCGTGTTCCACAAGCTGCAGAAGGACGAGATCCGTCAGATCGTCGACCTGCTGCTGCTGCGGATCCGCGGCTCGCTGGCGGAGCGCGAGCTCCAGCTCGAGCTGTCCGAGCCGGCGCGGGACTACCTCGTCGACAAGGGCTGGGACCCGGCGATGGGCGCGCGCCCGCTGCGCCGGGCGATCCAGCGCTACATCGAGGACCCGCTCGCCGACTTCGTCCTGCGCAGCGAGCTGCAGCCGGGCCAGATCGTCCTGGCCGACGTCCCGCAGGGGCCGGAGAACGACGGCGCCGAGATCGAGCTGACGCTGCTCGACCGGGCGCCGGTCGCGGTCGGCGCCGAGGGCGGCGAGAGCGAGGACGAGGAGCGCTCCGACGACGAGCCGACGCCGTCGGGCGACGGCGCCCCGTCGTCGACGCCGAGCGAGTAGCGCGGCGACCCGAGTGGGTGTGGGTAGAGGGCGGCCTCCGGGCCGCCCTCTCTCGTTCCGGCGGGCTACCCTCGCCTGAGATGGACGAGCCGCTCGTCGAGATCAAGGTCCGCGACCACGGGCCCTACAAGGTCACCGGGCCGGTGCGCCTGGTCGACCCCGAGGGCGGCGTGTTCGAGGTGCCCGAGGGGCGCGCGATCGCGCTGTGCCGGTGCGGGCACTCGCAGACGAAGCCGTTCTGCGACGCCTCGCACAAGGCGGCGGGGTTCGAGGACTGCGCGCGCGCGGAGCCCCGGCCCTAGGAGGCCGGGGCGGGCTGCGGCGACTCCTCGAGGAGGCGCCGCGAGCGGCGGGCCAGCTCGACGGTCGCGCTGCGCAGGCCGTTGGACACCGTGATCGGCTCGGCGAAGCCCACGCGCGTCTGCGCGCGCCCGCGCGGCGTGTGGACGACGAGGTCCAGGCCGTAGCGGTCGGCGCCCGTGCAGCGGGCCGCGCTCGCGTCGGTGTAGCCGGCCAGCGCCTTGGCCATGTCCAGCAGCGCGTCCTCGTGGTCCTCGTTGAGGTGCGCGACCGCGTACGGCGCGGCGGCGGCCACCGGGTCGGGCTGCGCCTCGTGGTAGGCGGCGGCGTCGGTGGAGTCCATGCGGCCGAACCCGCCGACCCAGCGCACGCGCTCGATGCGCAGCACGTAGATCGTGAAGTCGCCGTAGTCCATGAACGCGGACGCGTCCTGGACGGCGTCGCGGTAGGCGGCACGGGCGTCCTCGAGCTCCAGGCCCTCGGGCACCTCGGCGCGGCCGGCGAGCGTGACGCGGCCCGAGTCGAGCGGGTCGCGGTCGCCCGGGCTGGCGGCGACGACGAGGCTGGCGCGGGGGTCGCGCGGCAGGTTGCGCCCGTGCTCGGCGAGCGTCGACAGGCACAGCACCGGCGAGCCGTCGGCGAGCGTGCCGTAGGCGACGAACGAGCCCCACGGGTGCCCGTCCTTGCTCAGCGTGGCGAGCGTGGCCAGGTTGGTGCCGGCGACGATCGTGCGCGCCTCCTCGGCGGCCGTGCGGCGGCGCACGTCGCCCTCCACCGGCTGCAGCGGCGGCGGCGGAGCGGGCTGGGCCATCGAGGGCGGCACCTTGTGCGGATTGGGAGGAGCGGCGGTGTCGGTCACAGGAGGTCCGTTCGCGAGGTCGTCGGGGTGTGGCGTGGATCGGGCGGCCGGGCCCGGCGGCCGGCTTAGGTTACCCTAACCGCGCCGGCCGCCACAGGAGATCCGCCGCCAATGATCCTCGATCCGCCCATCGTCCGCCACATCGCCGCGCTCGCCGCGGTCGGGGGCGTCCTCGCCGTCGCGCCCGCGGCCGGCGCGCAGGACACCACGATCGCGCTCAAGGGACCGGCCGCGCGCTCGCTCGCCGACCAGGGCGTGCGCGTCACCGCGGTCGCCCCGGCCCGTCGCCGGGCGGCCCGCATCACGCTCCCGACCGGGGCGGTGACGATCAGCGGCCGGACCGCGACCGTGCGCCAGAAGGGCGCGCTGCGCCTGCGCGCCGGCCGCCGCGTCGTGGTGCTGCGTGGCCTGGAGGTGCGGGTCGGCTCGCGCTCGTCGCTGCGGGCCACCGTCGGCGGCCGCCCGCGCACGATCGGCGCGATCGCCGCCCCGGCCCCCCGCCGCTCGGTGCAGCCGACCGGCACGTACGTCACCGAGGCGCCGCTGCGCCTGACGTCGTCGACCGTGCGCATGCTGCGCCGCGAGCTGCGCCGACCCGGCCTGCGCGGCGGCCGGCTGGGCACGATCGACCTCGAGGCGACCACGACGCCGGGCAGCGGGGGCACCCACATCCCCGGCGCCCCGGAGCCCACGGTCACGGGGCCGCCGACGCCCGGCGGCGCGACCGTCGCGACCCGTCCGGCCGGCGCGGTGCCGGTCACCGGCGGCGCCGTGCGCTGGTCGCCGCGCGAGTCGTGGCTGGGGTACCTGCAGTCCGGCGGCGAGCCCGCCAGCGTCGGCCCGCCCGCGACGTTCGACGGCGCCACGTACACGCTGCCGATCACCGGCGGCTGGTTCGACCCGGCGAGCGGGGCGACCGTCGTCGACACGGCCGGCTCCACGAGCTTCCGCTATGCCGAGCGCTTCCTCGACATGCGCTTCGCGAACTGGACCTGGGACCTGGCCGGCGCGCCGCCCAAGGCGGTCGCCACCGTCGAGCGGGCCACCGGCGTCGAGGCGGGCGTGGTCGGCTCGCGCCAGCCGATCCTGCTGCTGAAGCCCGCCGCCGGCGCGCGGCCGGCCGTCGACGGGTCGACGGTCACGTGGACGAGCGTGCCGGCGACGCTCGCCGCCGAGGGCGTGCCGATCTTCCGCGCCTACCTGTACGACACCGACCAGGGGTCGGTGACGATCTCGGCCACGATCGGCTGATGCGTCCGCGGCGGGTCATCGCGCTGGCGCTCGCCCTCGCGGCGATCGCCGCCGCGCCCGCCGCCGCGGCGCCCGGCCTCGTGTTCGACGTCAACGGCGAGAAGCGCACGGTCGGCGCCGCCGAGATCGCCGCCAACGCCGACGTCCCGCCGACCCTGTACGTCGTCGACGGCCAGCCGCGCGAGCTGACCGGGCTGTCGCTGCGGCGCGCGGTCGGGCTGGCCGGGGCGGACCCCGACTCGATCACGGCGGTGACGATCGAGGGCGTCCTGCAGTTCCTCACCTCGGAGCCCAGCGACCTCGCGGTGCCGCCCCCGTTCCCGGAGGGGCCGGCGCTCGTGTGGGTCGACGAGCAGCAGCGCACGAACGTCCTGCGCCCGGCCAAGGACGGCAGGCCGGCCGAGCTGCAGACGTCGGCGCCGGGCGAGCCGCTGCAGGCCACGCTCGACGGGGTGACGCTGCTGGAGGTCGGCATCATCGCGCCCAAGCGGCGGGTGAAGGTCGGCGAGCGGGTGCAGCTCTTCACGACCTCGACGGCCGCCGACGGCGCGACGTACACCTGGGACTTCGACGACGGCACGAGCCGCATCGGCGAGGACACGGTGCACCGCTTCCGGCAGCCCGGCCGCTACCGCGTGACGGTCACGGTGTCCGACGGCGCGGGCGGCGGGGGCACGTCGGAGCCGGTGACGATCGTCGTCGGTGAGCCGCAGGAGCGCGAGCGGGACGACGAGAAGCGCTCGCGCGGCGGGAGCGGCGGCGGCGACGGTGGCGGTGGTGGCGGCGCCGCGACCGGCGCCGGCGGGACCGGGGCGATCGGCGGCGGCGCCGGCGGGACCGGCGCGACGGGCGCTCCGGCCCCCGCGCCCGAGATCGCCGAGCCGGCGCCCGAGGCGGAGCCGGCGCCCGAGCCCGAGCCGGAGCCGCAGCGGCGCAAGCGCCGCCGCGACCGCGACCCGGAGCCCGAGCCGGCCGATCCGGTGCCGCCGGACGCCGTCGAGGGCGTGCTGCTGGCCGATGCCTCCGACCCCGAGTCGCCCGCGGTGCGCGCCGCGGTCGCCGCGGCCGGCCGCACGCCGGTCGACGATCCCGACGCCGGCGGCGGCCTCGACGTGCCGCCGGGCGCGTGGGTCGGGCTCGGCGCACTGCTGGTGTTCAGTGCGGGGGCGCTGACGGAGCGCCGGGCGCTGCGCCGGCGTCGCTGACCGGCCGGGCGTCCTCCAGCCAGCGCACGTGCAGGGCGGTGCGCCCCGTGCCGTCGGCCTCGAGGTCGGCGCCGACGTGCCACACCTCGCGCAGCCGCTCGGCGTGCAGCACCTCGGCGGGCGGGCCGCTGGCCACCGAGCGCCCCTGCGAGATGACGACGACCTCGTCGGCGATCGCGGCGGCGAGCGCCAGGTCGTGCAGCACGAGCACGACGGCCAGGCCGTCGTCGGCCAGCCCGCGCAGCAGGCGCGCCATCGCCGACGTCGCGCCGAGGTCGAGTGCCGAGGTCGGCTCGTCGGCCATCAGCACCGGCGCCTCCTGCGCCAGGCCGATCGCGATCTGCACGCGCTGCAGCTCGCCGCCCGAGAGCGTCGTCAGCCGCCGCTCGGCGAACTCCACCACGCCCGCGCGCTCCATCGCGACCTCGGCGGCGTGACGGTCGCCGCGGCCCAGGCGCTCGAGCGGGCGCAGGTGCGGGGAGCGGCCGATCAGCACGGCCTCGCGCACGACGATCCCCTCCGGCACCCGCGGGCGCTGCGGGATGAACGCGCGCAGGCGGGCCAGGCGCCGGCCGCGCAGCTTGGAGATGTCCTCGCCGTACCAGCGCACGCTGCCGCCGGCGAGCTTCTGCAGGCCCGCGGCGGCCCGCGCCAGCGTCGACTTGCCCGCGCCGTTGGGCCCGACGACCGCGACGAGCTGGCCGGGATCGACGGCGAGGTCGGCCGAGTGGAGGATCTCCGTGTCGCCGATGCGGACCTTCGCGTCGTGGACCTCGAGCACCGCCACCGCTACACCGCCCGTCGCAGCAGCCACAGGAACAGGGGCACGCCGATCGCCACCATCATCGGGCCGACCGGCAGCTCCAGCGGCGCCTTCAGCGTGCGCGCCACCACGTCGCCGGCGGTCAGCAGCGTCGCGCCGGCCAGCGCCGACACGGGCACCACGAACGTGTTGTTCGACGTCCCGCCCAGCAGCCGCACGGCATGGGGGATGACGATGCCCAGGAAGCCGAGCAGGCCGGCGAGCGCGGCCGACCCGGAGGCGAGAACCGCGGCGGCGACGATCGCCACCAGCCGCACGAGGCGCGGCGACGTGCCCAGCGACGCGGCGACCTCGTCGCCGAGCGCCAGGCGGTTCAGCGGGCGCATCAGGGCCAGCGCCAGGATCAGCCCGACCACCAGGTAGGGGGCCACGCTGCGGATCGTCGGCCACCCCTCGGTCTGCAGCGAGCCGGCCAGCCACATGACCGCCGAGGGCGCGCGGCTGGGGTGCAGCGCCATCAGCATCGACGTGCCGGCGGTGAAGATCGCGCCGATCGCGATGCCCGACAGGATCAGGCGCCCGACCCCGCCGCGGTTGGTGCCCGTCCAGGAGATCATCAGCACCAGCAGCGCGGCGACCATGCCGAACGTCAGGGCGCTCAGCGGCAGCAGCGCCACGTGCCCCGGCGAGAGCAGGATCACGAGCATCGCGCCGAACGCGGCGCCGCCGGTGACGCCGACGATGTCGGGCGAGGCGAGCGGGTTGCCCAGCGAGCCCTGCAGCAGCGCGCCCGCGACGCCGAGCGACGCGCCGACCGCGATCGCGGTGACCGTCCGCGGCAGGCGGAGCTGCAGGATGATCTCGCGGTCGATCTCGCGTGCCTCGGCGCCGGTCAGCCAGCCGAACATCGCGTCCATCACCTGGTCCAGCGGGACCTTGACCGACCCGAGCGCCAGCGAGGCGCAGACCGCGGCGACGAGCGCGACCGCGATCCCGATCACGACCGCGACGCGCCGCGCGCTCACGCGTGGCGCGACGGGGAGCTCGGGCGCCGGCCGCTCCGTGGCCGCGGCGGCCGGCATCAGTTCTTGAGGTACTCCCGGCGCACCTTGCGGATGAGCGACGCCGGGTCGGAGGTCGCCTGGAGCAGCAGGTCGTCGGTCGGGACGTAGATGCGCCCGGTGCGCGCCGCCTTCGTCTTGCGCCACGGCGCGAAGTTGCGGTAGTAGCGGGCGATCGTGTCGACCTCGTCGGCGGCGCCGTGCGGGACGACGATGATCACGTCCGGGTTCATCCGCACGACGGCCTCGTTGCTGAGGTTGCCGACGACGGCGCCCTCGCTGGTGCGGCCGATGGGCTTGATGTTCTTCGTGACCAGCTCGCCGCCGGCGGCCTCGATGATGTCGCCGCCCCACGAGTTGCCGAGCATCGCGAGCGTGTACTGGGCCAGGCCCATCACGAGCAGGACCCGCGGGTGCTTGCGCACGCCGCGCGCGGCGGCGCGGTACTCGCGCTGGACGCGGTTGGCCAGCGCGGCGCCCTGCGCCTCCTTGCCGACGATCTTGGCGATCTTCTTGATGCCGATCGGCACCGTGCCCAGGCGCTGCGGGTCGAGCGAGTCGTAGACGCGGACGCCGAGCTGCTGCATCTTCGGCGTGCCGGCGCGCCAGACCGGCGACGAGAACACGGCGTCGGGGCGCAGCGACACGAGCTGCTCGAGGTTGGGGCCGTTGGGATGCGACATCGCCAGGCGGCGGGCGCTGCGCAGGCGCGGGTCGAGCTTCTCCTCGGTGGAGGCGGGCTCGGCGACCGCGATCGGGGTCACGCCGAGCTGCGCCAGGACGTTCGCCGTGAAGGGGGTCAGCGCGACGACGCGCTCGGGCGCCTGCGCGCGCGCGGGCGCGGCGGCGGCGAGGACGGCGACGATCGTCGCGATCGACAGGACGGCGAGGACGAGGACGCGCAGCGCCGCGGGGCGGCGCGCGTACGGCATGCGGACGGTCACGCCCGCCATGGTACGGGATTCGTTAGGGAGACCTAAGGGTGTTGGCCGAGGGGACGAGGGACCGGGCCCCGGGGCGAGGACGTCGGGTGCGGGGCCTACGGTTCACGCAGCGATGGCGCGACCGACCACGATCCACGTCTGCTCGGCCTGCGGCCACCAGGAGGCCCGCTGGCAGGGCCGCTGCCCGGGGTGCGGGGAGTGGAACACGCTGGTCGAGGAGCGGGCGCCGGCCGCGGTCGGCGGCGGCGGTCGCGGCGGTGGCGGCGGCCGCCGCGGGGGCGCGGCGCGGGCGGTGCGCCCCCAGCGCCTGCGCGACGTCGAGACGCCGCGCGTGGCGCGCCTGTCGACCGGCATCGGCGAGTTCGACCGCGTGCTGGGCGGCGGGCTGGTGCCCGGGTCGCTCGTACTGCTGGGCGGCTCGCCCGGCATCGGCAAGTCGACGCTCACCGGCATGGCGATGGGCAACCTCGCCGGCGCCGGCCACGGGACCCTCTACGTCTCCGGCGAGGAGTCGGCGGCGCAGGTGAAGCTGCGGGCGTCGCGACTGCCGGGGGCGGCGCTCGACGTGCCGGTCCTGGCCGAGACCGACCTCGAGACCGTCGTGGCCACGATGCTCGCCGAGCGCCCCGAGGTGTGCGTGATCGACTCCGTCCAGACCCTGTATGCGTCGGAGCTGACCGGCGCGCCCGGCTCGGTGGGGCAGGTGCGCGAGGTCGCCGGCCGGATCGCGCGCGTCGCCAAGGAGACCGGCACGGCCGTCCTGCTCGTCGGCCACGTGACGAAGGAGGGCGCGCTCGCCGGGCCCCGCGTGCTCGAGCACCTCGTCGACGCCGTCCTGCAGTTCGAGGGCGAGCGCGAGCGGACCTACCGGACGCTGCGCGCGCTGAAGAACCGCTTCGGGTCGACGAACGAGGCCGGCGTGTTCGAGATGCGCTCCGGCGGGCTCGTCGAGGTGCTCGACGCGTCGGGCCGCTTCGTCGGCGAGGCCACGCGGGCGCCGGGCTCGGTCGTGCTGGCGTCGATGGAGGGCTCGCGGCCGCTGCTCGTCGAGGTGCAGGCGCTGGTGTCGCCGAGCGAGCTGGTGCCGCCGCGGCGGATGGTCAACGGGATCGACCGCAACCGCGTCGCGCTCGTGCTCGCCGTGCTGGCGCGCCACGGCGGCGTGCCGACGGGCTCGGCCGACGTGTTCGTCAACGTCGTCGGCGGCGTGCGCGTCGACGAGCCGGGGGCCGACCTCGCGGTCGCGCTGGCGGTCGCCAGCGCGGTGCGCGGCGCCTCGCTGGGCGGCGACTCGCCCGCGCCGCTGGCCTGCTTCGGCGAGCTGGGCCTCACGGGCGAGCTGCGCTCGGTCGCCCACCCGGAGCGCCGCCTCGAGGAGGCCCGCAAGTTCGGCCTGCGCACGGTCGTCGCGCCCGAGGGCAGCGGCGACGGCGCGCTGGCGGTGGGGTCGCTGCGCGCGGCGCTGCGGGCCGCGCTGCCCGCGGGCGAGCGGGCGGCGCGGGCGGCCGCGTAGCGCGCGCCGCCCGCCGGAGCGGACCGTTGTCGGATCGCGCTCGCATGGCGAGCTCAACCTGACAACGGCTCGCCGATGCGGACCTCCAGGTCGTCGTGCAGCAGGGAGACGAGGCCGGCGATCGGCCGCATCCCGTCCAGCGGCTCCTCGTAGGACCAGGCGGCGTCCTCGAGGACGCGGTCGCCCACGCGCAGCGACCAGTAGGTCGCGTCGCCCTTGTACGGGCAGACGGTGCGGGTGTCGCTCGGCTCGAGGTCGAACAGCTCGCGCGGCAGGTAGGCGCGGGTCGGCAGCCCGGTCTCGAACACGAGGACGGGCTCGTCGACGCGGGCGAGCAGGCGGCCCGCGCAGAGCACCTCGACCGGCCGCGACGAGGGGCGGGCGTCGCAGCGGTGGTAGGGGTCGCGCAGGTGGCCGTGGACCTCGACGTCCTCGTCGAGCCAGCGGTCCATGCGGTCCACGTACAGGGCGCCGTGGCCGGCGAGCCACGGCGCCGACGGCAGCGGGCTCTCGTACGCCCACAGCGCGTTCTCGGCGACCCTGCCGCCCGCCCGCACCGTCCAGTACGACGCGTCGCCCTTGTACGGGCAGTGCGTCGTGTGGTCGGTGCGCTCCAGCGCCGCGGCGTCGTAGTCCTCCAGCGGCGCGTAGAAGACGGGCAGGATCCCGGTCTCGTGCAACAGCGCGCCGCGGACCGTGTCGAGCACGACGTGGCCGCCGAGCTCGGCGCGCACGCGCCGGGGGTGGGCCTCGAAGAAGATCCGGTGGTCGGGCCCGTCGATCGCGTAGTTGGCCGCCGCGGGGGCGCGCGACAGCGGGCCGTGGCCGAGGGTGAGCGTCATGGGTGGAGTGTGCCCGCATCGGGCATGCTGGAGGCATGCGCCGCCTTCCCCTGCTGCTCGCCCTGCTCGCCGCCGTGGCGCTCGCCCCGGCGACCGCCGGGGCGCAGACGACCACCGCGCCCGACGTGGTGGCGGAGGCGGCCGACGCGCTGCGCACCGACTCCGTGTACGTGGCGCCCGGCAACGCGGCCGGGCTGACCGAGGCCGACGCCGACCAGGTCCGCACCGCGGTCCGCGGCAGCGACGTGCCGATCCACGTCGCCGTGTTCGCGCCCGGCGCCGGGGAGCCGCGCCAGCTCGCGGCCAGCCTGTACCGGGAGCTGCGCGCCACCGGCGTCTACGCCGTCGTCGCGGGCCCCACGGGCCGCACGTTCCAGGCCGGGCAGACCGGCGACGTCGGCCTCGATGCCGGCGTGGCCCGGGAGGCCGCCGCCGAGGCCGTCCAGGCCGAGCAGGACGCCGGCGGCACCGCGATCCTGCTCGACTTCGTCGGCCGCGTCGACGACGCCCACGCCAACGGCGGCGCACTCGACGGCGGCGGCGCCGACGGGCTGGCCCTGCTGATCGGCGCCGTCGCGATCGGCGGCGGCGTCGGCGCGTTCGCGCTCATGCGCAACCGCCGCACCCGGCGCGAGCGCGCCGAGCAGGCGGCCGAGCTGCGCCGCGTCGCCGACGAGGACCTCGTCGCGCTCGGCGACGACATCCGCGCGCTCGACCTCGACGTCGAGATGCCCGGCGCCGACGAGCGCGCGAAGGCCGACTACGCCCGCGCGCTGACCGCCCACGAGCAGGCCTCCGCCGCGCTCGCGACGGCGCGGGCCCCCGACGACTTCGCGCCGATCGCCCAGACGCTCGAGGAGGGCCGCTACGCGATGGAGGCGGCGAAGGCGCGCCTGGCCGGCGAGGAGCCGCCCGAGCACCGCCCGCCCTGCTTCTTCGACCCGCGGCACGGCCCGTCGTCGCGCGACGTCGAGTGGTCGCCCGAGTACGGCGCCCCGCGCCCGGTGCCCGCCTGCGAGGCCGACGCCCAGCGCGTCGAGCGCGGGGAGGACCCGCACGCGCGCGAGATCGAGCTGGCCGGCGGCCGCGGCCGCGTGCCCTACTGGCAGGCGCCCGCCTACTACGGCCCGTACGCGGGCGGCTTCTACGGCGGGTTCGGCGGCAGCGGCCTGGTCACCGGGCTGTTCGCCGGCTCCCTGCTGGGCTCGGCGTGGGCGGCCCCGACCGCCTGGGGCGCCGGCGACGGCGGCGGCGGGATGGGCGACTTCGGGGGAGGCGGCGACTTCGGCTTCGGCGGCGACTTCGGCGGCGGCGGGGACTTCTGAGCCGCCATCTCGGGCCGTCTCTCGCAGAACCTCACGATTACCAGCGCTTTATGAGCCCGTAAGGCACGCTAGAATGTGGAAGGCATGTCGGCACGGTCCGGGGAAGAGCTCAACGAGCTCGAAGCACGTCAGGAGCCCCGGCTCGTCAAGGCGCTGGAGATGGTCGCCCCTGGCACGGCGCTGCGCGAGGGGATCGACAACATCCTCCACGCCGACACCGGCGCGCTGATCGTCATCGGCGAGGTCGACGAGCTCAGCTTCCTGTTCTCGGGCGGCATCAAGCTCGACGTCGACTACACCCCGTCGCTGATCTACCAGGTCGCCAAGATGGACGGCGGGATCGTCCTGAACGCCAACGCGACCAAGATCTCGATGGCGAACGTCCAGCTCATCCCCGACCCGACGATCCTGTCGCTGGAGACCGGCACGCGCCACCGCACGGCCGAGCGCGTCTCCAAGCAGACGGACGCGCTCGTCATCGCGATCTCCAAGCGCCGCGAGGTCGTCTCGCTCTACGTCGACGGCGCGAAGTACATCCTCGAGGACATCCCCGTCGTGCTGGCCAAGGCCAACCAGGCGCTGGCGACCCTCGACAAGTACCGCACGCGCCTCGACCAGGTCTCCACGCGCCTCACCGCGCTCGAGTTCGAGGGCGGCGCCACGCTCCACGACGTGCTCACCGTCCTGCAGCGCTCGGAGCTCGTGACCCGCATGGCGGTCGAGATCGAGCGCTACATCGTCGAGCTCGGCACCGAGGGCCGCCTCATCGAGATGCAGCTCGAGGAGACGATGGTCGGCACGGCCTCCGACAAGGCCGCGCTGATCCGCGACTACCTCGCCGACCCCGAGGACGAGGCGTTCGCCACCGCCCTGGACCAGATCGGTCGCCTGCCCCATCAGGATCTGCTCGACTTCGGCCGCCTCGCCGAGGTGCTGGGCTACGACCGCAAGCTGAACACGCTCGACTATCCCGTCTCCCCGCGCGGCTACCGCATCCTGGGACGGATCCCGCGGCTGCCGAAGATCGTCGTGTCGCAGATCGTGCGCGACTTCGGCGGACTGGACGAGATGCTCGCCGCGACCGACGCCGAGCTGGAGGCGGTCGAGGGCGTCGGCGAGATCCGCGCCAAGGACATCCGCGAAGGCCTTCGCCGCCTGCAGGAGATCAACCTCGTCGATCGCTACCTGCAGACCTGAGTCAGCAGCACCACAGCAGCACCCCGAAGGAGGGACATCATCACCGACGTCACTGAAGAGCAGATCCTGGAGGACCTTGAGGTCGAGCGCGAGGTCGAGTGCATCGACTTCGAGATCGGCGACTCGGTCGTCTACCCCCACCATGGTGCGGGGCGGGTGCTCAAGAAGGAGAACAAGAAGGTCTTCGGCGAGGAGCGCGAGTACCTCACCATCAAGATCCTTCACAACGACATGACCGTCATGGTCCCGTGCGAGAACGCCGCGGTGGCGGGTCTTCGCCGGATCATCGACGAGGAGGCCGTCAAGAAGGTCCTTGCGGTGCTCGAGGACTCCGAGTCCGAGATGCCCAAGAACTGGAATCGCCGGTTCAAGCACAACCGCGACAAGATCAAGACGGGCGACATCTACGAGCTGGCCGAGGTCGTGCGCAACCTCGCGCTGCGCGAGTTCGAGAAGGGCCTGTCGACCGGCGAGAAGCAGATGTTCACGCGCGCCAAGAAGATCCTCGCCTCCGAGCTGATGTACGCCCTGGACAAGGACGAGGAGGCCGCCGAGGCGTACCTCGACGACCTGCTGGCCCGGTCCGCGGAGGAGAAGGGGATCCTCCCCGCCGCCAAGTAGGGACCCGATTCCGTGGCCGTCGCGCTCCTCGTGGCGGCCGGACGTGGCGAACGCCTTGGCGCCTCCGGGCCCAAGGCGTTCGTCGTTCTCGCCGGCCGGCCGCTCTACGCGTGGTCGCTCGGCGCGCTGCGGGCGGCGCCGTCGATCGCCGACGTGGTCGTCGCCGTCCCCGAGGGCGTCGACGTGGACGGCGCGGTCGCCGTCACCGGCGGCGCGTCGCGCTCGGAGTCGGTGCGCAACGCGCTGGCCGCGGCGCCGGACGACGACGTCGTCCTCGTCCACGACGCCGCCCGCCCGCTGCTCACCCCGGAGCTGGTCGAGGCGTGCGTGGCCGGGCTGGCCGGCTTCGACGCGGTCGTCGCCGCCGCGCCCGTGACCGACACGATCAAGCGGGCCGGCGCCGACCGCGTGGTGGCCGAGACGCTCGACCGCTCCGCGCTGTGGGCGGTGCAGACCCCGCAGGTGTTCGCGCGCCCGTGGCTGGAGCGCGCGCTCGCCCAGCCGGCCGAGGTGCTGGCCGCCGCCACCGACGACGCCGGCCTGGTCGAGGCGCTCGGCGGCCGCGTCGGCGTCGTCCCGGCCCCGCGCGAGAACCTCAAGGTCACCACCCCGCTGGACCTGCGCGTCGCCGAGCTGCTGCTGGGCGAGCGCGCCTGATACCACTGGGGGATGAGCCCGCCCCGCCCCCTCGTCCTCGTCCCCGGCGCCTGCCTCGGCGGCTGGGCCTGGCAGGACGTCGCCCGCCGCCTGCGCACCGCCGGCCACGACGTGTACCCCGTGACGCTCACCGGCCTGGGGGAGCGCGTCCACCTGGGCGGGCCGCAGGTCGACCTCGAGACCCACATCGCCGACGTCGTGAATCTCCTCGACTACGAGGACCTCACCGACGCCGTCCTGGTGGGCCACAGCTACTCGGGCATCGTCGTGGCGGGCGTGGCCGACCGCCGCCCGCAGCGCCTGGACGCGGTCGTCTACTGCGACTGCTCGCCGCTGCCCGACGGGATGGCGGTCGCCGACGCGATGCCGCCCGAGGCGCGCGAGGCCCAGGAGCGCCAGGTGCGCGAGGAGGGCGACGGGTGGCGCTGGCCGGTGCCCGACCGCGCGACGCTCGAGACGGGCGCGTTCGGGAGCGCGGCCGGGCTCACCGACGCGCACTTCGACCTGCTGGCCACGCGCGGCACGCCGCAGCCGTGGGCGACGTTCACCTCGCCGCTGCGGATGACCGGCGGCGGCGCGCCGCGGCGCCGGGCCGGGATCTTCTGCACCGAGGGCGGCTTCACGGTCGCCGCGGTCAGGGAGCTGCTCGAGCAGGGCGATCCGCGCGCGCAGCTCTTCGCCGGCGACGACTGGGATCTGCACGAGCTGGCCACGGGCCACTGGCCGATGTTCTCGGCGCCCGGCGAGCTGGCGGACCTGCTGGGCCGGATCGCGTCGGCGGACTAGCCGGCGGCGGCCAGGACCGCCCGCGCGGCGTTGTGGCCCGGGATGCCGCTGACCCCGCCGCCGCGCACGGCGCCCGCGCCGCACAGCAGCACGCGCTCGTGGTGCGTCTCGACGCCCCACGTCCCCACCGTGGCCTCGTCGTCGGCGAACGGCCAGCGCAGGTCGCGGTGGAAGATGTGCCCGCCGGGGAGGCCCAGCTCGGCCTCCAGCTCCTGCGGCGTGCGTGCCTCCAGGCACGGCGCGCCGTCGGCGTCCGTCCACAGGCAGTCCTCGATCGGCTCGGCCAGCACCGCGTTCAGCGAGCGCAGGGTCGCCGCCACGGCGTCGCGCTTGGCCGCGTCGTGGTCGGCGGCGAAGAGGCGCGCGGGCATGTGCAGCCCGAACAGCGTCAGCGTCTGCGCACCCGCGGCGCGCAGGTCCGGGCCGAGGATCGTCGGGTCCGTCAGCGAGTGGCAGTAGATCTCGCACGGCGGCAGCGACGGGATGCGCCCGGCGGCGGCCTCGTCGTAGGCGGCCTGGAGCTGGGCGTAGGACTCGTTGACGTGCAGCGTGCCGGCGAACGCGTCGCGCGGGTCGACGGCGGCGTCGCGCAGGCGCGGCAGCCGCGACAGGACCATGTTGACCTTGAGCTGGGCGCCCTCGGGGGCCGGCTCGGCCGGCTCCTCGCCGAGCAGCCGGGCCAGCGTCGCGGGCGCCGCGCCGCACAGGACGTGGCCGGCCTGCAGCGCGCCGCCGTCGAACCGGACCTCGCCGTCGGGCGCGATCGCGGTCACCTCGACCCCGGTGCGCAGGTCGGCGCCCGCGTCGCGGGCGGTGGCGGCCAGCGCGGCGGTCACCGCGCCCATCCCGCCGACCGGGACGTCCCAGTCGCCGGTGCCGTTGCCGATCACGTGGTAGAGCAGGCAGCGGTTCTGGCGCAGGTCGGGCTCGCGCATCGAGGCGAACGTGCCGATCAGCGCGTCGGTCGCGACGATGCCGCGCAGGACGTCGTCGTCGAACGCCGCCTCGATCGCCTCGCCCACCGGCCGCTCGACCAGCGCCTCCCACGCCGCGTCGTCGCCGACGAGCGCGCGCATCTCGGCGCGCGAGCGCAGCGGCTCCAGCACCGTGGGGAAGACGGCGCGGGCGATCCGCCGCCCCATCGCGCCGAACGCGCCCGTGTCGGGGTTCAGGATCCCGCCGTCGCCGCCCGGCGTGTAGGAGGCGACGCGCCGGCGGCGCAGCTCGAGGTCGAGGCCGAGCGCCCGCGCCAGCGCGCGCGGGAACAGCGACACGAGGTAGGCGTAGCGCGACAGGCGCGCGTCGACCCCAGGGAACGGGCGCTCGGAGACCGCGGCCCCGCCGACCTCGTCGCGACGCTCCAGCACGACGACCGAGCGCCCCGCGCGGGCCAGGAGGGCGGCGGCGACGAGGCCGTTGTGGCCGCCACCGACGATCGCGACGTCGACGCTGCTGCCGGGCACCCGCGCCAGGCTACCCGGGCGCCGGGCCCGAGTACCGTCTGGCGGCGCATGCTGACCGACTACCACGTCCACCTGCGCCCCGACGAGCCCGGGACCGACGCCGACCGCTACCTCACCGCCGCCAACGCCGAGCGCTTCCGCACCGTCGCGACCGAGCGCGGGATCGCCGAGCTCGGCGTGTCCGAGCACGTCTACCGCTTCCGCCAGGCGCTGGCGGTGTGGGACCACGACCTGTGGCGCCAGGAGGCGCGCGACGACCTCGACGCCTACTGCGCGTTCGTGCGCGAGGAGACCGACCTGCGGCTGGGCATCGAGGCCGACTTCGTGCCGGGGCGCGAGGACCGCATGGCGACGCTGCTGGAGGAGCGCGACTGGGACTACGTGGTCGGGTCGGTCCACTTCCTCGGCGACGAGGCGCTCGACCACCCCGACTACGACATCTGGGAGCGCAACGCGTCGCGGCCCGACCGCGTGTGGGCACGCTACTTCGAGTGGCTGGGCGAGGCGGCGCGCAGCGGCCTCTTCGACATCCTCGCCCACCCCGACCTCGTGAAGATGTGGGGCGGGCGGCGCCCGCGCCCCGACGGCGACCTGCGCCGCTTCTACGAGCTGGCGATGGACGGGATCGCCGAGTCCGGCATCGCCGTCGAGGTGTCCACCGCGGGCCTGCGCAAGCCCGTCGGCGAGCTGTACCCGGCCACCGCGCTGCTGGAGATGGTGATCGACGCCGGCAACCCGATCGCGCTGTCCAGCGACGCGCACGTCCCTGACCACCTCGGGTACGGCTACGACCAGGCGCTGGAGGTCCTCGACGGCCTCGGGGTGCGCGAGCTGGCCGTCTTCGAGCGCCGCACCCGCCGCCTGGAGCCGATCGGGGCGACGTGATCGGCCACGGCTACGACTCGCACCGCTTCGCGCCCGGCCGGCGGCTGGTGCTCGGCGGCGTCGAGATCCCGCACGAGGCGGGTCTGCTGGGCCACTCCGACGCCGACGTGCTCACGCACGCGATCATGGACGCGCTGCTCGGCGCCGCCGGCCTGGGCGACATCGGCCACCACTTCCCCGACACCGACGAGCGCTGGCGCGACGCCGACTCCGTCGCGCTGCTGCGCGAGGTCGTGGCGATGCTCGCGGGCGCGGGCCTGGAGCCCGTCAACGTCGACGCCACCGTGGTGCTGGAGCGCCCGAAGGTGGGCCCGCACCGCGACGCGATCCGCGCCCGGCTGGCCGAGGCGCTCGGCCTGGAGCCGGCGCGGGTGAACGTGAAGGCGACGACGGCCGAGGGGATGGGGCCCATCGGCCGCGGCGAGGGCGCCGAGGCCCACGCGGTCGCCCTGCTGCGCGCTCGCTGAGCGCGGCCCGCGCCCGCCCGCCGTCGCGGCGGACGGGCGCGGAAGGACCGGCTCAGGCGCTGCGCTGCAGCGTGAAGCGGCCGACCAGCTCCTCGAGATCCTGGGCGGTGCGGGCCAGCTCCTGCGCGGACGCGGCGATCTGCTGCGTGCTCGCGCTGGTCTGCTGGGTGCTGGCGCTGACCTGTTCGCTGCTGGCCGAGGACTGCTCGGCGACGGCGGCGACTTCGGCGGTGGCGGCGGCGATCTCGGCGATGCGGGCGGCGACGTCGCCGACGGCGGTCTCGATGCGGGCGAACGCGTCGCGGGCCTGCTCGACGACTTCGGCGCCGGCCTGGCTGCGCTGGGCGCCGTCCTCGACGACGTCGACGGTGCGGCTGGTGTCCTGCTGGATCTCGCCGATCAGGGCGCCGATGGTGGCGGCGGCCTGCTGGGACTCCTCGGCGAGCTTGCGGACCTCCTCGGCGACGACGGCGAAGCCGCGGCCCTGCTCGCCGGCGCGGGCGGCCTCGATGGCGGCGTTGAGGGCGAGCAGGTTGGTCTGCTCGGCGATGCCGCCGATGGTCGAGACGATGCCGCCGATCTCGTCGGACTTGCCGGCCAGGGCGCGGATGGCCTGGACGACCTCGGCCGACGACTCGCGCACGCTGGTCATGGCCTCGGTGGCCTCGGCGGCGGCGCGGGCGCCCTCTTCGGCGATCGCGCGGGCCTCCTGGGCGGCCTGGGCGGTACGGTCGGCCGACGCGCGGGCGTCGTCGACCATGCGCACCTGGCGCTCGGCGCCCTGGGCGACCTCGCCGACGGCGCCGGCGATCTCGCCCACGGCACGCCCGGCCTCCTCGCCGGTCGTCGCGACCTGCTGGGAGGCCGAGCTGACCGACGACGCCGTCGTGGACACGTTGCCCACGAGCTCCGACAGCGCGTCGAGCGTGCGGTTGTAGGCGTCGATGCTGGCCTCGGTGTCGTGGCGGACGTCGTTGACCGCGCGGGCCACGTCGCCGATCTCGTCGCCGCCGATCTTCTCGATCGGCTCGGTCGTGACGACGGCGCGCTGCGTCAGGTCGCCCTCGGCCATGGCGTCCAGGCCGCGGCGCAGGGAGGCGGTGTCGTTGGCCTGCAGCGAGCGCAGGCGGTCGAGGATCTGCGCGACCGCGCGGCGGATCGACTCCGACAGCGCCAGCGCGATCCCGATCCCCAGCAGGGCGGCGACGCCCAGCGCGATCAGGATCCACGTGCGCGCGCTCGCCTTCGTGTCGCCGATGTCGGCGCGGGCGGTCTTCGCGTAGTCGCGCGTGGCCTTCGTCATCTCCTGCGCGCGGGCGGTGATCGCCAGGCCCGCCGGGTTGATCTGCGGGTTCAGGCGCGCGACGGCCTCCATGTCGCCCTCCTCGCGCGCCTTCGTGGCGGCGTCGAGGGTCTCCTTGTAGTGGGTGATCGCCTTCGCGAGGCGGTCGGCCGGAGCGGCGAGCTGGGCGGGGGCGTCGCGCAGGGTCACGATGACGCCGTCGAGGATCTTCTGGTCGGCGGCGACCTGCGCGAGGATCTCCTGCCCCTTCTCCGAGGCCGGACCCGCCTCGGGACCCATGCTGGCGATGACGTCCAGCTCCATCTTCACCGACTGCAGGTTCAGGTCGCGCGCGGCGCTCTCGGCCTGCGCGGCGGCCTCCGCCGGGATGTAGGCGTCGTCGTACAGCTGCTCGCCCGAGGTGCTGACGCTCCCCAGCTGGGTGATCGCGACGACGGCGATCACAGCGGACATGGCCACCAGCGTCAGCGTGCCGGCAAGCAGCTTGACGCGCAGTGAGAGGCGCGGGACGCGCATGGATTCGTTCCTCCAAGTGTGGTTCTGAACACTTCTGTTCAGTTCTCTCGACCGCTCCGGCGAGCGCATGTAGGGGACGTGGACGCGTGGACGATCCCGGGGTCCGCGGCCCGTGCGAGACTCTCCGCGCCGTGGACCACCCGATCCTGCTGCTGCTGCTCCTCGTGGCGACGGGCGCGTTCCTCGTCGTCGCGTACCTGACGAAGCTCCCGTATCCGATCTGGCTGGTCATCGGCGGCGCGGTGATCGGCTTCATCCCCGCCGTCCCCAACGCGGCGCTGAAGCCCGACCTCGTGCTCGTCCTGCTGCTCCCGCCGCTGCTGTGGTCGGCCGCGTTCTTCTCGTCGGTGCGCGACCTGCGCGCCGACGCCGGGCCGATCTCGTTCCTGGCGATCGGGCTGGTGCTGGCCACGACCCTCGGCCTCGCGGTGATCGGGCACGAGGTCGTCGGGCTGTCGTGGGAGGTGTCGTTCGTGCTCGGCGCCGTCCTGTCGCCCACCGACCCGGTGGCCGCGACCGCGATCGGCCGGCGCGTGGGCGCGCCGCCGCGGATCGTCACGGTCGTCGAGGGCGAGTCGCTGCTCAACGACTCGACGGCGCTCGTGGCCTACAAGTTCGCGATCGCCGCGGTCCTCGCCGGCGGCTTCTCGCTGAGCGACGCGGCCGCGGAGTTCGTCGTCGACGTGGTCGCGGGCGTGGCCGTCGGCCTGGCGGTCGGGTGGGCCGGCCTGCAGCTCCTGCGCCGCCTCGACGACGCGCCGACCGAGATCGCGCTCACGCTGCTGATCCCGTACGTCGCCTACCTGCCGTGCGAGGAGTTCGGCGTCTCGGCCGTGCTCGCGGCGGTGTCGGCGGGCCTGTTCCTGGGCTGGAACGCGCCGCGCCTGTTCAGCCCGCCCACGCGCATCCAGGCCTACTCGTTCTGGGAGATCCTCGTCTTCGGGATCAACGCGACGCTGTTCATGCTCCTGGGACTGGAGCTGCCCGCCGTGTTCGACGGGATCGAGGGGATGCCGGTGATGACCGTCGTCGGGAACGCCGCGGTGGTCGTGGCCGGCGTGATCGCCGTGCGCTTCCTGTGGGTCTTCGGGACGGCGGGGCTGCGCGGCGCGGTGCGCCGCGCGCGCCGGCTCCCGCGGTCCGAGTCGCAGTGGCGCCAGCGCACGCTCGTGGCCTGGACCGGCATGCGCGGCGCGGTGTCGCTGGCCACCGCGCTCGCGATCCCGGTCGCGCTCGACGACGGGACGCCCTTCCCGAACCGCGAGATGGTGATCTTCCTCGCCTACGTGACGATCCTCGCCACGGTCCTGGGCCAGGGCCTGACGCTCCCGTGGCTGATCCGCCGGCTCGGGCTCGCGGGCGTCGGCGTCGACCGCGAGGCCGCGAGCGAGCGCGAGGCCCGCCTGGCCGCCGTCGACGCCGCGCTGGATCGCATCGACGAGCTGCGCGACGAGGACTGGGTGCCCACGGATCAGCTCGGGCGCGTCGAGTTCGTCTACGAGGCGCGCCGTCGCCGTCTGGCCGACCAGATGGAGCCGGTCGCGGGCGAGGAGCCGGGCCGCCGGGCCGAGGCGTGGGACGGCATGGCCCGGGTGCGGCGCGAGCTCCAGGACGCTCAGCGCGAGCGGATCCTGGAGCTGCGCAACGAGGGCGTCATCAACGACGAGATCATGCGCAAGATCGAGCGCGACCTCGACCTCGAGGACGTCCGCCTCGGGCAGTGACCGCCTACAGGCGCGCCTGCCGGATCGTCGTGCGGGGCCCGGACGGGCCGGGGTAGGCGGCGGTCACGGCGACGGTCCCGCGGGCCCGGCGGCCGAGGCGGACCCGGACCGTCTTCGTCGCGCCGACGGCCAGCGAGAACCGCGCGGTGCGACCGAGCGCGCGCAGCGTGCCGCGGCAGGGGACGTCGCCGTGGCAGGTCAGGCGGGCGCGCAGCGTCCGTCCGGCGGTCGTCACCTTCCCGATCGCGAGCTGGCGGGCGACGTCGCGCGGGGCGCGCTCGACGATGTCGCAGCCGGGCAGGTCGACCGGGTCGACGAGGTCGACGACCGCGCGCGTGACCGGCTTGACGCGGCGCCCGGGGATGCCGGGGAAGCAGGTGATCTCGTCGGCCTCGCCGTCGCGCGCCTGGACGATCCCGCCGCCGATCAGGCGGTCGCGGCCGGGGCCGCCGTCGAGCGTGTCGAACCCGTCGCCGGCGATCAGGACGTCGTCGCCCGCATCGCCGAACATGCGGTTCTGGTTCTGCTGCCCGGTCTGGGTCTCGGTCCGCCCGGCGATCGTGTCGTCGCCGTCGCCGCCGCGCAGCACGTTGCGCACGCCGCCGCGGTCGCTGACGTCGACGATCGTGTCGTTCCCGCCGCGGCCGTCGACGACGGTCTCGCCGCGGCTGCCCTCGATGACGTCGTCCCCGGCGCCACCGACGATGTGCGCGCGGCCGAGGCCGCCGAAGATCGACAGCGGGTCGGGGAAGTCCGGCGCGACCGAGAACGTGGCGGTCTGGAAGCCCAGCGCGATCTCGGCGCGGGGCGCCAGGCGCTCGCAGACGACGGCGGTGACGTCCTGGCCGCGCTGCTCGTCGATGCGGCAGCCGGCGCCGACCTGCAGGCCGCCGAACGCGCCCGGGTCGGTGAACCGGTAGCGCGGCGTGCCGCCGTCGTCGACGAGCGACAGCTCGGGATGGTGCTCGCCGTTGCTGACCGCCACGGCCCGCAGGCCGTCGGCGCCCGACGACACGTTCATGGCCGCGTGCGCGGCGGGGGCCGCCGTCAGCGCGGCGGCGACGGCGGCGAGGGGGAGGAGGGTGCGCGAGAGGATCATGCCGCCACGGTCGCGCGGGGCGGCCGCGGGCGCATGAGGGATGACCCCTCAGATGCGCCCGCGGCGCCCGGCGCGACGTGGCATCAGCGGATCCGCGGGCGCAGCGTCGCGGTCTGCTTGCCCATCTTCACCTTGACGGTGATCCGGCGGCCCTTGCGCTCGCCCTTGAGGCCCTTCGGCCCGAGGCGGACGACGACCTTGCGCGACGCGAGCCCGCGCACGGCCACGGCGCGCCGCTTGACGGCCAGCCGGGCGCGCTTGGTCGCCTTCAGCGACACGGCGCGGCGGCCGCTGATCGACATCGTGCGCCCGAGGCCGATGCGCACCTGGTTGACCTTGCGCGCGCCGCGCACGGTGACCACCAGGCGCTTGCCGCGCAGGCGCGCGGTCGCGCGCGTCTTCGCCGTGCGGCTGGCCGCCTCGCTGATCGTGCCGCACACCTCGAACGCGCCGCGGGCGCGGTGCTCGGCTCCGCTCTGACCGGTGAACTCGGCGTTGCCGGTGAGCTTCTCGCCGCAGCGCAGCCGCCGGTTGTTGAGCAGGATGCCGCCGTCGCCGCCCTCGATCGTCAGCTCGAAGCGCGAGAGCGGCACGTCGGGGATCCCCTCGAACGTGTTCACGACGCGCCCCTCCGGCGACAGCGCGGTCTTGCCGGTCAGCGTCAGGCTCAGCAGCCCCTTCAGGTCGAGCTTGAGCTGGGGCAGGCCGCCGCCGCGCGGCGTGACGAGCCGCACCTGGCCGGTGAGCGGGATCGGCAGCAGCGGCGTCACCGCGGTCGCCGTGCCCACCACGTTGCGGTCGCCGCAGTCCTCCCCCTCCGGGCAGGTGCGGTTGAGGTTGGCGATGTCGACGCCGATCTCCTTCGGCAGCGTGACCGTCACCGCGCGGGCGTTGATCTCGTTCTCGGTCTGGGTCACGAGCGCGGTCACCGTCGGGTGGGCGCCCTTGGCGAGCTGACCGCGGGTCGCGGCCACGCCGCCCAGCCGGGGCCGGAACGGGACGCGGTTGCACGCGGTCGAGCGGTACGGCGCGCTCGCCGTCGCGGTCGCGCCCAGCGCGGACGTGAACGTCGCCCCGACCTGCTGGTCGGCGCAGCTCGTCCCGTTGCGCATGAACCCGTCGCGGTCGAGGTTCAGGCGGATCTCCCGCAGCCCGAGCGGGATGCCGCCCACGACCTGCGGCAGACCCGAGGCGGTGACGTCGAGGCCCTGGTCGCCGGGGCGCACCGCGATCTTGGCCATGCTCACGGTCGTGCCCAGGTCGAACGGCCCGACCTTGCCGGGCACGACGATCGCCAGGCCCGCCAGCGCCCCGTCGAACGGCGCGGTGAGGAAGACCTGGCCGGCGATGCGCAGCGGCTGGGGCCCGGGGCCGGCCACGAGCTGGGCGGTGCCGACCCGGCTGTTGGCCGGGCAGGCGCCGGCGTGCGCCTTCTCGAGCTCGCAGAGGCCGATGCCGCCGCCCAGCCCGCCGACGAGGCCGGCCGGGAACGACACCTTCATCTCGCTCAGGCGCTGGGTGCGCTCGGGCCGCGTGACCGTCGTCGTGGCGGCGGTGAACGCGCCCGCGGTCGACGGCTTCACGTCGACGGCGATGCCGGGGGTGAACGGCAGCTCCGGACACGGGGTGCCGGCGCCGTCGAGGTCGACCATGAACATGCTCTGCGGCGTCGCCGCGGCGCCGCCGGTGTTCGGCACGAGCGACGCGACGCTGTACGCCGGGCCGCAGCGGTCGGGCGTCGTCAGGATGGACTTGTCGCCGCCTCGGAACGTCAGCTCGAACGCGGTGAACGGCAGCGGCGGCAGGTTGCGGAACGTCGAGTGGACCTGGCCCGTGCGCGGGTCGGGGTTCACGTCGCCGACGAGCTTGATGCGCAGGCCGGGGCCGGGCACGTCGACGAACAGCCGCAGCATCTGGCCCGGCGTCGGCGCGCCCTCGTAGACGGTGCCGGTGAGCGTGCCGACCAGGGGCGAGGTGAACGACACGGTGCCGACCGCCGAGGCGGCCGGGCAGGTGGGCGCCGAGCGCTGGCCGCGGGCGAACTGGGCCTCGGTGCAGACCTCCAGGCCATCGGCGGTGCCGGGGTTGAGGCCGGCGCCGAGCGGGAGCGAGACGGTCGTCTCCGACACGTGCGCCTGGCGGATCGGCTCCTCGTCGCCCGGCACGAACAGGCGGATCGCGTAGGCGGCGTTGCTCTCCACGCGCGTCGTCGACGGCGCGACCTGCAGCGTCGGCGTGAACGGCACCGCGCCGCAGCCGGTCGGCGTGAACGACGCCTGCGCGGTGGCGGCCGAGCCGCTGTACGGCGTCACCCGGACCGTCGTGGTCGCCGGCGCGCAGCTCGTCGGCAGCGTCACGAACGCGCCGCCGCCGGCGGTGTGGCCGTGGAGCGTGAGCTCCATCCCGGTGATCTGGGTCGCCAGGCCGTTGAACTCGGCGGGCAGGCCGTCCAGCGACGAGGTCAGCCCGAAGTCGCCGCCGTCGCGGACCTCGATCGTCGACTGCAGCCGGATCTCGCCGGCGATGCCGCCGAGCGGACGCACGGCGATGCCCAGCCGCGCGGCCTCTCCGGGGTTGGGCGCGAGGTTGTAGACCGTGCCCTGGGCGTCGATCGGCAGGCCGACGAGGCGGCGCTTGCCGAGCTTGAAGCGCACCGGGCGCGCGTCGGGATCCGCGGTCTTGAGCGCGGACATCCGCGAGCTGGGGCACAGGATCGGCAGCGGCAGGACCGAGCACAGGTCCGGCAGCGGAATGTCCGGCAGCGGCAGGCCGCCGCCCCCGCCTCCGCCGCCCCCGTTGCCGCCGCCGCCACCGCCGGTGGCGTCGCCGATGCCGGCGATCGTGTGCACGACGGTGCTGCCGACGACGGTGTCGGGGCCGCACCCGCCGGACGCGAACGTCGCCTGCGGGCAGCGGTCCGCCGCGTTGGGGTTGCCGACGAAGCCGGGCGGCAGGTCGATCCGCAGCGCCTTGGGCGTGCTGTTGCCCGTAAAGCTCAACGAGAGGTTGAAGTTCGGATGCGAGCCCGCCTGGGTCCCGCTGGGCGTCGTGCTCATCGCGCTGATGCCGATCGCCGACGCGCTCCCGGGCGCCATCGCCGCCGCGACGAGCGCCGACGCGATCGCGCCCCCGAGGGCGACCCTCCACCTCGTGACCATTCCCTGCCCCTCTCCTGGGTTCTCACCACCGGCTGACCACCGGCATCGGGCGGTTCCCGCGCCACCCGTACCCGCAACGCTACAAGATCATGCGTGTTTCTGATTGAACGTCCGGTCAGAAGTACGCGCGCTGACGACCGCGCCGGTCGGCGCGGCACGGGGGAGCGGGGAGGATCAGGCTGCGAGCGCGGCGGGCGCCGGGGCCTGCTGCGGCGCCTGCAGGCAGCGCCCGAAGAAGCGCAGCAGCAGCGGGTTGACCTCGTCGGGGCGCTCGACCTGCGGCACGTGGCCGCAGCCCTCGAGCACGGTCTGGCGCGCCTGGGGCAGCCAGTCGTAGACGACGTGGCGCAGGTCCGCCGGGACGAGCCGGTCGTGGGAGCCCCACACGAACAGCGACGGCGTGCGGAGCTGCGCCAGGCGCGGGTAGAAGCCCCGGCGTCCGAACGGCGCGTCGAGGTACAGGTTGCGCGCGGAGGCCAGGAACGCGTGGCGGGCGCCGGCGCTCGCGTACGTGCGCCGGAAGCCGTCGACGACGACGTCGGCCAGCGCCGCGTCGATCGCCTCGCGGTCGCCGAACAGCGACCAGAACTGGCGCGCGACGAGGGTCCGCGGGATGCCGTGGGGCAGCAGCCCCAGCTCGGGGCGCAGCACCGACACCAGCGGGTGGAACGTGCGCTTCACGAACGCCACGGCCGGACACAGCAGCGCCACGCCGGTCACGCGCTCGGGCGCGGCCAGCGCCGCCTCGATCGCGACGCGCCCGCCCATCGAGTTGCCGGCCAGCCCGGCGCGCTCCACGCCGAGCGCGTCCATCGCGTCGAGCACGGCGGTGGCGAACCACGGGCCCGTGTAGGGGGCGCGCAGCGGCTTGGACGACGCGCCGAAGCCGGGCAGGTCGAGCGCGTGCACGCGATGGCCGCCCGCCGCCAGCGCGGCGGCGGTCTCGAAGAACGAGCTCTTCGTGCCGCCGAGCCCGTGGACGAGGACGACGTCGGGCCCGCGGCCGAGCGTCAGCACCGACACGTCGCGCCCGCCGCCGAGCTCGAGCCGGCGCAGCCGGAGCTGCGGGCCGCGCCCGCCGGGGCGGCGGAAGAAGCTCTCGAAGGCGACGGCCAGGTCGACGTCGCCGCGGGCGCGCAGGCGGCGGGCGGCGAACGCGTCGACGCCCGAGAGCGCGCCGCGGCGCAGCGCCAGCCACGTGGCGGAGTCGGTGGAGATCTCCACGTCGGGCCGGCGGTCGCTCGCGCCGTGGCGGACCGTGGCGGCGTCGGGGCCCAGGCGGACCTCCCACACCGAGCCGATGTCCTCGAACGTCAGCCGGTAGGTCGCGTCGAACCCGCGCTCGGCGCCGAGGTAGCGCTCGGGGAGCGTCGCGAACGCCCGCTCGATGGCGTGCTCGCCCTCCTCCGTGCCCGACCTGCGTGCCATGACCCAGGCCGGACCGTAGCGCTCGCTGCGGATCGTCGCACCTCACGTCGTGCGCGATACCTAGTCTCTGAGCGCAGAATGGCGCGCGCGATCCGCATCCACGACACCCGCAGCGGCGAGCTCGTCCCGCTGCGCCCCGACGACGGGCACGTGGGCATCTACGCCTGCGGGCCCACCGTGTACGGGCCGATCCACATCGGCAACGCGCGCCCGTTCGTCGTCTTCTCCCTGCTGAAGCGCTTCCTCGTCCACGAGGGGCTGCGCGTGACCCTGGTCATCAACGTCACCGACGTCAACGACAAGATCTACGACGCGGCCCGCGCCGCCGGGCGCCCCAGCGACGAGCTCGCGCGGGAGATGACCGCCCGCTACCGCGCCGACACCGACGCGCTCGGGCTCGGGCGGCCCGACCACGAGCCGCTGGCGACGCAGACGATCGAGGGCATCATCGGGCTGATCGAGGCGCTCATCGAGCGCGGGCACGCCTACGAGGCGGGCGGCGACGTGTACTTCGACGTGCGCAGCGATCCCGCCTACGGCTCGCTGTCGCACCGCTCCGTCGACGCGATGGACCAGGGCGAGGGCGTCGAGGGCGCCGACCGCAAGCGCGACCCGCTCGACTTCGCGCTGTGGAAGGCGCGCAAGGACGACGAGGACACGTGGTGGGACTCGCCGTGGGGCCCGGGCCGGCCGGCGTGGCACATCGAGTGCTCGGCGATGGGCGAGCAGTACCTCGGGGTCGGCTTCCAGATCCACGGCGGCGGCAGCGACCTCGTGTTCCCGCACCACGAGAACGAGGCGGCCCAGACCCGCGCGGCGCGCGGCGCCGAGCTCGCCCAGATCTGGATGCACAACGGGATGCTGCTGATGGGCGAGGAGAAGATGGCCAAGTCCGTCGGCAACATCGCGCTGCTCGGTGACGTGGTCGAGCGCTGGGGGCGCGACGCCGTGCTCGTCGCGTTCGCCTCCGCCCACTACCGCCAGCCGATGCGCTTCGACGACGCGGTCATGACGCAGGCCACGCGCAGCGTCGAGCGCATCCGCGAGGCCGCGCGGCGCGCCGGCGACGGCCCCTCGCCGGACCTCGAGCCGCTGCGCGACCGGTTCTTCGACCGGCTGGCCGACGACTTCAACACCCCGGCCGCGATGGCCGCGCTGTACGAGTGGATCACGCGCTCCAACGCCGCCGGCGGCGGCGACGCCGCGCAGCTTCGCGAGATGCTCGAGGTGCTCGCGCTGGAGAACCTGCTCGACGACGCCGCGCCGGAGGCGCCCGCCGAGGTCGTCGCGCTCGCCGAGGAGCGCGTCGCGGCCCGCGCCGCGCGCGACTTCGCCCGCGCCGACGAGCTGCGCGACGCGATCGCCGCGGCCGGCTGGACGGTGCGCGACGGCCCCGACGGCTACGAGCTGACGCCCGCGGCGTGATCGTCTACGGCCGCAACCCCGTGCGGGAGGCGCTGCGGGCGGGGCGGCGGCCGGTGCGGCGCGTGTGGGCCACGCGCGGGGCGGCGGGCGAGCCCTGGCTGCGCGGCGTGCCGGTCGAGGAGGAGCGCCCCGAGCAGCTCGAGCGCCGTTGCGGGTCGCCGGCGCACCAGGGCGTGTGCGCCGACGTCGGCGACTACCCCTACGCCGACGCCGCGGACCTCCTGGCGGTGCCGGACCCGCTGATCGTCGCGCTCGACGAGCTCGAGGACCCGCAGAACGTCGGCGCGATCTGCCGCACGGCCGAGTGCGTCGGGGCGACCGGCGTCGTGCTGCCCGAGCGGCGCTCCGCCGAGGTCACGCCCGCGGTGTGCAAGGCGTCGGCGGGCGCGGTCGAGCACCTGCCCGTGGCGCGCGTGCGCAACCTGGCCGACTTCCTCGCCGACGCCAAGGACGCCGGTTGCTGGTGCTACGGGGCCGCGGCCGGCGACGGCGCGGTCGCCTACGACGCGCCGGACTACCGCGGCGGGGTCGTGCTCGTGCTCGGCGCGGAGGGCAAGGGCCTGCGCCGCCGCGTCGCCGACTCGTGCGACGCGCTCGTGGCGCTTCCGCTGCGCGGCCGGATCGGGTCGCTCAACGTCAGCGCCGCCGCGGCCGCCCTGCTGTACGAGATCTTGCAGCGTCGGCTTGACAGCGGGTCATAACTTCGCATACCTTGCCAGCACTCAACCGTGAGGTTGAGGTTGAGGTAGTCCATAATTCGTTGCCTGGCGCCCTGGGAGGGCGCGCCAGGGAGCTCCAAGCACTCGGCTGCGCGTGCGCGCAGCCAGGGGGATCGCTCCATGGCGCGTCTGTCCACGCAAACTCAGGGTCAACTTCAGGTCGACGACGGCTTTCTCATCGCGCTCGCCAAGCAGGGCAACGCCGATGCCTACGACCGCATCGTGCGTCGCTACTACGGCTTCGTCCGGCTGAAGGCGTCGTCCTACTTCCTCGCCGGCGGCGACGCCGACGACCTGATCCAGGAGGGTCTCGTCGGCCTCTACAAGGCCGTGCGCGACTACCGGACCGACCGCGAGTCGAGCTTCCGCAACTTCGCGGAGCTGTGCATCACGCGTCAGATCATCACCGCGGTGAAGACCGCGACGCGCAACAAGCACACGCCGCTCAACGGCTACGTGTCGTTCTCGGCGCCGCCGGCCTCGGCCTCCGACGGGGAGCCGACCCTCGACGAGGTCATCCCCGGCTCGCCGGTGCACGATCCGGTCAACCAGGTGATCTCCGCCGAGGAGCTGCGCTCGCTGGTGGCGTGCATGACCAGCGCGCTGTCGGAGCTCGAGTCGCGCGTCCTGGCGCTCTACCTGGACGGCCACTCCTACGAGACGATCGGCGAGCGAATCGGCTGCGACACGAAGACGGTCGACAACGCCCTGCAGCGCGTGAAGCGCAAGGTCGGCGCGCACCTGCGCGCCCGCGCCGTGCCCGCCTGACGCGCGGACGCCTAAGCTCCCGGCCATGCCCACATGGCTCGTGATCGTCCTGATCGTCCTCGCCGCGCTGGTCGTGCTCGTGCTGGTCGGCGGGGTTCTCGGCGCGCAACGCCGCACCCGGGCGCGCGCCGGCCGGCTGCTGCGCGACGTCGCCCAGGCCAACGAGCACCTCGCGCTCGCCCGCGCGCAGGACCGCGGCTGGGACCGCGACACCATCGACGCGGCCGCCCGCGCCGCCCACGCCGAGGCCCGGCCGCACGCGCGCGTCTCGGCCGTCCACCTCGTCCAGGTCGTCGATCGGCCCGGCACCGACGACGACGAGGCGCGCGTCCACGTCGTCGACGACGCCGGCGAGCACGAGATCCTGCTCAAGCGCCGCGGCGACGACTGGATCGCGGCTTCCTCAGCCTCGACCTGAGGTTGAGGTCGTGCGCCTGGCGGAGCTGGCGGCGACCTCGGAGCTGGTCGCCGCGACGCGCTCGCGACGGGAGAAGCTCGACCTGCTGGCCGGCGCGCTGGCCGGGCTCGATCCCGGCGAGGCCCGCGCGGGCGTCGCGTTCCTCGCGGGCGAGCTGCGCCAGGGGCGCATCGGGGTCGGCTGGAAGCTGCTGGCCGATCTGCCGCCGCAGTCCGCCTCGGCCGAGCCGCTCACCGTCGCCGACGTCGACGCGGCGTTCGAGCGGATCGCCGCCGTGCGCGGGGCGGGCGCGAACGCCGCCCGCCGCGCCGAGCTCGAGACGCTGTTCGCGCGCGCGTCCGACCCCGAGCGCCGGTTCCTGATCCGCCTGATCGGCGGCGAGCTGCGCCAGGGCGCGCTGGAGGGCCTCCTCGTGCAGGCGCTCGCCGCGGCCGTCGGCGCCCCGGCGGACGCGGTCCGCCGGGCGGTCATGCTGCACGGCGACGTCGGGCCGGTCGCCGAGGCGGCCCTGGCGGACGGGCCCGCCGCGCTCGACCGCTTCCGCCTGGAGGTCGGCCGGCCGCTGCGGCCGATGCTCGCGAGCCCCGCGGCCGGCGTCGAGGACGCGATGACGCGGCTCGGCCAGGCCGGCGCCGAGTGGAAGCTCGACGGCGCCCGCATCCAGATCCACCGCGACGGCGACGACGTGCGGGTCTTCACCCGCAGCCTCGACGACGTCACCGCGCGGGTGCCCGAGCTGGTCGAGGCCGCGCTCGCGCTGCCGGCGCGGACGCTCGTGCTCGACGGCGAGGCGATCGCGCTGCGCGCCGACGGGCGGCCGCAGCCCTTCCAGGTGACGGCGGCGCGGTTCGCCAGCCACCGCGAGCGCACGGTCCCGCTGTCGCCGTTCCTGTTCGACGTGCTGCACGCCGACGGCGAGGACGTCCTGGACCGGCCCGGCGCCGAGCGTGCGGCGCTGCTGGCCGAGCTCGTGCCCGAGGACCGGCGGATCCCGCGGGTCGCGGTCGCTGACGCCGCGGGCGCGCAGGCGGTGCTCGACGAGGCGCTCGCCCGCGGCCACGAGGGGATCATGCTCAAGGCGCTCGACGTCCCGTACGCGGCCGGCAGCCGGGGCGCCGGCTGGCTGAAGGTCAAGCCGGTGCACACGCTCGACCTCGTCGTGCTGGCGGCCGAGTGGGGCCACGGGCGCCGCCAGGGATGGCTCAGCAACCTGCACCTCGGCGCGCGCGACCCGCGCACCGGCGGGTTCGTGATGCTCGGCAAGACGTTCAAGGGCCTCACCGACGCGATGCTGGCCTGGCAGACCGAGCACCTGCTCGCGCTGGAGACCGGCCGCGAGCGCCACGTCGTGCACGTTCGCCCCGAGCTCGTCGTCGAGGTCGCCTTCGACGGCATCCAGACCAGCCCGCGCTACCCGGGCGGCGTCGCGCTGCGCTTCGCGCGGGTCGTGCGCCACCGGCCCGACAAGCCCGCCACGGAGGCCGACACGATCGAGGCGGTTCTGGCTACCCGAGCCGGGGCAGCTCCTGAACCTCGGTGAGCGCGGGGGCGAACAGGTCGCCGCGCTGCGCGATCCGCTCCAGCACGTCGGCCGTGTCGAACACGAGCATCTCCGGGTCGCCCGACTCGCGGCAGGCGGCGACCTCGTCCCAGTCGACGGGCGCGGACACGGTCGGCCGCTCGCGGGCGCGCACGGAGTACACGTTGACCGTCGTCTTGTGCTCGTCGTTCTGGGACCAGTCGACCAGGACCTTGCCGTCGCGCAGCGTCTTGGTCTGGCGCGAGACCACGAGGTCGGGCATCTGCTTCTCCAGCAGCTCGGCCACCGCCTTGGCGAACGGCTTGGTGTCGTCGTAGGTCACGTCGGGGCGGTTGAGCGGCAGGTACACCTGCAGGCCCTTGGAGCCCGACGTCTTGGCGACGGTCGTCAACCCGAGCTTCTCGAACAGGCCGCGCAGCACCAGGCCGACCTCGCAGCAGGTGACGATGTCGGCGCCCGGCCCCGGGTCGAGGTCGAAGACGAGCATCGTCGGGCGGTCGATGCGGTCGGCGCGCGACAGCGACGTGTGCAGCTCGATGTCGGCGAGGTTCGCCAGCCACGCGAGCGTCGCGACGTCGTCGACGAGCGTGAAGTCGATCGTCTTGCGGCCGGTGGGGACCGGCGCCGTGCGCACCCAGTCGGGCCGGTGGCGCGGCGACTGCTTCTCGTAGAAGTGCTGCTCGTCGACCCCGTTGGGATAGCGCTTGAGCGTGAGCGGGCGGCCGGCGAGGTGGGGCAGCAGGGTGGGGGCGACCGCGACGTAGAACTCGACGAGATCGCCCTTCGTGAAGCCGGTCTTCGGCCACAGCACCTTCGACCAGTTGCTGACGCGGACGACGCGCTCGCCGAACGCGAGCTCGCGCGCGTCGCCGGCCAGCTCGCGGACGACGTCGGCGGGGTCCTTGTCGGCGCGCAGGCCCTTGAACGAGGGATGGCGCAGCAGCCCGTCGCTCGTCCACTCGCCGTACTCGACCTCGGCCAGCAGCGACGGCGTCACCCACTGGACGTTGCGCGGCAGGCCCTGCGGGTGGTGGCCGAACGGGCTGTGGTCGGTGCGCAGCGGCTCCAGCCGCTCGCGCAGCTCGTCGAGCGTGCGGTCGGTGAAGCCGGTGCCGACCCGGCCCGCGTAGCGCAGCGGGCTCGGCGGGTCCGTCTCGTCGTGGACGCCGACGACGAGCGCGCCGATCCGCGACGCGCGGCGTCCCTCGCCCGGCAGCCAGCCGGCGATCACGACCTCCTGGCGGTTGACGTTCTTGACCTTGATCCAGGCGCCGCTGCGGCGGCCCGGCTCGTAGGGCGAGTCGCGGCGCTTGGCGATCAGGCCCTCCAGGCCCTGGCGGGCGGTGGCCTCCAGCAGCGCGGCGCCGTCGCCGTGGTGGGCGGCCGGCGTCTGCCAGTTGGGGCCGGTCAGCTCCAGCGCCTCGAGCCGGGCGCGGCGCTCGTCGTAGGGCAGGTGCATGAGCGAGTGGCCGTCGAGCCACAGGAGGTCGAAGAGCACGAGCACGACCGGCACCTCCTGGGCGCGGCGGCGCACCTGCGACTCGTTGGTGAGGTGCATCCGCTGCTGCAGGCGGCCGAAGCTCGGACGGCCGTCCTCGTCGAACGCCACGATCTCGCCGTCGAGGATCGCGCGGTGGTGGCTGAGCGCCCGGTTCAGCGCGCGCAGCTCCGGATAGGACGCGGTGATGTCGCGGCCGTTGCGCGACTCGATGCGGATGCGCCCGGGCTCGGAGGAGACGAGCGCGCGCACGCCGTCCCACTTGATCTCGAACGCCCAGTCGCCCGCGCGCGGCAGCGGCCCCGCCTTGGCCAGCATCGGGACGAGCGCCTCGGGCATCGGCTCCGCGCCGGGGTCGGCCGGCGGGTCCATGCGGTGCATGAGCCAGTCCTTGCCGTCCGTGCGGATCAGCGCGTAGCGGCCGTTGAGGCGCTCGCCGTGGAAGGTCGCGATGACCTCGTCGTCGCGCCACTTCTCGGCCTCGTAGGTGCCGCGGTCCCAGATGCGCATCGACCCGGCGCCGTAGTTGCCCTTGGGGATGTCGCCCTCGAAGTCGAGGTACTCGAGCGGGTGGTCCTCGGTGCGGATCGCCTTGCGGTTGCGCTTGGGGTCGTCGGGGATGCCGTTGGGCACCGCCCACGACGCGAGCGTGCCGTCGCGCTCGAGGCGCAGGTCCCAGTGCAGGCGGGTGGCGTGGTGCTCCTGGACGACGAAGCGGGCGCCGCCGTCGCCGGCCGACGGTGGCGGGCCGCCGTCGGGCTCCGGCGTGGCGCCGAGGTCGCGCTTCCTGCGGTACTCGTCGAGCTTGTCGCTCTGGCGGGGGCTCAGCGGTGGTCGTCCTCGTGGAGCTCCGACACCTGCTCGCGGTCGGGCTCCCCATAGGTTGCCGGATCCGGCTGCTCCGTCTCGCGGTCCACCTCGGCGCGAACGGCCTTGACGCTCGCCTCCGGCGACGCCGGGCCCTGCTCGGCGTGCTCGACGAGCTCCTCCTCGGCCATCTCGAAGCCCTCGGCCTCGCCGCCGCCCGCCTCGTACACCGGCTCCATCGCCGGGTCGTGGGGCAGGTCGACCTCCTCCTCGCGGGTGGGCCGGCCGCCGATGTGGCCGGCCTCGGCGGCGGCCGCGCGCGCCTCGCGCTCGGCGAGGGGATCGCGTTCCTGGGTCATGGGTGTGCTCCTGGTCGGGGGTGCGTCACCCATGGGCTACCCGCTGGCCGGGGCGGGCAACGCCGCCCCGGCCACGCGCGGGTTCCCTGCGTCCGCTCAGCAGAAGACGGCGAAGTGGAACGGCAGCGGGCCGTTCGCGCCGCCCGGGACGCGCGTGATGAACGTGATCTGCGTCGCCGCGACCGCGTTGTTGTTGCCGCCCGGCTGCAGGCTCACCGTGCCGCCCTCGCTGCCGCTGGCGGTGACGCCGCCGAGCTGGTAGCCGCCGATCGTGGCGACGGCCGGGCACTGGCTGACGTTCTGGTTGAACGTGACCGTGTAGACGCCGGGGCCGGCGACCGAGACGGCCGCGACGCCCTGGCCGTAGACGAGCGTGCCCTGGGGGCTGATGACGCCGCTGATGGCGGCGCCGGCCGGGCCGGGAGGACCCTGCGGGCCGGCCGGGCCCTGCGGACCCTGCGGGCCGGCGGGCAGCGAGCCGGACTTGAAGTCGGCCGCGGTCAGCGAGCCGTTCTTGACCTTGGCGCCCGTGACCGCGCCGTTGGCGAGCTTGGGCGTGGTGACCGCGCGGTTCTTGATGTCGCTCGTGCCGATCGTGGCGGCGGCGATGGCCGTGCCGCCCGAGACGGCCAGGAACAGCGCCAGTGACGACGCGACGTTCGCGTACGTCAGGCGGGGACGAAGCTTGCGCAAGGGGACCTCCGTGGCGTTGATGGGACGCGCGGCCGCGAGCGTAACCGACACTCCGGCGTCCATGGCAACCCGCGGGCGCCGCGTTCGGTGGCGGGCGCCGTCAGCCCGCGGACAGTCCGGCGGCGAGCGCGTCGGTCAGCGCCTCGACCGCCGCGAGGCCCGCGGGCAGCGGGGCGAGCTCGATCCGCTCGTCGAGCGTGTGCGCGCCCTCGCCGTGCGTGAGCGACACGCAGACGGCCGGGACGCCGCGCCCCATGGCGGCGTTGGCGTCGGTCGAGGAGGCGGTCTCCTCCGCGGCGGGCAGGCCGGCGGCGGCGCGGGCGGCGCGGGCGGCGGCGACGAGCGGGTGGTCGGCCGGCGTGGCGCCGCCGGGCCGGCGGCCGACGCGCTCGACCTCGACGCCGTGCCGGCGCAGCGCCGCCTCGACCGCGTCGCGGCGGCGGTCGAGCGCGGCGTCGTCGGCGTCGCGCAGGTCGATCTCGGCCTGCGCGCCGGCCGCGATCGTGTTGATCGAGGTGCCGCCGCGGATGACGCCGACGTTGACGTGGCCGGGCGCGGCCGCGGCGAGCGCGTCGTGGAGCGCCTCGACGAGGGCGTGCACGGCGCTCGGGGTGCCGCGGTCGCCCCACGAGTGGCCGCCGGGGCCGGCCGCGGTCGCGACGAGGCGGGCGGAGGCGACGCCGGCGGTCTGGATCGTCTCCAGCCCGTGGCCCTCGAGGGCGACGAACGCGTCGCAGGCGACGGCGTCGAGGACGGCGCGGGCGCCGCGCAGGTCGCCGAGTCCCTCCTCGCCGACGGTGGCGGCGAGGATCAGCGGCCGGGCCGGCGGGGCGGCGCGCAGCCGCCGGGCGAGGTGGACGAGGGCGGCGACGGCCAGCGAGTCGTCGCCGATGCCGGGGCCGTGGAGCCGATCGCCGTCGCGGCGCGGCCGCAGCGGCGTGCCGGCCGCGAAGACGGTGTCGAGGTGGGCGGCGACGATCGCGGCGGGACGCGCGTCGGTGGGCGCCGGGCCGAAGGCCGCCAGCACGTTGCCGGCGGCGTCGAC
>DATMSA010000130.1:0-1662 GCA_035565675.1 Capillimicrobium sp. | reverse complement strand
CTCGATGATGCCGCAGTCGATCGTCGCCGAGGAGGGGCCGCCGGTCGTCGGGATCCCGATCGGGCCCGATCCGCTCACGTGGCCCGTGGCGATCGTGTGGCGGGCCCGCCGGCGCCAGCCGCCCGCCGCCAAGGCGTTCCTCGCCCTGACCCTGGAGGCGACCGCCGACGGCCGGCGCGAGCCCGACCGCCCGCTCGCGGTCGCCTAGATGATTGATGCCACGCGAACTCAGGCGTTGAGGTCGGCGAACGCCCGGGTCGGGCGTCCGGTGAGCCAGTTGATCCAGATGCCGGCGCTGTAGGCCAGCAGCTTGGAGGCGATCCGGGCGCGGAGTCCGTGGAGGGTGCGTGCCTGGTGGGCTTCGAGGCCGAGGCGGTCTTTGAGGGTCCAGAAGATCGATTCGATGCGTTGGCGGATGGCGGAGAGGTGCAGCCCGTTGTCGGGCTCGGTCTTGCGCGCCGGGCGCAGCACGGTCGCGTCGTGCTGTGCGGCGGCGTGGGCGGCGAACTCGGCGCCGGCGTAGCCCTTGTCGGCGATGATGGTCTCGCCGCCGCGTAGGCCGATCGCGAACAACCGCTTGGCCACGTCGCGTTCCTTGTGGTCGGCGGAGGCGAGGATCGCGGCGCGGATCGTGCCGTCCGGCGCGCCGAGTAGGTGCAGGCGCATCCCCCAAAACCAGCGGCTGTGGCTGCGGCTGTAGTGATGTGCGCACGCCACCGCCAGTTGCGAGCGGCGGGCCGTGTCGACCGAGCGGCCGCACTCCACCGGGGTGGAGTCCAGCAGCGCGATCGAGTCCCAATAGCCCGGGCAGTCTCGCGAGAAGCAGGCCATCAACCTCTCGATCTGCTCGGCCAGGCGGGCGCGGCGCTTCCAGAAGGCGTCCTGGGTGGGCAGCACCGGAAACAGACCACCAAGCTGGCGCCGCGCGGCCCGCAAGAACTGGCGATCAGAGGCGATGCCCATGACCGCCTGCGCCACGCACAGCGTGATGACCTCCGCATCGGTGATCCTTCGGCGTGCGTTTCCTGGCCGCTTGGGCAGGGAATCGTCTGCGGCACAGAACACCGCAGTGAGCAGCAGGTCGAGGTCGGCGAGCATCGTGGCCCCCTTGGGTCGATGGTGCGTTTAGGCACCGCCGACTTCGACCCGCTGCGTTATGTCCCCTTTCGCCACAGCGAGCACCGTGGCATCAATCATCTAGCGTCCCGCGGGACATGCGCCGACTCGCCGGGCCCCTTGCGCTGATCGCCGCGCTCGCCGCCGCCGTCCCGGCCCTGGCCGCGCGGCAGGTCGACGCGCCGCGCGCGCTCACGTCCGGGCCGCTGCTGGCCGGCGACGCCGTCGTGTGGGGCGAGCGCGTCGCCGGCGGCGGGGCGCGCGTGGTCGCGCAGCCGGCCGGCGGGGCGCGCCGGGCGCTGGCCACCCACGGCGGGCGCTCAGCGACCGTCGCGGGGCTGAGCGCGGGCGGCGGGCGCGTGGGCTGGACGCTCGCCGCCGACGGCGGCTCGCAGCAGCTGGCGGTCCCGCTCGACGGCGGCGCGCCCGCGACGCTGGCGGCGTGCGGCGCCGGCGCCGTGCCCGGCGGGGTCGCGCTCGGCGACGGCTTCGCGCTGCTGCGCGGCTGCGCCGCCCGCACGGGCGCCGGGCTCGCCGCGGCCCAGG